>JARIBO010000046.1 GCA_029257405.1 Caryophanales bacterium
TTGTCTTACAAGCTGCAACAGAACGGATTTATCCTGAAGACGAAAATGGTCCAGGTGCAATTGGGTTAGGTGTACCTTACTTTATCGATAAGCAACTTGCCGGTGACTATGGTTCAAATAGAAAAGATTATATGAATGCACCTAGACAAGAAGTGGAAGATATTAATACCTACCAAACTCTGATGAACCGTGGTGAAGTATTTATTACAGGTCTACGCAAAATAAATGCAGAAAGTGAAGAACGTCATGAAGCGAAATTTAAAGATATCGAAGCAGAACAACAAGATGCAATCTTGCAAGACTTGGTAGATGAAAAAATTGAACTAGATGGTGTAACATCGAGTACATTTTTTAAATTATTACGACAAATGACAATCGAAGGTGCTTATGCCGATCCCCTTTACGGTGGAAATAAAGATATGCAAGGCTGGAAAATGCGCGAATATCCAGGTGCGCGAGCTGGTTACACTGATTTAATTGAATCAGAAGAATTTCAAGCATTAGAACCAGTAAGCTTAACAGATTATCATCAAAAATAAATCTGTAGGAGTGGTATTTATGGCAAAAAAGCTAGATAAAGTAGATGTCGTTATTGTTGGAACTGGTTTTTCAGGAGGTATTCCAGCAGCTGAGTTATCTAAAAAAGGTTATAAAGTTGTTGCGCTTGAACGCGGTAAAGATCAAGATGTGACTGATTTTGTTGGAGCAAAAGATGAGCTACGTTACGCGTCTAGATATTATATGCAGCAAGATAACTCTTTATCAACAATTACTGCAAGAAGTAATACAGACGAAGAAGCGTTCCCTTTAAGAACCCAAGAAGAAAATTTTGAAGGAACAGACGTAGGTGGAAATAGTTCCCACTGGTCAGGTGTTACTCATAGAGCGACTGCGTTTGACTTTGAAGCACGTTCAATAACAATCGAAAAGTATGGTGAAGACAAAATTCCAAAAGATATGTTTTTACAAGACTGGGGGATTACGTATGATGAGTTAGAAGAGTACTATGATAAATTTGAAAAAATGGCAGGCACTTCAGGTGAAGAAGATCCCGTAGGCGTTCCGAGAAGCTCACCTTACCCAACACCGCCAATGAAAGAAACACCACCAATTACTTTATTTAAAGAAGCGGCAAAAAATTTAGGCTATCATCCTTTTCAGATTCCATCTGGAAATATTTCAGAACAATATGAAAATCCAGATGGGCAAACAATTAATGCCTGCCAGTATTGTTCATTTTGTATGATGTATGGGTGTGATTTTGGTGCAAAATCAGATCCAATCGTGACTGTTATACCAACAGCAAAAGAAACGGGAAATTATGAATTAAGAACAAATTCATTTGCCCGTCGTGTCCTTCATAAAGACGGAAAAGCAACAGGTATCTTATATGTGGACATGCGAACAGGTATGGAATATGAACAACCTGCCGATATTATAGTTCTAGGTGGTTATCCTCTTTCTAATACTAAATTAATGCTCTTATCAAAAATTGGGGAACCGTATAATCCAGAAACAAAAAAAGGTGTGATTGGTAAAAATGCGGGTGGTTTTAGTAGTCCGAGTAGTACAATAACCGGTTTTTTTGAAGATAAAAAGTTTAATTTAGCAATGGGAGCAGGTGCGCTTGGTGGTACGTTTAGTGATTTAGATAGTGATAATCTTGATACAACTGACCTTGATTTTATAGGGGGAGGTATGGTTGAACTAAGGCTTAGAGGTGAAGGGCCAGTTATCTACAACCGTGTTCCTAAAGAAACACCAAGTTGGGGAAAGGAATTCAAAGAAAAATCACTTCATTACGCAAATCGAGGATTATTTGTCGTCTTTAAAGCAGCATCTTATGGTTGGGCATTTAATTACATGGACCTTGATCCTACTTATAAAGATATCTTTAATGATCCTCTTTTACGTGTAACGAATCGAATTACTGACCATGATAAAAAGTTAGAAGAATTTGGTATAGAAAAAATGACAGAGTTAATGGAAGAAATGGGTGCAGATATTGTAGAAAACAATGGAGTAGCTGAGGAGTGGAGTCATCAGCAAGGTTATGGTGAAGCAGGTGGTGGTGTTATTATGGGAGACGACCCTGAAATATCTGCTGTCAATAATTATTCACAAGTCTGGGATATGGAGAACTTATTTGTTATTGGCGCTTCAGCTTTACCTCAAAAAATACAGCAACAAACTGCAACAGTTGGAGCTTTTGCTTACCGCGCTGCAGAAGGAATGATCGAATACCTTGAAGGTGACGGCGGCTTATTAGTTGAACCGAAAAAATAAAAAACAGAAAAAAGAGGAGCAGAAAATAATTCTGCTCTTCTTTGTTTATCTTTATTTACTTATTTTTATTTTTTTCTTCTTGAATTTTATTATAATAAGAAACACCGTATTGTGATCCTTCAGAGACCATATCAGCATTTTCAGAAAGTTCCTCATGATTAGCAGCTTTTAATTGATCAGGAATACCAGCTTTTTCTACCGTTTTTTGAAAAGCCTTACTTTTATCAGCATTCTTTTTTAACAGATAGCCGATTACTCCAGTAACACCTATTGCACCTGCAATCGAGACAATTGAACGTTTTCTCATCTTGATCACTCTCCTATTTTTTGATTATGATAATTTATTAATAATACTTATCTTTAGATAAAAATAAAAGTATTTCTATAAAATAAATCCTAACCTATCTGAATTAAAAATACAACAAAAAATCAGAAAATATTTAACTTAAAGTTGTTCAATGTAACGAATTAAGTTAAAATTAACATAATATTTTACAGCAAATAATGGAGGAATCATCTATGAGTAAGTCGAAAGTATGGTTTAATATTCGGGATAGTTTTTGGTTTATGCCAGCAATATACAGTTTAATTACGCTCATTTTAGTTATTACCATAAGTTTAACAGACACGTGGATTGTCTCTTTATTTAGAGAAGATATTTTAAAAAACTTCCTTATTGAAAAAGATACCGCCAAAAAAATTTACTCAACACTTGTAACAGCAATTTTAACGATGACAACACTTAGTTTTTCCGTTATTATGGTTGTATTAACAACATACTCATCACAATTTTCACCACGTATCTTACAAAACTTTATGAAAAATAAATTTACCCAACATGTCTTAGGTATTTATTGTTCAGGCTTTATATCAGCACTCGTATTATTATTTTTAGTTGATAATAGTAAACCGTTTATTGGTCCGATTATTATGGTTGTAATTGCGATGATTAATCTAGGTGCTTTTGTTTACTTTATTCATCATTCTTCAAGATTCCTCCAAATAAACAATTTGATTAACTTATTAAAAAATGAAGGAACAACTGCAATTAATTTACTCTATAAAAAAGAACAACCTTATCACTCATATCGTTACTGGCGCGAAATGGAGTTACTCGAATTAAAAACAAAAGAAAAAACAATGCTAACAGCAAATGAATCTGGCTACGTTCAAAATATTGACTGGGAAAGTGTTATTAATTGGGCAACTAAAAATAAAAGTGTGATTGAACTCCATGTTCAACCTGGTAGTTTTATTCCAGAAAAATTGCCGCTAATGACAATTTGGAGTGAAGAAAAAATAGAAGCAAAAATAAATTCATTTGTTGTCATTGGAAACGAACGTTCTGACGTCCAAGATTTTGGTTATACAATTCAAAAATTAGAAGAAATTGCATTACGTGCTATCTCACCATCAACAAATGATCCACATACTGCTGTAAATTGCATGAATCGAATTGGGGTTTTACTCACAGAATTAGGTGAAGTTCAAAGTTATACACCTTATTTAGCAGATACAGAGGATAACTTGCGGATTATTCACAAACCAACAAAATTCGAAGATTATTTATATAAAAGTTTTTATGAAATCCGCTACTATGGACAAAACGATGTTTCAGTCCTTTATGGCATAATTAATGTCTTATATAAAATAGCAGTCGTGAGTTCTGAAGATATTAAACAAAAAATTTGGGAGTTTCATTTTTATATTATGGAAGTTGTTAAATGGGACAAATTATCAGAACTTGATCAAGCACATTTAGAAAAAGCATATAACAATTTGAAAAGAAGTTGTGATGCAGTAAGTTAAAGAAAGCTTAAATAGATATTATAAACAAACAGTTGTTCAAACAACAATTATAAGATACAATTAAATGTAAGCGAATACAATCTATTGCAATTATTTACTTATACATTTGAATTGAAGATGGAGGGATTAAGATGAGGTCATTAAATATTCTAGAAATGCTTTACAGGTCTGTTGAAAACTATCCGGATCAAAAAGCACTAATGTGGAAAGAATCAGGGACTTATACACATATTACCTATAACGGTTTATGGGAGCGGATTCAAAACTTCGCAGCTGGTTTAAAGAAAAAAGGCATCACAAGCGATGATAAATTAGCAATTTTAGCTCATAGTGGACCAAAGTGGACGATATCAGATTTTGCTGCTGCAAGCTTACACGTGACAAGTGTACCGATTTATCCAACAATTCCAGCTATCCAAGTTGAATATATGATTAACAATGCTGAAGCAACTTACATTGTCGTTCAAGATGACGATCAGTACCAAAAAGTACTTGAAACAAATGCTAATATGAAATTAATTATCGTCATGACGCCAAGTGACGCATTTAGAGAGCGAGATAATGTTATTGCATTTGATACAATTGAGCGTCTTGGTGCGGATGAACCATATGAAGCATGGACTGAAAATTGGAAAAAAATAAAACGTGACGACTTATTGACAATCATTCATACGTCAGGCACAACAGGTAAACCAAAAGGTGTTATGTTAACGCATGGTAATATTTTAGCAAACATAGAAGGAGCAAAGTTTTGGATTTTTGAGTTAGAACCTGCAGATAAAACCTTATCTTATTTACCTGTCTCACATGTATTTGAAAGACTAGCAGGTCACTTCTTACCACTTAGTTCTGGTGCGACAATTGCTTATGCTGAAAGTATTGAAACTATATCTGAGAACTTAAAAGAAATTAAACCACAAGTTGTAACAAGTGTACCCCGCTTATTTGAAAAAGTATATGCAGGTATTATGAAAAAAATGAATGAAGGCTCACCCGTTAAGCGAAGAATCTTTAACTGGGCATTAAAAGTAGGCGAAGAACGTTACGACTACTATCTTAAAGCAGGTACAGAAGAAATGGTCAACCAAAATTATTTGCCTAAAAGCCTAGCTAAAAAGTGGCAACGAGCTGATAAGCTAGTTTACCAAACGATTCGAAAAGAATTAGGTGGCGAAATTAAAACGATGGTTTCTGGAGGGGGTACTTTAAATCCAGAAATAGCAAAGTTCTTCTGGGCGCTAAATATACCGATTTTAGAAGGATACGGCTTAACTGAGACATCGCCTATCGTTTCAACAAATCCGATGCTAGAAGCACGAATTGGGACTGTGGGACGTGTTTTACCTAATACAGATGTTACAATTGCTGAAGATGGTGAAGTACTCGTAAAAGGACCGAGCGTGACACAAGGATATTATAATGATGAAGAAGAAACTAAAGCTACATTTACAGAAGATGGCTGGTTTAAAACAGGGGACGTAGGTGACTTTGATAAAAATGGCTACTTACGTATTTTAGACCGGAAGAAGCGGATATTAGTTTTATCAACAGGCATGAACGTAGCACCTGCACCAATTGAAAGTTCAATTAATGAAAGTTCATATATTGGTCAGTCACTCGTTGTCGGTGACAATGAAAAATATGTATTAGCACTTATTAATCCAGAGTACGAAGCATTAACCGAATGGGCGAATAAACGTAACTTAAAATATAATACAAAAGAAGAATTAAGCCAGTTACCAGAAGTTCAAGCATTATATGAAAATGAAGTCGATCAACTAACAAATCGTTTCTCATCTTATGCAAAACCGAAAAAAATCATCATTATAGGTGAAGAATGGACAATTGATACAGGTGAATTAACACCAAAAATGTCACTTAAGACAAAAGTAATGGAAGAACGTTATGCTGAACTGATTGAAGCATCGTTTAAAGAGAGTAGAGACTAGTTAATTATTTAACCAACCATAATGAATGGTTGGTTTTTTCACGGAAAATACTTATAATCGAGATAAATAAGTGGTAATTGCTTAAAATGATTGCATCTATCTATGCATATTCGTTATACTTTATACTTAGAAGTGTATGTGGACGATAGGAGAATTATATGTTTAATTATTCAGAGTTTGTAATAGTATTACTGATGTCAGCAATGGCGACGTTCATTCTTACATTTTTCGTTAAAGAATTTGCGATAAAATATAAATTTATGGACATTCCTGACTTTCGTAAAATACACATTAATCCCACACCACGTTTAGGTGGACTATCAATTTATTTTGGTTTTTTAATTGGTTTACTTTATCTCCAACCACATAGTGAACACATGCCTGCAATTATCGTAGGAAGTGCGATTATTGTTATAACTGGAGCCTTAGACGATAAATATAGTATTCGTCCGATATTAAAGTTAACTGGACAAACAACCGGAGCAGGCCTTTTAGTATTATCTGGACTTGTAATTGACCGAGTAACTCTACCTTTTATTGGGATGATTGATTTAGGTTTTTTTGGGATTATTTTAACGCTCCTGTGGATAGTTGGAATTACGAATGCGATTAACTTAATCGACGGACTCGATGGTCTCGCAACTGGTGTTTCAACCATTGCCTTACTGAGTATGTTCTTTATGGCAATCATGCAGGGTCAAGTAGTCGCAGCCTATTTAAGTATTGTCTTAGTCGGGTCGAATTTAGGGTTTTTGTACCATAATTTTTATCCCGCTAAAATATATATGGGAGACACCGGCTCTAATTTTTTAGGTTATATGATTGCCGTTATTTCAATTCTTGGACTCTTTAAAAATATTGCACTCTTTAGCTTTATTATCCCCATTGTGATTTTAGCCGTACCAATTTTTGATACCTTGTTTGCAATTGTTAGAAGAGCTGTAACTAAACAACAGATTATGGCCCCTGATAATAAACACATTCATTATCAATTATTAAATGTCGGATTCTCACATCGACAATCAGTCTTAATTATGTATGCATTTAGTCTTGTCTTTGGTGTTTTAGCAATTATTTCAACACAAGCTTCAATTATTAC
>JARIBO010000069.1 GCA_029257405.1 Caryophanales bacterium
TCTCTATTCGTTTGCTGTAATCCACTTAAAGTAGATACGGCTATTGGGAAAAAACATGCAAGTGTAATAATAATAAACTTTGGCATCGTACCAAATCCAAACCAAATAACGAGTAATGGTGCTAAAACAATAATTGGAATGTTTTGAGATAAAATTAAAAATGGATAAAATGTCTCTTTCAACCCTTTAAATAAATGAAGTAGTGTTGCTACACTTAATCCAATTGTTGAACCGATTATAAAACCAAGAACGGATAATAATAAGGTTGATAATAAATGCGGATAAAAATTAGGCCAAACTTTAAATAAATCTAAAACAACAACTGATGGTGCAGGTAATAACCATTCTTCAACCTGAAATAGAGTTACTGCTACTTCCCATAATAACAAAATAACTAAGATGGCCAAAATTGCTCGCCATCCTCTTTTTGTAACTTGCTTAATCATCTATATTTCTCCGTTAATTTTTCAGAACTTACACCTGATGGATTATGAAAAATTTTCACTTGAGAAATAATACTTTCTGCTCCCATGCTGACAAGTTTATCGTTCATTTGTTGAATAACTTGTAATAACTCTTGAAGTTCACCTTCCATGGTTGTTTCTAATGGATGAACTTCATAGTTTATGCCTGCATCATCAATGACTTTAATTGCCGCATCAACATAATCATACTTATCTTCTTGTTTGACTGCCGGAATTATTTGCACACTTATTAACGTATTTTTCATTATATACCATCCTTACTTTTCTGTTATAAATTCATTTGTAAATGCTTGATTTACATCAAATTCTGCATCGATTAAATCATGTTCAACCATAAAGTCTTTTACTTTTTCCCAGCGTTCTGTTTCTTGAATACCAAATTCACTTGCATCATCTTGATACTTTGTCGCAAGCCACTTTTGACTTTCTTTAACAAGTTCTTCATTCAAATCGGGTACATTTTTCGTTAAAATATCTGCCGCTTCTTCTGGCTTATCAATCGCAAACTCATAGCCTTTCGTTGTTGCAGTCATAAATCTATCAACAATTTCTGAGTTTTCTTTAATCATTTTTTCACTCGTTGCAATAATTGGTGTATAAAAATCGAGGCCTTCTGAAAGATCATTTAGATAAATCATATTTAATTCTTGTCCACGTATTTCTGCTTCAATACCTGTCCATCCTTGAAATACAAGTGAAAAATCAATATCACGTTCTGCAGCTACAAAGAAGTCAGAATCTCCAATATTTGTTGATTTCACTTTTGTATAATCTGCTCCATTTTCCTCCATGCTTGTTTTCATGATTGCTTTTGATAACTCACTCATACTGGCACCAAATACTTTATTTTCAAAATCTGTAGGTTCGACAATGTTTTTTTCTACGGGAGATGCGTACCCTGCCGTATTATGCTGAATAACTGCGCCGACAGATACAAGTGGTAAATCTGAATCACGTGCCATCATTAAACTTTCTTGATAACTAATGCCTAAGTCTGCTTTACCTGTTGCAACTAAATGGCCAGCGCCTGCCTCCCCCGGCATAATAATTTCTACATCTAATCCTTCTTCTTCAAAATACCCTTCTGACTCTGCTACATAGATTCCTGTGTGATTCGTATTTGGCGTCCAATCCAAAACAAAGGTAACTGGAGTTAATTTTTTATTAGGATTACTTTCAGCTGTATTACACCCTATCAACAAGAGTAAAACTACACTTAATAATAAAACATAACGCTTTAACATGATTTATTCTCCTTTAATTATTCTTATTTTTATTTATGTGACGGACTATTGATTGAAATCGATACAGTCATATGTGTATGAGTTGAACCTGCGTCAACAGTCGTTTTAAATACACTTTCTAGTCCATTAAAAATATCAATTATTCCACCGGTTATTTTTGTAGAATAGTACGTTTTGCTAACTTCGACAAACTCTTTAATTAAGTCGATCTGTTTGAATATTGTCTCTACATAATCTCCTTGACTAAGTGGATATAAAGTAAATTTTGCAGAAACAAAAATATTATTATCTGCTTTATCAATTACATTACTAAGCGTGTCTTCAACTTCTAGGAATGTTTTTACTTCACCTTCTGGAGGCGGACCTCCCATAGCGTATGTAGCTTGAAATGATACATGCTTACCAGTCTTTGCTGCATGCACACAAATTGCTTTAGTAACGTTAAATACATGAATCAATTTCCCTCGTATTGTTGTTGATACATCATCTGTTTCTATCCATACTTTAGATGTATCCACTGCATCTAAAGTACCTAAAATCACATCAATAAAATCATTACTCATTGGTGACAATATAATACTTGCACCTGTAAGTTTGGTTGAACTATTCTTTACATTTTCCATTCTTAGTCCTCCTATAATATTTATTTTGATATAAAAAAGACTGCATTCCACGTGGGAATGCAGTCTTGTTGTAGTTAGTATTAGTTATATAACTCAAGAATGCGCTTCCCCACGCTGGTATTATCCAGATCGGGTGCGAAGGGTCAGAACGTTTCTCGTTCCTCTCAGCCAAATATATAGCTCCCCTAGTGCTTCGATTACATATTTAATTTTTTTAGTCAATTCGTATGATAGATAATTATTTGTTATAAGTCAAACGTTGTTATAATATTCCTACAGTTTAGTTCGTTTGTAAAAAGTGTTTATGGATATTTTAAACCCTTTCTTAAGCACGTGATATGAATTTAAGATACAATGGATAGATATGAAGATATATTTATACATAATATTTACTTAAGATATTAAATTTATTTGCACTATAGCAAAAGGAATAGGAGCGTTTAGTTAGTATGAAAGTAAGACAAAAAGAACAAATTTGGACGAA
>JARIBO010000068.1 GCA_029257405.1 Caryophanales bacterium
TTACATCATGCCCGGCATTCCGCCGCCCATGCCGCCCATATCAGGCATTCCGCCTCCGCCAGCTTCTTCTGGTTCGTTAGCTACGACTGCTTCAGTTGTTAAGAACATTGCTGCAACTGATGCTGCGTGTTGTAGTGCTGAACGTGTTACTTTAGTAGGGTCGACAATTCCTGCTTCTACCATGTTTACCCATTCACTTTTTGCTGCGTCAAAACCAATTCCTGCGTCTTCGCCTTTTAGACGTTCAACAACGATTGAACCTTCTAAACCTGCGTTTTCAGCAATTTGACGAACTGGTTCTTCTAGTGCACGAAGGACGATATTAGCGCCTGTTGTTTCGTCATCGTCTTCAAATTTCAGTTCAGCTACTTTTTTGTATACGTTCATTAGCGCTGTTCCACCACCTGAAACGATACCTTCTTCAACTGCTGCACGTGTTGAGTTAAGTGCGTCTTCTAGACGAAGTTTACGTTCTTTTAATTCTGTTTCTGTTGCTGCTCCGACTTTAACAACAGCTACCCCGCCTGCTAATTTTGCAAGACGTTCGTTTAATTTTTCTTTGTCGAATTCTGAAGTTGATTCTTCTGCTTCAGCACGAAGTTGGTTTACACGACTTGCGATTGCATCTGGTGCACCTGCTCCTTCAACAATTGTTGTGTTTTCTTTTGAAACAACAACTTTCGCTGCACGTCCAAGTTGAGATAATTCAGTTGCTTTAAGATCTAGTCCTAATTCTTCTGTAATAACTTCTCCACCTGTAAGTGTTGCAATATCTTCTAACATTGCTTTACGACGGTCACCAAATCCTGGAGCTTTAACCGCTACTGCGTTAAATGTTCCACGTAATTTGTTAACAACGAGTGTAGCTAATGCTTCACCTTCAACGTCTTCAGCAATAATTAAAATTGGTCTACTTTCTTGTACAACCGCTTCAAGAACTGGTAAGACTTCTTGGATGTTTGCAATTTTTTGGTCAGTAATTAAGATATATGGATTTTCAAATACTGCTTCCATTTTATCATTATCTGTTACCATGTATGGTGATGCGAAACCACGATCAAACTGCATTCCTTCAACAACTTCTAATTCTGTTGAGAAACCATTTGACTCTTCAACTGTAATAACACCATCATTTCCTACACGTTCCATTGCTTCAGCGATTAATTCTCCAACTTCATTATCACCTGATGAAATTGAAGCTACTTGTGCGATTGACTCTTTATCGCCAACTTCTTGTGAGATTTCTTGTAAGTTTTCAACAGCTGTTTTAACTGCTTCTTCAATTCCACGACGAATACCGACAGGGTTAGCACCTGCTGTAACGTTCTTTAATCCTTCACGAATCATTGCCTGAGCAAGAACTGTTGCTGTTGTTGTTCCGTCACCTGCAACGTCATTTGTTTTTGATGCTACTTCTGAAACAAGTTGTGCACCCATATTTTCAAATGCATCTGGTAATTCGATTTCTTTTGCAATTGTTACACCATCATTTGTAATAAGTGGCGAACCAAATTGTTTATCTAATACAACGTTACGTCCCTTTGGTCCTAATGTTACTTTTACAGCATCTGCTAATGTATCTACACCTCGTAATAATGCATGACGAGCGTCTTCACTAAATTTAATTTCTTTTGCCATAATAAAGTCGTGCCTCCTTATATTTTTTAAGTTTTAAAGTTTATTTTTATTATTCAATCACTGCTAAGATATCATCTTCGCGGATAATTAAGTATTCAGTACCTTCGTATTTAACTTCTGTTCCAGAATATTTCGAGTAAATAATCTGGTCTCCTGCTTTAACTTCTAGAGGAATTCTATCTCCATCATCAATGATACCTGAACCTACTGCAATTACGCGTGCTTCTTGTGGTTTTTCTTGAGCTGAATCTGGTAATACAATCCCACTTGCAGTTTTTTCTTCTTGTTTAACGAGCTCAATGACTACACGATCACCTAATGGTCTTATCATGTTAGACAACCTCCTAGTTCTTTTTTAATGTTTTATTAGCACTCCTATCGTCCGAGTGCTAAGTTCACTATATATACTAAATAATATTGTTTAGAAATGCAAGCGTTATACATTAATTTAGATGAATTCTTTAGACTATCAATTAAAACAAGCAATATGATACAATAATTAAGGTAAGATATATTTAAAGTGAGGTTATTAAATGATTTCAGCAAGATATTGGTTTACCATGTTAACATATGTTTTAATGCACCTTTCAGGATTTGTAACAATTCCTCTCCTCGTAATTGGCCTTAACTTAAATCCTATCGACGCGCTTGTATATGGTCAGTTAGCTGCATTTGCTCTAGCGACAATTATTTCCTTATATCTTTTAAGAACAGATATTGTAAATGAATTAAAACATAGCCGAAGTGGTCTCGGAAAGATTATTCAATGGACTGTAATTGGAATGTTTTTAGCTTACTTTGCACAAATGATCGCAGCCCTTATTGAGTTAAATATATTTGCAATTGATCCAGTATCAGAAAATACAGCTGAGATTATGAATGTCATTGATCAAGCACCAATCTTTTTAATTATCCCAGCAGTTTTTGCGCCAATCTTAGAAGAACTTATCTTTAGAAAAATTATTTTTGGAACTCTGCACACAAAAATGAATTTCTTTTGGGCAGCAATCCTTTCTTCTTTAGGTTTTGCGGTTATCCACTTAGATTTAACACATCTATTAGTTTATACTGGTATGGGGCTTGTATTTTCTTACTTGTATGTAAAAACAAAAACAATTATTGTCCCTATTCTCGTTCATATGGGAATGAATAGTATTACAGTTCTCGCTCAATTATTGATTGATGTCGATGAGCTAGAGAGACTACAAAATGAACTTAGTTCAATTATTTACCTGATTGGAGGCTAATTAAAATGGTCATCGGGATTGTTTATATTATGTTAGGTGTTTTATTTACAATAATTGCTGGTTATTCTGGTCAAAATTCAGGATGGAGTATGTTTACGATTATTTATGCAATCATTGCGATTGTAGACCTTGGTGCTGGTGTGAGGCATATTCAAAGGCACCGCTTAAATAAAACAAAAAAATAAAGCGCTGATTAACACTTTGGCATGTGTTAACCAATGCTTTATTTTTCGTTTGAATAATGGTTCATAAAATAAACGAGTGATTGAAGTTCAACCGATAAATCAATATGATGAATTCTTACATGATCTGGAAGTGTTAATCTTGCTGGTGTGAAGTTGAGTATGCCTGTAATACCCTCGGCAACTAAGCGGTCTGTTATTTCTTGTGCTTCTGCTTGAGGGACGGTTAAAATTGCAACTTCAACGCCTGCTAAGTGTTTTTCTATGTCATCAATATGATAAACAGGAACAGAGCCAATTTTTTTATTAACTTTCTTTTTAGACCGGTCGAATGCTTTAACAATTTTAGTATTATTATTTCGTGTAAAATTGTATTTTAAAAAAGCAGTTCCTAAATTTCCTACACCGATTAAAGCAACTTTTGTTAATTCATCTTGATTTAATGTATTTTTAAAAAATTCAAGCAAGTACTCCACATTATACCCATAACCTTTTTTACCTAAGGCGCCAAAATAAGAAAAATCTCTCCTAATTGTTGCTGGATTAACTTTTATAGCTTCGCTTAATTCTTTTGAAGAAACACGCGTTTTACCTTGATGGCTCAAGTTATTTAAAAAACGGTAATAAAGAGGTAAACGTTTCGCAGTTGCTTGAGGTATGCTGTGTTTAGTCAAATGTCATCCACTCCTAATTATCATTACTCCTATATTAACAGATTTACTCAATTATGTATAAACTGAATATTTTCTTAATTGCTAACATGTACCTAAATACGTTACACTTATCTAGAATGAGGTGAAAGAAATGATTTTAATGCAATTAAAAAACATTAGTAAATCATTTGGTGGCGAAAACATTTTAATGGATGTCGATCTTGAAATTAAAAGTTCAGACCGAATCGCAATTGTCGGTCGTAATGGAGCTGGAAAATCGACACTACTTAAAATAATGACAAATGAAATTAGCTATGATAACGGTGAAATATTTAAAACAAAAGATTTAAATATAGGTTACTTAGAGCAACATATCGTAATCGATGAAAATACAAATGTGTGGCAATTTATGCTGGATGTTTTTTCTGATTTTATCGAAGAAGAAAAAGCGTTGAACAAACTTGCAAAAGAGATTGAACGTGGTGCAAATAACAAGATAGATAATACTGATTTAATTACCTCGTACGGTGCGCGACTTCAAAAGTTTGAAGATAGTGGTGGATATCGTTATGAGAGTGATATTAAAGGTGTGCTTTCTGGACTTGGTTTTTCTGAAGATTTTTATGATAAACAAGTCAGTTCTTTAAGTGGTGGGCAAAAAACACGTCTTGCTTTAGGTGAACTTTTGTTAATTAAACCTGATCTTCTCTTTTTAGATGAACCGACTAACCATTTAGATATCGATACACTTACTTGGCTTGAGTCTTACCTAATTGGTTATCCTGGTGCAATCGTAATTGTTTCACATGACCGGTACTTCTTAGATAAAATCATTAATACGGTCTATGAAGTCGCTCATCAAACAACAACCAAATACATGGGTTCTTACAGTAAATATTTAATTGATAAATCAGCAAATTATGAGCAAGATTTGAAACGTTATGAAAAACAACAAGAAGAAATTAAAGATGCAAAAGATTTCATTCAGCGTAACATTGCACGTGCGTCAACCACTAAGCGTGCTCAAAGTAGGCGGAAATCTTTAGAACAAATGCACGTTATTGATCGCCCGCTTGACGATGAAGCAGGAGCAAACTTTTCATTCCAAGTTAAAAAAGCGAGTGGAAATGATGTTATTCAACTGAATGATTTTAGTTTCACTTATCCAAGTAGCGACACGCCGCTCTTTAAAAATGTATCATTTACAGCACACCGCGGTGAACGTATTGCTTTAATTGGTCAAAATGGGGTTGGGAAAACAACTCTTTTAAATGAAATTACTAAACACAATCCAGAAATTAAGCTGGGTGCAAATGTTGATATTGGTTTTTATGACCAAGAACAAGCCTTACTTTCTCCTAAAAACACTGTTTTAGAAGAGTTGTGGAGTGAATTTCCTCATATTGAAGAAAGAATTATCAGAAATACACTCGGTAATTTCCTTTTTACCCAAGATGAAGTACTCAAAACAGTAGGACAGTTAAGTGGTGGAGAAAAAGCACGTGTTTCGCTTGCAAAGCTCATGCTGTTAAATGCCAATCTATTAATTTTAGATGAGCCGACTAACCATTTAGATTTAGATAGTAAAGAAGTATTAGAAGCTGCTCTATCAGAATTTCCTGGAACAATTTTATTCGTTTCACATGACCGTTATTTTATTAATAAGATCGCTGATAAAGTAATTGAACTCACTAAAGACGAAGCAATTGTTTATTTAGGGGATTATGACTACTATGTCGATAAAAAAGCAGAGATGCTCGAAATTGAAGCTTTTGAAAACAAACCAGAAGTAGTGACTAAGGTTGATAGCAAACGAAAACTAAGCTTTGAAGAACAAAAAAGAATTCAAAGTGAAACACGTAAATTAGAAAGAGAGATTGCTGAAATTGAAGAAACGATGGAATCTACTGAAGAAAAACTTGAAATGCTTGAGTTAGAAATGACTGATCCAGACGTTTATCAAGACCATGAACGCTTAATGGAATTAACTGAAAAAACAAATCAGTTAAAAGATACGATTAATCAATTACTTGAAGACTGGGAAACAGCACAAACTAAATATGAAGCATACAAAAAAGAAACTGCCGAATAAAATTCAGCAGTTTTTTTTATTACGATTAGTTCGTTGAATCTTTTTAACTAAATAATGGTTCATTTGATTTTGAATGCTCCACAGCAATTAAGTAAATAATTCCAAAACCAATCATTGTGGATAACACTGTTGTTCCACCATAACTAATAAATAATAGTGGAATCCCTGTAACTGGCATGATACCTATTGTCATACCTATGTTTTGGAAGGTATGAATTAATATTAAACTCATAAAACCAAAACAAAAATAAGCTCCAAATGGATTTTTTTCAAGTACTTGCATACCTAGTGTTAATACTTTATAAAGTAATAAAAAGAATAAGAATACAACACCAGCTGAACCAATAAATCCGAAACTCTCCCCAATGATTGAGAAAATAAAATCGGTATGTGCTTCAGGTAATTGTACTTCTGGATTATTCATTCCTTTTCCACTCAGTTGGCCTGATCCAACAGCTAGCATTGATAAGTCAATCTGATATGTGTCATTACTATCTTGTTCTTCTGGTGAAAACCAAGTCAGTATACGCTCAATTTGATATGGTTTTATTCCGATTGTTTTTTCGGCAAGATCAGGTAAATTCACTACTAGTATTAAGCTAATAGCTACTGTTGCTATTACTCCAAGCGCGACAACCCCAAGCACCTTCCAATCAACACCTGATAAGAGTATTAAAACCGATGCAATAAATACAAACACAATTGACGTTCCTAAGTCAGGTTGCTGGAAAATAAAAAATATGGGGACAACTGTGTATAATATAATTTTTCCAATTAATATATAATCAGATTTAGTCGTAGCATCATGATATTTCTTTTTGTGCTTATTAATTGTTGCAGAAATAAAAATAATAAATGCTAATTTAGTTAACTCTGCTGGTTGTAAAGTGAACCCTGGTAAACCAGTGAACGCACGTTTTGCATTATTTCTTGATTCTGCCAGACTTTCAGGACTAATCTCGAGTAGGAATAATAAAAGAATCCCACCTATATATAAATAAACACTCATTTTCTCTATTTGTTGTGACTCTAGTCCTTGTATAACTATTAAGACCATAATTCCCAGAGCAAAATAAAAGACTTGTTTGAGGACAAAGTTATCAGCATACTGCCCTAATTGTTGAGCATTAAATATCGCAAGAAAACTCACTGTCATCAGTAAAATCAAAATCACAATTAAATCAAGCTGGATATAGTGTGACTGTTTTTTATTCAAATAAATCACCAATTTTCTATTCTTTCATACACACTTTAATAACTAATTATATCACAAAAACGTATTTAATAAATCTAATTGCAAAATTAATTATCAACAGCCATCTATCTTGATAAACTAAGCTTATCCGGTCTTATCCACACTATTAACAGTCTTATTAACACTTACACACATTTTCATACACAACTTATGTGTTGTTACGATAACTTTTTTTAAAGTTACGCACATGCTTGTGTGTAACTTGTGGACTACTTTAAAATTAAACTAGGGTTTGCATTTAAATTCCAAGGCGCAAAGACACGTCTTTCATATAAAATACCTGCTGCCGCGCCTATCATCGCAGCATTATCTGTACATAAGGATAGTGGTGGAATCATAAGTGGTATGTTGCTACCGAAAAACCGCTCTTCTAGAGACTGACGCAAACTACTGTTAGCTGCTACCCCGCCTGCAACGATTACTTGTTTTACATTATATTTTGTTGCTGCAGCATATGTTTTTTCTGTTAACACATCCACAACACTTGCTTGAAAACTAGCTGCGACATCTGCTGCAATAATTTCTTCATTCTTTTGTTTTTTATTATGCATGTAATTAATAACTGATGACTTTAAACCACTGAAGCTAAAATTATAACTTCCTTTTTCTAACCAAGCACGCGGAAAGTCAATTGACTCTGTTCCTGCTTTAGCTAATTTATCAATATGCGGACCACCTGGATAAGGTAAGTCTAAAACGCGCGCAATCTTATCAAATGCTTCACCTGCGGCATCATCTAGCGTTTCACCAATTACTTCATACTCACCGTGACCTTTCATGACAATCAGCTCAGTGTGTCCACCTGAAACAATAAGAGCGAGTAGCGGAAATTCGAATTCATTTTCTAATTGGTTTGCATAAATATGACCTGCTATATGATGTACAGGAATAAGTGGTTTTCCTTTAGCAAATGCAATTGCCTTTGCAGCATTAACGCCAATAATCAAAGCACCGACTAATCCTGGGCCTTCTGTTACCGCAATTGCGTCTATTTCATCCCAAGTCATCTTCGCTTCTAAAATAGCTTGATCTAAAACAAGCGTAATTTGTTCAACATGGTGTCTTGATGCAATTTCTGGTACAACTCCACCAAATCGTTTATGACTTTCTATTTGCGACGCAACGACATTAGTTATAATTTCTCGACCATTTTTAATAATCGACGCTGCTGTTTCATCACAACTTGTTTCAATTGCTAAAATATAATAATCTTTTTTCACGTTAAATTCACCCACATTACTAATGCATCTTCATTATCATCAGTATAATATTTTTTTCTAATTCCACCAGGTACAAGCCCAAATTTATGATATAAATTTTGAGCGACAATATTCGACATTCTTACTTCTAATGAAAGTCGTTCAGCACCTTGTTGTATCGCATATTGCAAAACATAACCAAACAGCTTTTCACCTATCTTAAATCCTCGGTATTCTTCTAATAATGCGATATTTGTAATTTGAGCATCTTCATACACAATCCATAAACCTGCATAACCAATTATCTTTTCTTTGGTTTCCACGATAAAATAATGAGCATAATCATTTTCATTCACTTCATGTGTAAATATTTCTTCATTCCAAGGAGATGAAAATGACTTTTGATCAACTCCCATAACTGCTTTAATATCAGCTTGTTCCATTTTTCTAATTTGCATTTCAGTCATGATTGTTCGACTCTTTTTCTTTTGTTTTAAGCCAATTTACTTCAGCTTCTGCCATACGAAGATACTCAGGTATAAGTTCATGTGAATCTTCATTCTTTTTTTGCATGCCAAGGACAGCTAAATTACTTGGATTAGTTATATGATCAGGTGACTTTGGAATAATGATTATATCTTTTAGTTCCTTAGTCATTAAATCTGTAAACTTTTTAATATCAGGACTTAATAACACAACTTCTTCATTTAGTGATAAAAGATATTTTTCTAAATCAGCGAATCTGATATTTGCATCAGCTTTTTCCGTTGTCATAATCCCATCTGTCACACGATACACACCTGCAAAAACATTTTCTCTTCTCGCGTCAAAAAAGCTACAGACTAAACCATTTCTTATTTTTGCTTGATAGGCGAGTGATTCCAAACTTGAAACGCCAACAACAGGTATATTCAAAGCCCAAGCAAGTGACTTTGCGACTGTGACACCAATTCTGATTCCTGTATATGAACCAGGTCCTTTTGCGACAATTATTTTTTCTAATTCAACGGGTTCTACGTTAACATCTTTCATTAATTCAACAATTGCAGGCATCAAGCGTGATGAATGATCTTGATTTACTCGAGTTACTTTTTGACCGATTAACTCCATTTCATCTAAAATAGCGACACCTAAAATGTTAGTAGATGTATCAATTGTTAGTGTTCTCATTTTTTACCCCTTTAATAACTTACAATAGTTGTTTTATTATATCTTGTATTTGATTATTTTCAGTTTTAAAAATTATTTCTCTTTGGTCTTCACCTAAATAATTAATTTTAATTTCTAACTTATCAGCTGGTATTAAATCATCAATAAATTGTGCCCACTCTATAACAGTTACGCCATCTGAAAGAATATATTCCTCGATACCTAGGTTTTCTTCTGAATATTCTAACCGGTAAGCATCAATATGATAAAGAGGTAAACGTCCGGTATATTCTTTAATAATAGTAAATGTCGGACTCGTGATGACTCTTTTTACACCAAGCCCTTTACCTAATCCTTTAGTAAAAGTCGTTTTACCTGCGCCTAAATCTCCTTCTAGTGTGATAACGATTGGAGACATTAATTTACTTCCTAAATCTTTTGCTATTTGTTTTGTTTCTTCTTCTGAATGTGTTTGAATTACTTCTTTCAATAATTTCACCTACTTTAAATGAATATATCCACTGCTTTTTAATACTTGATCATATGTATCTAAATAAACGTGATGTCTTTTTAACTCGAGAACTTTTCCTATTTTTGTTACTTTAATCTTTTCATTTTTAGCTATTTCTTTAATTTTTAACCAGTTTTCTTCACTTGTTGTACCTACAAGTTCAAATTCTTCTCCGCCAGAATATTTAAACTTAGCTTGATACTCCTCTGACAATTCTTTTACTTCTTTATTAACTGGGATTAACTTATCCTCTACCATTATACTAACATTAGACGCTTTAGCAATTTCATTCAACTCACTACTGATTCCGTCACTAATATCATTCAAAGAAACACGTTCAAGTTTCTTAATTGCTTGTGAGAAAACAATGTTTGGTTCAGGTCTTTGATGCTTTTTGATAAAATACGCTTCATTATTTATTTCTAACCTATCAAAGATAACTTCTAAGCCAATTGCTGCATTGCCTAAAGTTCCTGTAACAAACACAATATCATCTACTTTTGCGTCTGATCTGAATCTTATTTTGTTTTCGTCAACATAACCAATTACAGTAATTGATAAGACAAAATTTTTGCCTGAAACTGTATCGCCACCTATCAAATCCATTTTATATTCTTGAGCGATCTCTTCAAGACCTTTAAACACATTTAACACGTCAGATTCATCCCAATTACTAGGGATAACTACAGATACTAAATAAAACTTAGGCAGTGCTCCCATAGCTGCTAAATCGCTTATATTCGCAGCTAAACAACGATAACCAATATCTTTAGTAGACATCGTTTTATTTTTAATAAAATGAACGTCTTCTACAAATGTATCTACTGCAGTTACAACTGATTGATTCGTTTGTTTAAAAACAGCAGCATCATCGCCAATTCCTTTTATTAAAGAACTTTGTCGATAATATTTTTGTTTAATTTTTTCAATCAAATTAAATTCATCCATTAGTATCATACCTTCTCAAGTTGATGTTCTACTTTATAGTTTCTCACTAAACTCTTTATTATTCAATTATATAATTCACTATTTTTATTTAAAACACAAAAAAACATGATATCATATCATGTTTAACAAGTAAATGGCGATCCGGACGGGACTCGAACCCGCGACCTCCAGCGTGACAGGCTGGCATTCTAACCAACTGAACTACCGGACCTTATTTAATTATAATTGCATTTTTATATTTAAAATTGGTTGCGGGGGCAAGATTTGAACTTGCGACCTTTGGGTTATGAGCCCAACGAGCTGCCAGACTGCTCCACCCCGCGATATGATTTAATAAGTAATTTAATACTTATTAAAGAAATACTGACTGGCGGCGACCTACTCTTGCAGAGACAAAGTCTCAACTACCATCGGCGCTGAAGAGCTTAACTACTGTGTTCGAGATGGGAACAGGTGTGACCTCTTCGCGATAACTACCAGACAAGTATT
>JARIBO010000071.1 GCA_029257405.1 Caryophanales bacterium
AGAAGTTGTCAAAGATGCTGATATCGTCGTTGATACAATGGGTGGCGAAATACTTGAAAAAAGCCATGATATTGTTAAAAAAGGTGGACGCCTTGTTTCTATCGCAGGTGAACCTAATGCCGAAAAAGCAAAAGCAAATGGCATTAAAGCTGAATCACTTTGGTTAAATCCAAATGGTAAGCAACTTGCTGAACTTGGTGAATTAATGGAACAAGGTAAAGTGAAATCACATATTGGTCATACATTCTCATTATCAGCGGAAGGTTTGCGTGACGCGCATAAATTAAGTGCAACACATCATGCTAAAGGTAAAATTGTGATTGAAGTAAAATAAGACAAAAAATCGTTCTCTATATTCTAGAGAACGATTTTTTTATTTAATTGTATTGCCGCCATCCATAACTATATTTTCTCCTGTAATTAATCCAGTTGCATCACACGCAAGAAAAACAGCAATTGCTGCAACTTCTTCAGGATAACCAAAGCGTTTGAGCGGGATTTCTTGCTTTGCTTGCTCACCGACTTCGCCAGCCCATGCTTTTTTACCTAATTCAGTAAGAACGACTGTAGGTGAAATTGCGTTTACTCGAATATTAAATTGTGCCCACTCATAAGCTAATGACTTTGTCATACTGACAATTGCTGCTTTTGAAGCACTATATGCAACATGGTTGTCTAATGCAATAAGTGCTGCTTGTGAAGCAAGGTTAATAATATTACCACCGTTATTTTGTTCGATCATAATGTTACCCACTGCTTGAGACATTTTAAATGAAGCAGTTAAATTTACTTCAATTGTTTTATCCCAATTGTTTTCTGAAAGGTTTTCAGCGTCGTCTAAAAGGGCGACACCTGCAGAGTTAACTAAAATATCAATTTTAGAAAAAATTGATATTACTTTTTTTAAAGCGTTGGAAATACTCTCTGTATTTGTAATATCACAATGGATACCAATGGCGTCTGTAGGATGTATCTCATGTGCAATCTCCGTTATATTTTCTTTCATGTCTAAAATTACGACCTTAGCATGTTTTGCAACATATAAATCAGCTATAGCTTTCCCAATGCCACTTGCACCACCTGTAATTACGGCTACTTTATTTGTTAGATTAAAATTTTTATCAAATATATAATTAGCGATTGTCATTCCTCCATAATATCTAATTAGTTAGGATATAAGACTTCAATATTGTATGCTTGTAAACTATTTAATACAGATTCATCTAAAGGTTTATCAGTAATAAGCATGTCAATTTCTTCAATCGAAGCAAAGGTGGAGCTTGAATTATTTCCTATTTTTGACGAATCAACAATAGAAATAATTTTTTTTGCTCGATTTACAATATATTTCTTTAACTCAACTTCATACATGTTAAAATCTGTTAATCCATTTTCAATTGAAAAACCGTTGCCTGAAGTAAACATAATATCAATGTTGAATTTATTTAATAAATCGATACCTAAAATACCTTCAATTGATTTCGAACGATTAGTTAAAACCCCACCAACAATGACTACAGTAACATTAGGATTGTCTTTTAATTCTAGTGCTGTAAAGAGGCCTGTTGTAATAACAGTTAATCGGATTGAATGATCGTTTATTATCCTTGCTATTTCTAAAGCGGTTGAGCTCGCGTCTAGTAATATGCATTGTTTCTTTTCAATTTGTTCAAAAGCTAATTTAGCAATTTTAGTTTTTTCTAGTGTGTTTTTTTGTGCTCTTACTGAAAAGCTTGTTTCATTAGGATCTTCATTCAACATTGCACCACCATGAGTTCTAACGAGTAATCCATCTTCTTCTAGCTTATTTAAATCTGTACGTAACGTAGCCTCTGAAACGCCGACGTGCGAAGAAAGTTCTTTTACTGTTACTCGTTTCTTTTCATTTACAAGTTCCATTATTACTTGTCTTCGTTCTTTTGCGAACATTTTCATCAACATTTCATCCTTATCATTCATATAGTTTATTAAGAACTTACTTCCGTTTAGATAGTTAATGTTATGAAGCTTATCTAAATTAGTTAATCTAATGTCAATAGTAGTGTATTACAAATGTTTATTCAACTAATATTTGTTAAATCTTTTCAAATAAGACTAATTAACGACAAATACAAAAACAAACGAAAATAAACAAAAATATAATTGACAATACGAAAAATAATGATAAAGTAAAAGTATAAATGCAATTGAATACAAAAAACATTTAGACTACAAAGGAGAAGTTATATGACCAATCAATATCCAAGTAAAATGAATGCTGTAGTTGCTTATGAACCAGGTGATTATCGTTATGAAGAAGTTAAGACACCTGTAATTGAAAATGACAAAGAAATTATCATTAAAGTTGAAGCTTGTGGAATTTGTGCTGGTGATATAAAAGCCTACGAAGGAGCCGCAAGTTTTTGGGGAGATGAAACCCAACCTGCATACATAAAAGCACCAATGATTCCAGGTCATGAGTTTGTTGGGCATGTTGTTCAAAAAGGTGAAGCAGTTACTGATTTTGAAATAGGAGATCGAATTATTTCAGAACAGATTGTACCTTGTTGGGACTGTCGCTTTTGTAATCGCGGACAATACTGGATGTGTGAAAAGCATGATTTATATGGATTTCAAAATAATGTAAACGGTGGAATGGCTGAGTACATGAAGTTTACAAAAGAAGCCATTAATTATAAAGTTCCAGCAGATATGCCATTAGAACAAGCAATTTTAATCGAACCTTATGCATGTAGCTTACACGCAGTTGAGCGAGGTAATATTGAGCTTGGAGATGTCGTTGTATTATCTGGAGCAGGTACGTTAGGTTTAGGAATGATTGGTGCGATTAAAAAATCTGGCGCTGGTAAAGTTGTTGTCTTAGATTTAAAACAAGATCGCTTAGATTTGGCGAAGAAGTTTGGCGCAGATATAGTACTTAATCCAAGTGAGGTAGATGTTGATAAAGAAATTAAAGCAATGACTGAAGGATATGGTTGTGATGTATACATAGAAGCATCGGGTCATCCTAAATCAGTAGAGCAAGGTTTACAGATGATTCGTAAATTAGGGACTTTTGTAGAATTTAGTGTATTTTCAGATCCAGTAACAGTTGATTGGAGTATTATTGGCGACCGTAAAGAACTTGATATTTTAGGTTCTCACTTAGGACCATATATGTATCCGTTAGCTATTGAAGGAATTGAAAATGGAGATTTCCCAACTGAAGGTGTTGTCACTCATGAACTTCCTTTAAATGAGTATAAAAAAGGAATTGATTTAATGAAAAAAGGTGACAATTCAATTAAAGTTATTTTAAAACCATAATTTAAAGGGAGAGAATACTAGATGCCTCAACTAACTACAAATAATAGTTTCTTAGATCGGATTGGATTACCTTCTCATCTAGTGTGGGGTTACATCGGCGTATTAATATTTATGATGGGTGATGGTCTAGAGTTAGCCTGGTTAAGTCCATATTTAGTAGAACAAGGGCTAACAGTTAAACAAACGGCTTTTTTAACGACGATGTACGGTGTAGCGATTGCAATTTCGGCATGGTTTTCTGGTGTACTTGTTGAATTAATGGGTCCTAGAAAAACAATGTTAATGGGGGTTATTGCATATATTGTAGGACAATCACTTTTTGTTGGTCTTGCGTTACCTTCATTAAATTATGAATTAATGATTCCTACTTATGCGGTCAGAGGTTTAGGTTATCCGTTATTTGCCTACTCATTCTTAGTATGGATTACTTACCGGACGCCACAACATCAATTAGGTCGAGCGGTTGGATGGTTCTGGTTTGCCTTTACAGGTGGACTTAGTGTACTTGGTGCTTTTTATTCAAGTTTAAGTATCAGTTTAATAGGTCATATACCTACATTATGGTCAGCAAATTTATGGGTAATTATTGGAGCATTTTTAGCAATGTATGTTAATCGTGATAACTTTGTAATTGATAAAAGTAATCTTGAAAACGAATCCAAGTTTAAAGGATTACTAGATGGTATATTAATCGTTAAGCGGCATCCGAAGGTTGGTATTGCAGGAATCGTTCGCGTTATTAACCAAGCGTCGCAATATGCATTTCCATTATTCTTACCAATATACTTATCATCATATGGGATTGGTATGACAACTTGGTTAAATTTATGGGGTACTATTTTCTTATCTAATATTGTCTTTAACTTAGTATTTGGTTTTGTCGGTGATCACTTTGGTTGGCGAAACACAGTTACTTGGTTTGGTGCAGTAGGTTGTGGGGTATTTACAATTATGTTATTTTACGCACCACAAATATTTGGAGGAAATATCTTTATCGTTGGGACAATTGGAATGTTATGGGGAGCTTGTATAGCAGGTTTTGTTCCATTATCAGCCTTAACGCCGTCTCTTGTAGGTGAAGGAGAAAAAGGTGCAGCAATGTCTATTCTAAATTTAGGTGCTGGATTATGTGTATTCGTAGGACCGGCAATTGTTACATTATTCTTTGATTTAGTTGATGTTAAAGGTGTTATGTGGATTCTAGCAGGTTTATATGTCGTTGCAGCAATATTAAGTAGATTTTTAACAATACCTACAGAAGAAGAGTTGGAACTAGCTAAAGTACCAGCTGAATCTGTAGTGTGATTTAAAGTTATTAATGTCTTGCATAACTGGTAATCACCAGCAAAGGGAGTGCTTAAATGGCATCCTTTTGCTTTTGATAATAAAGACTAACTGTTTAACAGAAAAAAACGTACCTATAATGAATCACAAAGGGGCTTATCATATATGAAAAAAATAGTAAATAATCCAACACATGTGGTAGAAGAAATGATTGAAGGTTATATAAAAGCACATCCAAATCATGTTAGACAATTACCTGAAAATGATCGTAGTTTAGTTACTGTAAATAAAACACGCGACAATAAAGTAGGTGTTCTTGTCGGTGGTGGTTCAGGACATGAACCAGGATTTTTAGGTTATGTAGGAAGTGGTATGGCAGATGGTGTAGCAATTGGTAATATATTTGCCTCACCTTCACCAGATCCAATTATTGAAGTAACGAAAGCAATTGATAAAGGTGCAGGTGTTGTTTATTTATACGGAAACTATGCTGGAGATATTATGAACTTTGGTATGGCGGCAGAAATGGCTGATTTAGAAGAAGATATTGAAGTAGGTATATCAGTTGTAAATGATGATGTTGCTTCAGCACCAAAAGCTGAACAAGAAAAACGCCGTGGGATAGCGGGAGAGTTTTTTGTCTTTAAAACTGCGGGTGCTGCCGCTGATTTTGGTTATAATTTAGAAGATGTAGTGCGTGTAGCGAACAAAACAAATGCGAATATGCGTTCAATGGGGGTAGGAATTAGCCCATGCTATTTACCGCAAACAGGAGAGCCGAGCTTTTTAATTGGTGAAAATGAAATGGAAATTGGTTTGGGTCATCACGGTGAACCAGGTATTGAAAAAGTTCCAATGGGTACAGCAGATGAAATTGCAGAAAGATTAGTAAATGAAATCCTAGAAGATATGGACATACCAAGTGGTGAAGATGTTGCAGTTTTAGTTAATGGATTAGGTGCAACGCCAAAGATGGAAATGTATATTATCTTCCGTAAAGTAGAAGCAATGCTTACAGAAAAAGGAATTAATATTTATCGTTCGTATGTAGGTGATTACATAACGTCACTTGAAATGGGTGGTTGTTCTGTTACGTTACTTAAATTAGATGATGAATTAAAAAAAGCAATTGATCACCCAGTAAATTGTCCTGAATTTGTTCAACAGTAATGAATTCTTATTATAAAAAATAGGAGTGTTATCCTTGGAAATAACTTCAATCGATTATAAAGAGTTTTTGCAAAATGTAGTTGAAATGGTAGAAAAAGAAAAAGATTATTTTTGTGAATTAGATCGTAAAATAGGTGACGGAGATCATGGTATTACGATGTCGATAGGTTGGCAAGCAATACAAGATAAATTACAAAATGAATTATTAGAAGAAACAGATTTAGCAAAGATATCAGTCGTAACTGGTAAAACTTTTTTAAGCGCTGTTGGTTCATCTGTAGGACCCTTGTATGCAACAGGTTTTATGCGAGGTGCAAAAGTAGTCAAAGGTAAAGATACTTTTACCAGTGATGATTTAAAAGATTTTTGGGTTGCTTTTGCTCATGGCATTCAAGAACGTGGACTTGCACAAGTGGGAGACAAAACAATGATTGATACACTCATCCCATTTTCTAATGAATTAGAAGCAAACTACAGTAAGACGAATAATTTTCATCAAGCATTTGAACAAGCTTTAGTTGCTGCAGAAGAAGGAATGGAATCAACAAAAGATATTGTCTCTCGATTAGGGCGTTCTAGTCGATTAGGCGAACGTTCATTAGGGTTTCAAGATCCTGGTGCGACAAGTGTATTTTATATTTTACGCACATTTATGGAAACGGTAGAAAGAAATAATAAATAATTTTCATAATAGAAAAGAGTCTGAGTAAATATTCCTGACTCTTTTTATTTTTAGTTAATATTCTAGTAAATAACAAAAAATAAACAAAAACGAAAGAAAAAGAAAAGGTAAGTTGATAAACGAAAGTAAATGATGTAATATGAAGGTTAAAGAAAGCAAACGAAAGGGGATTTTTATGAAAATAGGTATTGGTGCAGATATTAATGGTATTGCTTTTAAAGATGAAATAAAGCAGTTTATAGAAGAAACAACAGAGCATAGTGTAGTGGATTTTGGGGCTGAATCAGCAGAGATTGATTATCCAGAAACGGCATATGATGTTGCAAAAGCAGTGAGCGAAGGTAAAGTAGATCGTGGTATTTTAATTTGTGGGACAGGTATCGGAGTTGCTATTGCAGCAAATAAATATCCTGGTATTCGTGCAGCAACAGCTCATGATGTATACTCAGCTGAACGTGCTCAATTAAGTAATAACGCACAAATTATGACAATGGGTGCTCAAATAATTGGAATTGAAGTAGGTAAAAAAGTAGTTGAAGCATATTTAAATGTTGAATGGGCTAAAGGTTCAGAGCGTAAAGTAAATAAGATTATTGATATAGAAAATAAATTTGTAACGGAAGTAAACTAAATAATACAACTAAAGGAGTAAGCTTATGCAAAAATATGCATTAGACTTCCTTACAGTCACTGAAAAAGCGGCATTGTCCGCTTTTAAGTGGGTTGGTAGTGGTCAAAAAAATGCTGCTGATAAAGCCGCAACAGACACAATGAGAAAACAATTAAATACACTAAATTTTTTAGGTGAAATTGTAATTGGTGAAGGTGAAATAGATGAAGCACCCATGCTTTATATCGGTGAAAAAGTTGGCCTTGGAAAAAATCCGGAATTAGATATTGCTGTTGATCCTATCGAAGGAACAACACCAACGATTAATGGGCAAGAGAACGGAATAACCGTCATCGTAGCTGCACCTAAAGGGACACTATTTCATGCACCTGATATGTATATGAAAAAAATAGTTGTAGGTAAAAAAGCAAAAGGATCAATCGATATTCGCGCTTCAATCTTAGACAACGTTGAAAATGTGGCTTTTGCACTAAATAAGAAACTAAATGATTTAAATGTTATGATCCAAGATCGCCCGCGTCATAAAGAAAGTATAAAAAGTATGAGAGCGTTAGGAGTAAATGTACACTTGTTTCAAGATAATGATGTTATCGCTTCGTTATTAACTAATATGGAAAATTCAAATATTGATATGATGTACAATATTGGTGGAGCACCTGAAGGAGTTATCAGTGCAGTTGCTATAAAGTCACTTGGCGGGGATATGCAAGCTTGTTTAATGCCAAAGAGTGACATAGAGATTTCCCGATGTAAAATGATGGGGATAAACGATGTTAATCGCGTGTTAACCCTTGCTGATTTAGTTCGCTCAGAAAATAGTGTTTTTTCAGCAACAGCTATTACACATAGTAGTTTACTTAAAGGAATCGAAAAAAATAAACATAAACAAGTAACTCATTCTGTCCTAATAACAGGTAAAGAAAAACGTGCACGTTTTATTGAAACAATCTATTAATTAAACTTGGAGGAATAATTCATGAAATTTTTTCTAGATACGGCAAATATCGATGAAATTAAACGAATTAGTAAGTTAGGCTTAGTTGATGGTGTAACAACAAATCCAAGCATTATTGCTAAAGAAGGCAGAAACTTTGAAGAAGTGATTAAAGAGATTTGTAGCATTGTTGAGGGGCCAGTAAGTGCTGAAGTGATAGGTTTAAAAGCAACAGAAATGATTAAAGAAGGTCGCGAAATTGCAAAGTGGGCTCCAAATGTGATTGTTAAAATTCCAATGACTGAAGAAGGACTAGAAGCTGTCTATACATTAGAAGCTGAAAATATTAAAACAAATGTGACGTTAGTATTTTCAGTAGCTCAGGGACTGATGGCAGCTAAAGCAGGCGCATCTTTCATTAGTCCATTTGTTGGTCGAATTGACGATATAGGTGAAGACGGAATGAAATTAATTAAAAACTTACGTCAAACGCTCGTTAATTATGAATTTAAATCTGAAATTATTACAGCAAGTATTCGTACAATCGGGCACTTAGAACAAGCGGCAATAGCAGGTGCTGATATTGCAACAATTCCTGGATCATTACTGCCAAAATTATGGAAACATCCATTAACAGATAATGGGATAGAACAATTTTTAAATGATTGGAAGTCTGTAACAGATAAAGAAAACAACTAAATTTAAATTATAAAACCTAATTCTTTTTAAGAATTAGGTTTTTTGATTTAAGACTTAAAATTCATTTTAAATATGTTACGATAATACATAATATTATAGGAAAGGGTTTTTAAAATGAAGCGCCTAACTAGTTTGTTTATGCTGATGTTTGTTATGATTATGATACCTATTCAAGTACTTGCTGTTGACTATTCCATTGAAGAAATGAATATCGATGCTGAGTTGCAAGAAAATGGTAATGTTTTGGTTACTGAAAAGCAAACCTATAAATTTGACGGGAAGTTCAGCGGTGTTATCCGGACGTTAATTCCAAAAGAAAGAACAGATATTTCCCAGGTAAAAGCCGAGGAGAATGGCGCTGCTTTAAAAGTTGAACAAGATGAAAATGAATATAAAATTCACCGAAAAGGAAAAGACGAAACAGTTGTATTTGAACTTACTTATTTGATTGAAAAAGGCGTCGATGTCTATTCAGATGTTGCAGACTTTTCATGGGCTTTTTTTGATACAGGTAATGAATCAGATTATGAAAAGTTTACCGCGACCATTCATCCACCAGCCGAAACAACAGATGTTATAGCTTACGGGACTGATACAGCATTTGAAACTGAAAAAACTCAAGCTAATGGAGCTGTTCAGTTTAATTTAGGTCATGTGTCAAGTGGTAAAAAAGGTAATGTGCGAGTGGCTTACGACGCGAGCTTATTTCCAGCAGCTGAAATTACTGAAGATACATTTATGCGCGAAACGATTGAAACAGAAAAACAAGAATTAATCGATCAGCACAAAGTCTTTGAAAAAAATAAAAACAGACTAAGTAGTTTTGCGCCTTATTTGATTGGACTTTTAGCCGTATTATTTGTTAGTATGCTATTTTATATTTGGCAAAAACGTGAAGCAATTATAAAAGAAGTGAACCGGAAATTTACAACTCCTTACTTTGTGCCTGAAGAAGTGATGAGTTTACCAGCAATAATTACTTATATGAACCATCATTTAATTAATCCCGAAACATTGTCTGCTGCGTTAATGGATCTTGTAAGAAAAGGTTATGTAGAAGAGCAAGATGAAAATACATTCAAAGTTATCAATAGAAAAACAGATCATGCTCATGAAACGGTGTTAATTAACTGGTTATTTGATGAAGTAGGTAAAGAAGGAATATTTAAAGTAGATGACTTGAAAACATATACAGCACTTGAAAAAAACCAAGATACCTATCAAAAAAGTTATGCAGCTTGGCAGAAATCTGTTCAAGAAGAGATAAGTCAATCAGGGTTATTATCTAAAAATAAGAAAGCTAGATTCGTATTTGGATTAATTGGACTTTTAATTATTCCATTAATCATTTATTTGGCAATTTATGAGTTATTTATGTATATGACTCTTGCTATCGTTTTAGTAATTGGATTTCTATTATTTGCTTTATTTTATAAAACACGTACTGTTTTAGGTACAAAGGTTAAGCGTGATTGGCAATCGTTTCAAGATAAATATCCGGAAATGGCTGAAAGTGAGTGGCAAAAACTTGAAACGGATGACCAAAAACGTGCGTTTATTTATGGTACTGGTATTAAAGATAAAAAAATAGATAAAAAGAATAAACGACTTATGGAAAGCATCTCGACTGAAAGTTATATGACATCGCCTGCAAATATGTTGTTTTTAGCTGCAATCGTAAGTAGTAACTTAACTCAAGCAGAAACAACGACAGCTGCTTCTAGTTCAACAAGTCCTGGTGCTGGAACAGGTGTAGGTGGTGGCGGTGGAGGATCAGGCGCGTTTTAATTTATTTACAAGAAGGAGAACAATTAATTTATGACAAAGTTTGAAAAACATAAAGGATACGCACGAACATTTAAAGAAAGAAAGTTAACACTTGGTTTGTTTTTTCCATTAGAAGCATATGAAGGTAGTACGCCTGTAATGGATTTAGAAGAACAAATGAAACTCGCAAAACAAGTAGAAGCGGCACAGTTTGCTTCACTGTTTGTCAGGGACATTCCACTCAATGATCCAATGTTTGGTGATGTCGGACAAATATATGATCCATGGGTGTTTTTAAGTTATGTTGCAGCGCATACGAAAAGTATTGCACTTGGAACCGGAAGTGTCATTACAAGTTTTCGTCATCCATTAGATCTAGCAAAGTCAGCATCTTCTGTTGATTTAATTTCAAATGAACGACTCATATTTGGAGCAGCAACAGGGGACCGGCCAATTGAATTTACAGCTTACCGAAAAAAGAGAGAAGACAGAAGCGAACTATTTAGAGAGTCATTTTCGGTAATGAAAGAAGTCTGGAAAAAGTCATCGCCAGAAATTAATACAGAACGCGTTAATTTACGCGGGGCCGAATTTATTCCAAAACCTGCTGAATTAGATATTCCTGTTTTAATTACTGGATACTCTGGACAATCACTTGAATGGATCGCAGAACATGGTGATGGATGGCTTAGTTTCCCGCGTAACCCAGATGAACAGCGTAAAGTAATTGACGATTTTAGAAGTTTAACGACAGAATTTAAACCATTTTCACAGTCTTTATATATTGATCTTGCAAGCGATCCTGATGAAG
>JARIBO010000059.1 GCA_029257405.1 Caryophanales bacterium
CTTCTTTTTGTGAATAAATTGAATTAATCATGAGTTCGAGCAATCTTTTGGATTCAGCTTGAAATTCTTTCTTTTCCATTCTAACATCTCCTTTGAAATATTGAGTTAACATAATTAGTTTAAAATACTTTCTTCTTTTTTTCTACTAAAATACATTAGAATAGGTTTCCCTCCATATATTTAAAAACATTTAAGACTCATCTCATCGTTGTCCACCACTCAAATTTATAGTTGACAATGTTTTTAAGATAACCTATTATATGGATATGGACTTATTGATGAAAGGAGATTTTATACATAATGACACAATCCGATTCAAGTAAAAAATTACGTATGATGATTGTTACCGCTTTATTTGCAGCAATCATTGCTGTATTAGCACAAGTTGCTATTCCTATGCCTCTTGGCGTACCCATCACAGGGCAAACGTTGGCAATTGGGCTTGCCGCTACAATTTTAGGTTCACGGTATGGAACTCTTTCTACTATACTCTATTTAATCATCGGTGCGATTGGTGTTCCAGTTTTCGCACAGTTTACCGGAGGACTTGGTATTTTATTTGGTCCAACAGGTGGATTTTTAGTCGGATTTATTCCTGCCACTCTCATTATGGGATATTATCTCGAAAAAACAAGCTTTACATTTAAAAACGCAATCGTTGCGAATATTATTGGAATGTTTATTACGCTATTTTTTGGTACAATTTGGTTAAAATACATTGCTAGCCTTTCTTGGCCAGTAGCGTTTGCTGGAGGATTTACACCATTTATAATTGGTGGATTTATTAAAGCTTTCATTGCTGCGTATGTAGGTATTCTAGTTAGAGAAAGATTAAAATCTGCAAACCTATTAATTGCTTATTAACTATAATGAAATTTATAAAAATAAAACATCCTAAATTTTTATTAGGATGTTTTATTTTTATTTCTTCATGAAACTTTGATATATTTTATTTAATTCATTCACATTTAAATTTAAATCATGTTCATAAATATATTTAATCGCATGACCTAATGCTACAGTCGTTCCTCCTGCAACACTCGCTCCGACTATTGATCCTGCTCCTGGAATAAATTTAACGACTTGTCTAAAGACCGCTTTACCGGCATTTCCAACAATTGTTGCAATAATTAACTCTTTAGCATTTGCTTTAGATATTGGCTTGTCATAAAGATTTGATAATTTTAAAATTAAGCTTACTTGAATACCTACTAAGGGGACAAAGTCTGATCCTGGAACGGGTAATGCTCCTACACTTGTTGCTGCAGCACCTGCTGAAATAATCCAATTATTTGCGATTCGATTTTTGTCCTTTAGTTCCTTTCCCAAAAGTAAATCCTTAGATTTTGTCTTTAAAATTTCTAAAATTTCATCTTGTAACTCTGCTAAGTTTTCTCCAGTACGAGAAGATATTGGTATGACCGGATAACGTGACTTAGTTTTTGATTTAATATAATCGACTAAATTTGGTATATCTTCAGCAGCGTCTATTTTATTTAATACAATTAAAATATCTTTGTTATTTTTTTCTATCGATTGTAGTGTTTTTAACTCATTATCAGATAAGACTGTTCCAGCTGCATTTAAAAAAAATAAAATAACATCTGACTTTTTATAGTAGGCAAGCGTTTTTGCTGAATTTTCTGTTACTACGTCATCTAATCCTGGTGTATCAACAAACACAATATTTTCTTTATGGTGAATTTCTTTAATTTCGATTGTTTCACCAGGCTTGGCACCGACTGTTACTAATTCTTCTTCTAATAACGCATTTATTGTTGATGATTTACCTGCGTTTACATCACCTACAAGTGAAATATATAATTCCACATTTAACTGAGCATTTATTTCATCAGTCGCCTCATTAAATGATGATTCAAATGAAGCTTCAACATCTGGACTTGCTTCTTTTTTCTTTTTAAAAAACATGCTAGCCCTCCTCTATTTAGTCTTTGTTATCTATAATTTAATAAAAATCTTTATTATTATATCTCTATTTTAACACGCTAGCTTGAGATGTTCTATTTTTCTTAAATTATTAGCCACTTTTTTATTAATTAATCTTACTTATCTCAAAAAAGCATCAGATCGATACTTTTTTGAGATGAATCGTGAAAACCGTTACTTTCTTCTTTATCTTAAGCTTTTATCTGTTATGATTATAATTGGAGGTGGACATTCTGACTATTTTCTTTGATATTTTAAAAGCAATACCAGTCATATTGTTTATTGGACTTTTTATATTTTTAGTACTAGTGTTTGTTAAAGATAAATACCAAAATCAACACGCTATATTGAGAACGCATCCTATTTTAGGTAGAATGCGATATATATTTGAAATGATCGGTCCAGAAATGAGGCAATATTGGTTTTTAAATGATAAAGAAGCAAAACCAATCGATCGAGATACTCAAGAAACGATTGCTAAAGCTGGTAAATATGCCAATACTGTTATGGGTTTTGGTTCCAAAAAAGATTTTTCAAAAACTGATTTTTATTTAACTAACTCACTGTTCCCTTTAAATAAAGACGAACTCAGTGTTAATAATAAACGTTTAACAGAAACTTATACCTATCAAGTATTAAACGAATCATTAACGAACCGAAAAGAAAAAAGAAATCAAGTACAAATTAAACCTTGGCATCTTTCAGATGAAAATGTTGTTACTCTAGGTGCTAAGCGCGCTAATCCGTTTCACGTTAAAGGTTTGATTGGAATTTCTGCAATGAGCTTTGGTGCACTATCTGCAAGTGCTGTAAAAGCTATGTCACAAGGTATTGCCATTAGTGGTGGAAGCTTTATGAATACAGGTGAAGGTGGGATATCACCTTATCATTTATCTAAAATTTATGAAGTCGTTAATTTAGATATTTCATTAAAAGACCGACTGAGTGAACAACTTGTCGATTACATTGTTAAAAATCCAAATTCTTCTAATTTTGATATTGAAGATCGATTCGGAAAAGCCGTAATGTCACATATCAAAAGCTTGATTGATGAAGGCGTCATTGAAGAAAAATCAGCCGATTTGATTTTCCAAGTTGGATCAGGATTATTCGGAGCGCGTCGAGATGGTAAGTATCATGAACCCACATTTATTGAGAATGCTTCTAGAAAAGAAGTAAAAGCAATTGAAATTAAACTAGCACAAGGTGCTAAGGTTCGCGGTGGTAAACTTCCTAAAGAAAAAATAACTGCTGAAATTGCTAAAATTCGCGGAGTTGAAATGGGTAAAGATGTTGAAAGTCCTAATCGCTTCCCGCTCTTTAATGATGTTGAAAGTTTACTTGGAATGGTTACACGTTGGCAGAAGATTACTGAAAAACCAGTTGGAATTAAAGTTGTCGCTGGCGATCATAACTCATTTGAAGAACTCGCTAGTTACATGGCCCAGTCTGGTAAAATGCCTGACTTTATCTCTATTGACGGGGCAGAAGGTGGGACAGGGGCAACTTATCAAGAAATGGCGGATAGTTTAGGATTACCCATTAATTCTGGTATCTTAATTCTTGACCAAACATTAAGAAAATATGGTATTCGTGATGAAATTAAAATTATTGCTTCAGGCATGCTCGCAACAGCTAATAAAATGGCTATTGCATTATCACTTGGTGCTGACCTAATTTATGTCGCGCGTGCAGCAATGAATACAGTTGGTTGTATTAACGCTCATAAATGCCATACAAATCTTTGTCCTGTAGGTGTTACTTCACACTTACCTCATCTTGAAGCAGGTATTGCAGTTGATGAAAAACGTTTCCGTACAGCTAATTATTTTACAACCATGCGTGAAGGGCTCTTCATGCTAGGCGCTTCATGCGGGATTGATTCTCCTACTAAATTTAATAAAGAACATATTGTCTTAAGAGAAGAAAATAACGATGTTAAAAAAATAGATGACATCGTCGAACAACTCAATTCTCATATTGGAAACGTGAAAAAATTCGAAGATAAAAAAGCTGAAAAAATTGGTTAACAAAAAAAGCGAGGACTCATGAGTCCTCGCTTTTTTGTTCAGAAACTTTAAGCTTCTTCAGGTAAGCCTAATTTTTTTCTTCTCTTTCTTTCTGTACCTTCAACTACGACTGCAGCTGAAGCATCTCCTACAATATTAACTGTCGTTCTAAACATATCTAGAATTCGGTCAATTCCAGCAATAAGAGCAATACCTTCTAAAGGCATACCAATTGAACTTAAAACCATCGCTAACATAATCAGCCCTGCTCCTGGAACACCTGCAGTACCAATTGATGCTAATACCGTCGTTAAAACAACTGTTCCAAGTTCCATTAAACCTAACTCTAAACCATAAAACTGAGCAATAAATACAACTGCAACACCTTGATAGATAGCAGTTCCATCCATGTTGATTGTTGCACCTAACGGTAAAACAAAACTACTAATTTTTTTAGATACACCAAGGTTTTCTTGTGTATTCTTAAGCGTCATTGGTAATGTTCCCGCACTACTTGCTGTACTAAATGCAACTAACGCTGCAGGAGCAATTCCTTTAAAGAATGTGATTGGATTCATATTTGCAAACGTCTTAACAGCAAGTGCGTACACGATAATTGCGTGCACAATACACGCTATAGCGACTGCAATGATTACTTTTAGTAATGGTAATAATACAGAGGCTCCGTATTCACCAACAATTGGAGCAACAAGTCCTAAAATACCGATTGGAGCAAATTGCATGATAATTCCTGTAATTTTATACATTATTTCTGCTAAACCATCGAAGAAATTATATACTGGATCTGCTTTTTTACCGACTAAGGTGATTGCAAGACCAATAAAGATAGCAAAAAATATTATTTGCAGTATGTTACCTTCAGTAAAAGCAGCGAAAGGATTTTCTGGGACGATATTTAATAAGGTTTGGACAACACCTTCTGTTTCATTCACTTCTACTTCAGCTGGCGTAACGTCTAAATCTAAACCTTTTCCAGGTGAAACAATAAATGCAAAAGCTAGTCCTACCATAATAGCAATAGCAGTTGTAAGTAAATAATAAACGATTGTTTTACTGCCAATTCTTCCTAATTCCTTAGGATCACCCGTACTTGCAACTCCGATAATTAAAGAAGATAAGATTAATGGAACAATAATAAATTTAATTAAACGTAAAAATAAATCCCCAAGTGGTTGAATAACACTTATTGATTCACCAAAGATCAGACCCAAAATCACTGCTACTATAAAAGCAATTGATATTTGAGTGAGTAAATTAACTTTCTTTAACACGTAATCATCCCTATTCTTATGTATTATATTCAATTATTCTTTTATTACTCACTTATTATGACATGTTATAATACGCTTTCATATCAGCTTTTTAAAAATCGTTTTTTATAAAGA
>JARIBO010000060.1 GCA_029257405.1 Caryophanales bacterium
TAATGATCCTGTTTCAGTTACGCCTTATTCAGATTTTTATTCTGACTCAAAAAATCATCAAACAATTTTATATTATTTTAATGATGAGAAAAAAGCGATTCATCCTTATACTGCTCATTTATATAAAAGAAAAACAAATTATGATTTAATTGGTTTCGATGATTTTTTATATTTAAATCAAGGAATAGAACATACTGAAAAATTAGGGTCATACGAACATGTTTCAGATGAAGCTCTAAATAAAGATATCCTAAGAGAAAGTAACAGACCAAACACTGATTTTTTACATGTCATAACAATGCAAAATCACGTCCCGTTTAGTGGTGAAATTCCAAATATGACATATGAACCAGAAATTAATGAAAAATATCCTGAAAATAAACGTAAAGAATTAGTTAATTACTTGAAAGGGTTAAAAGCATCTGATAACGCAGTCGCTGAACTAGTTAAAGAACTTGATCAGTCTAAGGAGGAGATAAACTTTTTATTTTACGGGGACCATTTCCCAAGTTTGTTTACTGGAATGGAAGAGATTTTTACAGAAGAAAAGCTGCATGAAACTCCGTGGTTTATCTATATGAATAAAAGTAGAAGTAAAAAAGAAGCGCGTTATGAGAACTTATCACCGATGTTCTTTGTTACAGTGTTACTTAAAGAAGGAGATTATCACCTTTCACCTTTACATGGACTACTTGATGAACTTCTTGAAGCAGACATAATAAGGATTGGAAAAGACTTTGTCTATACATCAGAAGGTGAAGTGCTAAATCAAGCTTTACCAACTGACATACGCGAAAAAGTGGATGATTATAAGTTCATTATGTATGACGCCTTATTTGGAAAGGACTTGCTAGGGGAATCCTTCTACATTCCAAAAGGTAAATAAAAGCAGCCACGTATAAAAATAAACGTGACTGCTTTTTATTAATCTTTATTTTCTAATAAATCAATAACTTCATCTTTAAGAATGGGTCCAAAAGTTTTTGAAATACTATCTGTTATATGGTTTTTATCTCTATAAACGATGATGTTTCCTATTACAGGATTAAATTCATCATCAACCTTAAAATAATCTGATAAATCGAGTTTGTGTAATGATGTATTTGTTTCAACAAATGTGTTCCATGCATCTGAATCTTTTTGATTATCTTCTTCATTCATTTTTTCAATTGTTGATTCATATCCGTACCTTTCGAGTGACTCTGGAATATTGAAACTATACCTCGGCACATCACGGAGAGCTAAAACATCTATATCGAATTCATCATTAACAAATTGTAGTTGATCCATCAAATGCTTTTGTTTGTATTCCTTGTCGGTATTTGAAGCAGTCGCTTGCGCAACGACAAGATCGACATCAGAATCTTTTAAGTAACTTAACACATTTTGATTCCAAGTGTGTTTGGCGCTACCTTCCTTATAACCATTACTAAACCTTGTTCCGAGTCTTGTTATATTTAAAATTCTAATATTGTGGTCTTTAGTTGCTTCAAGTAATCCGCCTTGCCAATGTTCAGAATGTGAACTACCAATGAGCGCTATTGTCGCTTCGTAATTTTCTGTTTCGCCGTATTCTCCAATTTCTATACTACCGTCTTTTGCTTTTTCATTTATTCCATCTAGATCAGCTTGCGGACGATCTTCAAAAACTTGACCTAGGTCAGGGAGTGGATCTTGTTCAGTTACTTCTACCGCATCATGAACTGCCATTACGCCAGGATAATCTTCATCAACGACCATGGCGTTTAGCTTATTATGTTCTAAATTAATTCCGATGAAAAGAATACTGATTAAAACAATATTAATGCCTCCCATTACACCAAGACGGCGAAATGAAAATCTATCACTGCTAGAGTTACGAATAGGTTCTTCAATTAATTTTGTCATAATGTACGAGAGTCCAATTGAAACGAGAATAATAAGTGTTCCCATAAATAGTCCTGGAATATCTTGAACATTATACCGATAAAATGCTAATAATACCCAGTGCCATAAATAAATACCAAATGAAATGCCACCGATCTTTACCATAAATGAAGATCCTAAAAAGCGTTTCACACCAAACTTTGTTTCATAAGTTCCCGATAAGATAATTAATATAGCAGCAATCATCGGCCAGAGTGCGATATATCCTGGGAATTTTTCTGACACATCAAAAATTATACCTGTTGAAATAAGACCAATTAAACCAACCCAACCAGCTATAATAGCAAATACTTTATTAACTTTTATTGCTGATAAATTAACACAAAGTAAACTACCTAATGCAAATTGCCAAACGCGTGTAAATGTTGTGAAATATGCCCACTGCTGATTAGCTGATGTAAGGTAAATAGAGTAAGCGAGTGAAGTAATTAAGATAACGATTAAGAAAGTATTAATCATTCTTTTTACTCGAATCTTTTTAAATTTCTTGATTAAAATAAGTATAACTGCAAATAAAATAAACCAAATGAGATAAAATTGTCCTTGAATGGATAAAGCCCAAAAATGTTCTACGGGTGTTTTCATTTGGCTCGCATCTAAATAATCTGTATTAGAAATGGCTAGCTGCCAGTTTTGATAAAAGAACATTGATGCAAATACTTCTTTAAGTGTCTTACCAAATATTGATTGAGGTAATAAAAAGTAACTTAAAATTAAAACAGTACTTAAGATGAAAAATACAGATGGTAATAACCTTTTAAGTAATTTTTTTATGTATGGTAAAAACTTGAGTTCACCTGTACGATTAATTGTTGAGATAATTGAACTTGTAATTAAAAAGCCTGAAATAACGAAGAAAACATCTACTCCACCAGATACTCGGTTAAACCAAATGTGGTAGATTGCGACAAGTAATGCAGCAACAAAACGTAAACCTTCAATTTCTAACCTGAATTTTCGTTCTATGTTAATGAGTGGTTTTTGATTCATTAATAATATTCCCGCCTTATTTACATAATATATATTGTTTAAAAAAGTACAAACCTAAAATATTATACCACATAAATAACTTTATAACGTCGTTTTAAAATTATGGATTTAACTATATCTGATATATGCTATATAATAATAAAAGAACTAACGACTAATAATCTAAAAACCAGTAGAAAGAGAGTGTTAATTCTTTGAATAAGAAACGAGTTATCTTACAAACATTATTATAT
>JARIBO010000014.1 GCA_029257405.1 Caryophanales bacterium
CTTGAACCGACGACCTCCTGCGTGCCACGCAGGCACTCTCCCAGCTGAGCTAATGCCCCGTTAAGGATTCCAATCATCATTATAGCGATATAAAAATGAATAATCAAATAAATGAGTGTGAGATAAAATTTAAAATATAAATTGATATGCTATACTAAAATATGTAATAATTAAATATAGATCACTAGGGGAGCTATAGCTGAGAAGAGAAAACTCTGACCCTTAGAACCTGAATCAGGTAACACTGACGTAGGGAAGTGAGATAATAAATATTGATTATTAATGCTATTTTTTAGCAACATAGCCAATTATTTTTATTGAGATCACTTTCCCTAGTGATCTCTTTTGTTTTTATAAAAGAAGGGGAGTAATATTAATGGAAATTAAAGATCAAGTTGTTTTAATTACAGGAGCAAGTAGAGGGCTTGGAGCAGAAATTGCTAAAGCATTCGGTCGTGAAGGCGCGCGAGTCATCGTTAATTATTTTGCGAGTGAAGAAAAAGCCCACCAAGTTGTTGAAGCAATTGGTGAAAATAAAGCAATCGCGATAAAAGCAGACGTACGCAGTAAAGAAGAAGTAAATGACATGTTCAGAGAAGCAAAAAAACATTTCGGTGCACCCATTACGACAATCATTAATAATGCTTTAATTGGTTTTAGTTTTAATGGTGATTTACGTAAAAAATTAGGCGAAATTAAGTGGGATGATTTCAACACACAATTTGAAGGCGGTGTGCGTGCAACGCTAAATACTTTACAAGCAGGACAAGCTGATATGGTTAAGCAAAAGTATGGTCGGATTGTTAATGTTGGAACAAATTTATTTCAAAATCCAGTTGTACCTTATCATGATTATAATACAGGAAAAGCAGCATTACTTGGCTTTACACGTAATATGGCAAAAGAATTAGGAAGTGATGGGATTTCTGTCAATATGGTGTCAGGAGGTTTGTTACGTAAAACAGACGCAAGTGCAGCAACACCAGATGAAGTATTCGATTTAATTGAAGAAGGAACACCACTTGGAAAAGCAACAACGCCAAAAGACCTAGCAGATGCGATACTATTTTTCGCCTCACCCTGGAGTCGCGCAGTAACTGGACAAAACTTAGTTGTTGATGGTGGATTAGTAATGGATTAATCATTTAAATTATTCATAAAGTTTTAACAATCGTATGTAATTTAATGACAAGTCGTTCATTAAATTGGTTAATACAATATCCTCTATGCTAAAATATACTTATAGCATTAAATATTAGGGAGATATAGATTAATGAAATCAAATGTTAAAAAAAGTAAGGTGTCAAAACCTAAACGAGATTATAAATTAGCAATTATTATTATAACTATTGTGCTGATAAGTGCAATTGTTATTTTACTTAGATTACCACCAGTTGAAAATTTTGATGCATTTGATATAACGATATTACCAATGATGAATGCAATTTTTAATGCTTTTGCTTTTATATTCTTAATTATAGCGTTAATTGCAATTATGAGAGGTAATGTCAAAGTGCACATGCGATTTATTTATGCGGCACTTGTTTCAACAACTCTATTTTTAGTAACATATGTAGTCTTCCATTTTATAGCTTCATCCACATCTTTTGGTGGAGAAGGATTGATCGCTTATGTGTATTATTTTATATTAGTTACACATATCATCTTAGCAATCGCAAATATTCCACTTGTTTTAACGACTGTTACGCGTGCTTGGAATGAAGAGAATGAACGTCATAAAAAAATAGCGCGCTGGACGATGCCAGTTTGGTTATACGTTAGTTTAACAGGAATCATCGTTTATTTATTAATTAGACCTTATTATTAAACCTATCTACTTAAAAATGTACCCTATAGAATCTCTTTTAAAGAGTTTACTCTATAGGGTACATTTCAATTGTAGATAGTTTTTTTATATAAAAAACCACTTATGACTAAGCTCAATCATAAGTGGTTAAATAATATCGACTTTACTTTTTGATGTATTCTTTAGCGTCTTCTAAAGCTTCTTCAGAATTCTCATGTAAATCTTTTACTGATTCATTAGCTTCTTTTAATTCTTTTTCTAAATGTTTAATATAATCATTTTTTTCTTCATCTGTCCTTTTATTTTCTTCAGATTCATTTTTTAACTTAGCAATTTCAGCATCTTTTTCTGAAATGAGAGCATTTAGCTGATTTATTTTAGTGTCTTTTTTAGAGATATCCTCTAGTAATTTCGTCTTATCTTTCGTTAACTCATCTATTTTTTTATTAAGTTCTTTTACGATTTTTTCATTATTTTTAACTGCGTCTTCAAGTGACTTTTTCACACGACTTAATTCAGTTTCTTTTTCGCTAAGCTTTTCTTCTAATATTTTCTTTTCATTTTTTAATTTAACCATGTTATCTAATGCATTGTCTCTTTGATCTGCAATACTATCTAAAATATCCATAATGTCATCGATGTTTTTATCAGTTTTTTCGACCTTTTCTTTTCCTGTGAAACTTAAAATATATTTACTAGCAGCAACTCCTGAACTAAATGCACCTAAAATAAGAACTATAATTGCGAGTGAAATACCTAGCTTTTTAAATCTATTCATTTGAATCTCCCCATTTCGTTTTTTATGAGTTTAAAATAACTCGTGAACCTATTTTTACCATCTATATACCCTACCACGCATAGTAATGTAACATGGTTATTTTAATAAAGCACATTATATGCTTAGCTTATAATTTTTTAAAAAAAAGACTAAAAAACCTAATAGATAAGCCTAATTCTTCGCATTAAATATCTAAGTTCGATTAAAATTCAACTGGAATATTTATACATTATAAGTAGAAGGCTTCACATTTCGCTCTTTATTGCTTACAATTGAATAAAGTGTGTTTGTAGAAATGGAGGATCGAAATGCAATGTGGGGCTAAGTCTTTTCTTGTAGAAATGATTATTAACGAAAAAAGAGAGACAACATCTGTTATTGCACGAACTCAAGTCACTGCTAGAAAAACAATCCGTAATCATTACGGTAATGAAGTAGAGATTATTTCTGTAAAAGAAAATAATAAAATAGGGGTGTAATATATGAATCAAAAACATTTAGATAAAATTAAACATAATAAAGGATTTATCGCAGCATTAGACCAAAGTGGTGGAAGTACGCCAAAGGCGCTTGCTGCTTACGGGATCACTGAAGACAAATATGACGGAACAGATGAGATGTTTAACCTCGTTCATGATATGCGAACGCGTATCATTACGTCACCTGCTTTTGATTCAAAATATATTATCGGTGCGATTTTATTTGAACAAACAATGGATAATAAAATTGATGGTATGTACACGGCTGACTATTTAACAAGTAAAAAAGATATCGTACCATTTTTAAAAGTTGACCGTGGTTTAGCAGATGAAAAAAATGGTTCACAGTTAATGAAACCAATTGATGATTTAGCTGAGCTACTTGAACGTGCAAATGAACGTAATATTTTTGGTACGAAAATGCGCTCGTTAATTAAATCTTATAATGGATCAGCAATTACAGAAGTCGTTAAACAACAATTTGATATTGGTAAGCAAATAATAAAAGCTGGTCTTGTCCCAATTATCGAACCAGAAGTAGATATTCATAGTAAAGAAAAACAGGGCATAGAAAGCTTTATGAAAAATGAAATACTCCGAGAATTAAATCAATTAAGACCAGAACAATTAGTTATGTTAAAATTAACAATCCCAACAGAAGCTAATTTATTTAAAGAATTAGTAGATCATCCAAATGTAATCCGTGTTGTGGCCTTATCTGGTGGTTATTCAACAGAAGAAGCAAACGAAAAATTAAAGCAAAACGAAGGGGTAAGTGCAAGTTTTTCACGTGCTTTAACACAAGACTTACGTGTTGATCAAAGTGAAAATAAATTTAATGAAACTTTAGATGAAGCAGTAAAGTCAATTTACGAAGCGTCGCTGTAAAAGATTTTATCAACCTAACTTCAGAGGAATTATTCTAATGAAGTTAGGTTGATTTTTTTATTTAAAAAAATATATAATAGTTAGATAGCAATCATAATAAAGCGTTTATCTTTGTAAAAAAGAGGGTAAGTTAAAGTTATCTAAAAATAGAAAATTACGCTAAGGAGTACACATTATGGAAGAACAAACACGTTTTATAAAGTTTTTAGGTGGTCGTAACTTAATCTTTTCATTGATTACATTAAGTTTAATTGGCATAACGGTTTTTATATTTTCTAAAGTATCTTTTATATTTCATCCGTTAGTTGTCATACTATCTACTGTAGCTCCACCAGTCATTTTAGCTTTTGTAGTTTATTATCTTCTTAATCCGGTTGTTAATTTATTAGAGAAGATACGGATTAAACGTTTATGGGGAATTATAATTATCATTTTAAGTATTATTGGAATTATTACAGGACTTGTATTCTTAGTCATTCCATCTGTTGAAAAACAAGTAAATGATTTAATTGTGGAAATTCCACAATATATCTCACAATTAGCTGGAGATATTGAAAGTTTAGTAAGTAATTCTTTTTTAGAAAGTTACTATGAAGAGGGATCAAAGTGGGTCACAAATGCTTTAAGTGATTTACCTAATTTAATTCAAAGTTATACGGGTGGGGTTTATGAAGGTGTAGCAAATGTGGCAAGTACCTTAACACATGTCTTAGTTGCACTATTTACATTTCCATTTGTGCTTTTCTTCTTATTAAAAGGAGGGGAGACGTTTAAAAATTACTTTTTACACATTCTTCCGCCAAAATTCAGAAAAGATGCTGAACGCATTTTAAACAACATGGACAACCAAGTTGGTGCTTACATTCAAGGTCAAATTGTTGTTGCTACATGTATTGGTATATTACTATTTATCGGTTACTTGGTTATTGGTTTAGAATTTGCAATTACCTTAGCAGTAATCGCAGCACTAACAAGTGTTGTGCCTTATATTGGACCGATAATTGCTGTCTCACCAGCGATTATTATTGCTTTAGTAGACTCACCTTTTATGTTAGTAAAACTAGCAATAGTTTGGGCTATCGTTCAATTTTTAGAAGGGCATTTTATCTCTCCAAACGTGATGGGACGGACGATGAAAATCCATCCATTAACAATTATCTTTGTCTTATTAATTGGTGGAAACTTATTTGGAATATTTGGTATTATTCTCGGGATTCCAGGTTATGCCATTGTAAAAGTTATCGTCAAGTTCATATTTGATAAATTTAGAGAACGTTATGATAAATATTACGCTAAAGATGCGGGACCTTATAAAATTGAAGATGCTATTAAAAAATAAAGAAAGCGACCAGATAAGGATAATAACCTTTATCTGGTCGCTTTTATAATTAAATAAAAAGATTATTATTTATTTGTATCTCCAAAAATAGAAACTTCTTTTATATTATATTTTTTAATTCTTTGATAAAGTGTAGAACGACTTATATTTAAAAGTTTAGCAGTATCTGTTTTATTACCTGATGAAGAGCGAAGGGCATCAATTATAATCATTTTTTCTGATTCGTTAATTAAATCTTTATGGTTAGTAATTGTTTGTTTATTTTCATTGGTCGTTATTTTAAAATTATTTTGGTGAGTCTGTATTATTATACCATCAGGAAGATTACTCTCTTTAATAATATTTGTATCAGAATAAATGCAAGCTCTCTCTAATATATTTTCTAATTGTCTTATGTTTCCTGGCCAAGTAAATGCTTCAAGAATTTTTATAGCTTTATCAGAAATACCTGTGATATTCTTATTCATTGACCGATTGAATCGTTGAATGAAAAAATTACATAAGGCTGGGATATCTTCTGGACGATCACGTAATGCAGGCATATGAATTTGAATTACATTAATGCGGTAATATAAATCCTCTCTAAATAATCCATCTTTAACTAATTGAAATATTTTTTTATTAGTAGCAGTAATTACTCTAACATTTGCATGAATTGTTTTAGAACCTCCAACACGCTCAAATTTTTTATCTTGTAATACTCGAAGTAATTTTACTTGTAAAGTTAAAGGCATATCACCTATTTCATCTAGAAATAATGTCCCACCTTCTGCTAATTCAAATTTTCCTTTTTTACCTCCTTTTATTGCTCCAGTGAATGCACCTTCTTCATAACCAAAAAATTCGGATTCTAAAAGTTCACTTGGGATCGCAGCACAATTAACAATTAAAAACTTCCCTTGTTGTTCCGAAGCCTTGTGGATACCTTCAGCAATAAGTCCTTTACCAGTTCCGCTTTCACCTGTAATGAGAACATTAGCTTGAGACTTAGCACCAATAGAAGCTTCTTTTTTTAATAAATTCATTTTTGGAGAAACAGAAATAATATTATCAAAATAATCTTGTTCATCTGTATAGTTATTTAGTTCTTCTCGGTAATACGTTAATTCGTTTTCAAGTTCACTCATTCGATGAAACAATCCTTTCCAAACATCTAATTGTTGAAACATAATTTTAGAAATCATTCCAATTACTTCTCCATCTTGAAAGATAGGTGTTTGGGTAAGTATGCAAGTTTGCTCGTTAATTTCAATCATTTCAGCTTTAATAGATTCAAATAAAATCAGGCTTTTATTGGCTGGTATTTCTGGTGCAATAGTTGAAATGGGTTGATGCATAACTTCATCTATCTTATTTAACTGATAAAGCTCTAAGAATCCATTGTTAGCCATTGTAATGTTACCTGTTTTGTTTGTAATAACAACACCATCATATGCTAATTCAATAGCACTGTTTAAAGTTTCCTTTAATCTTTTAGTTGTTTCAAGCTCATTTGCTATTGATTCATATGCAGTAACGTCTCGAAAAACAACCATTGCTCCTTCTGTAATTTGTAATTTTTTTACTGGAATGAATGAAGCAATGACAGTTTTTTTTATTAAATTTATTCGTTTCGCTTCGATAATATCATCATTTACTAATGTTTTTTGTAAAGGTTTTATGAATTGTGGAAAAATATCTTTAATTGGTTGATGTAAATTTTTGCTATCAAAATGAAATATAGCTCTTGCTGCATTGTTTAATAAAGTCAGGTTTAAATCGAGATCAACTAAAATAACAGCATCTTGAAGGTTTTCAAGTAATAAGTGCAACCGATCAACTACAATATTAACTTCAGAAGTTATTCCTTCTATAATATTAGATTTTGACATAATCCCTGTTACTTCTTTATTATCATTTAAAATAACTGCATGACTAATTTTGGCATCAATCATAATATCTCTTGCCAAATAAAGTGAAGCGCTTTCATTAATGGTAATAACATTTTTTATCATACTTGTTGTCACAGTAGAGTCTAATGAGTATTTATTTAAAAGTGCACGATAAATCGAATATTTAGTTACAATACCAATCAATTGTAAGCTGTCTGTCACACAAGCAATATCAATTCGCTTGTCTAAAAAAAATTGTAAAGCATCTTGTATTGTACTGTTTGTCGATAACATTGTAACATCTCGAGTCATGAACTGATTAACGTACAATAAGATCTCCTCCTAAACTTAATTATCTGAATTGTACAATAAATCGGACAAGTGTGCAACAAGTCAAACAATTGTATGACTTGTATAAATCCAAATGTATGACTCATTAGGTTTTATACTTGGCATGATAATTGCAATATTAATAGTAAATACTTCTATTAATTCGTATTGAAATACGAGAAAGGATGAAATGAAACAAGTAAATTTAAAATCTCTTAGTACTTATGGATTTTATTATGGAGATAATAATTATAAAGGAGATGTGTTATTTATGTTAAAAGGAGTAGGTTCATGGATTGAAAAACATAGTGAAACTTTAAGTAATAAAGTAGCAATTATTTCTAAAGAAAAAAGAATAACCTATGAAGAATTAAATGATAGAATTAATCGTTTAGCAAATAAATTTAAAGAAATTGGAATTCATAAAGGAGATAGAGTTAATGGTTTGCTTTTAAATACAAATGAATTATTAGAAACAATGTTTGCTTGTGCAAAAATTGGCGCTATTTTTGTTCCAATTAACTTTCGATTAAGTGTGCAAGAAGTTGAATATATTGTAAGAGATTCAGGAGGACAATTATTTGTTTATGATGAGAGATTACAAGAAGTAGTAGAGGAGTTAAAAAAACTGGTACCTAATATGCATTATTTTATTAATGTCGGAAATAATCCTGCTGAAGATGATTTAGACTATGAAAAACTTTTACAAAGTGGATCTAATGAAGAACCACAAGATTACATTAAAGTAGATGACGTCCATCTAATGATGTATACATCAGGAACAACAGGAAGACCAAAGGGTGTTATGCTAACTCATAAAAATACAATATGGAATGCAATTAACGCATTAGATTTCTTCACACCATTACCAGAAGATATAACATTAACTGTTGCTCCACTATTTCATATTGGCGCCATGAATATATTTACGACACCTACCTTATATAAAGGCGGAACAGTTGTATTACTTGATGTTTTTAATCCATCTGAATTGTTGCAAACAGTTGAAGAAGAAAAGGTTAATACATTATTTTTAGTTCCAGCAATGTGGTTAGCGATTATTAATTCACCAAATATTGGAGATTATAATTTGAGTTCATTAAGATTAAACGGTTCTGGCGGATCACCTTGTCCAATAACTATAATTGAATTTTTCCAAAAACGTAATATACCTTTTTTTGAAGGATTTGGACTTACAGAAACAGCACCTCTTGTATCCATGTTAGATGCAGAAAATAGTCATCGAAAAAATGGTTCTGTAGGAAAATCTCCAATGCATTCTGATTTTCGCATTGTAAATGAAAATGACAAAGATGTAAAAGTAGAAGAAGTAGGTGAACTAATTGTTCAAGGTCCGAATGTGATGGCAGGTTATTGGAATAAGCCTTTGGAAACAAAAAAAGCTATGAAGGATGGTTGGTTTTACACCGGTGATCTAGCGAAACTTGATGAAGAAGGATTTTTGTATATTGTTGATCGTAAAACAGACATGATTATTACTGGCGGAGAAAATGTTTATCCAATTGAAGTGGAACAAGTGTTGTTTAAACATCCCAATATAAAAGATGTAGCAGTTATCGGATATCCCGATGAAAAATGGGTGGAAACTGTTAAAGCATTCATAGTAGTTAAAGATCCTAAAAAAGAAGTTGTAATAGAAGAAATTAGAGAGTTTTGTAAGGGAAAACTTGCACGCTTTAAATTACCAAAACATATTGAATTACTGGAAGCACTTCCAAGAAATGCAACAGGTAAAGTGCTTAAACATGAATTAAGAAAAGAAGACTTAATAGAAATGAAAGGATTAAAGTCTCTTAATTAAAATAATGAAAAAAAGATAAGGAGAATGAACTATGGAAAAGTGGGAAGCAGCATGGCAACCTATGATAGATGCTATAGGAAAAGATTTTTTGAAAGAAGAGCGACCATCAGGTGCAGATGAAGTAGAGAAAGGAGCTATAAGAAAATATTTAGAGCCATTAGAATTTGATTGTGCTTTACATTATGATAAAAAAATTGCTGTGAAAAATGGTTATGAAAATATTATCGCACCATATAGTAGTTTACTTACTTGGACTTTACCTCCTTATTGGAGTCCAGGAACAAAAACGTTCACGAGTTCAAATAGAAATGCTCAACCAGATCAAAATCCTTTATCAGATATAGATACAGGTGGTCTTGCACCTAAAACAACTGGTTTTTTTGCGACTGATATTGAAATTGATTATATTCGACCAATTATTGTAGGTGATCGTTTAAGACGAGTAGGTGAAAAATTATTATCTTGTGTACCAAAAGAGACCCAAGTGGGTCGAGGGGCTTTTATGGTTTGGGAATCTGAAATATACAACCAATTAGATGACCTAATCGCAAAAATAAGAATTGGAACGTATAGTTATAACAATTATCCAAACAAATTAAAAATATGCGATGAAAAGAGGAATTAAAATGGAAGGTAAAGTTGTAACTGAAAAACAAAAATATTGGGATGAAGTAATAGAAGGAGAAGAACTTCCGTCATTTGATTTTCCATTAAGTGTTTACCGTCTTGTTATGGAAGCAGGTGCAAATCGAGATTTTAATTCAATTCATCATAATTCTGACTATGCAAAAAAAAGTGGAGCACCAGAAATGTACGCAAATAACTTTTTTTTACAAGGCATGTGGGAAAAAGTAGTTCGTGCATATATTGGTAATCAAGGAGTTTTTAAGTCATTAAAAAAATTTAGAATGAACTCATTTAACATAGTTGGAGATACAGTTATTACAAAAGGCGTTGTAAAGAAAAAATGGAAAGATAAAAATGAGTTTTTTGTAGAAATTGAAATGTGGTCTGAAAATTCACGAGGTATTTCAGTTGGACCAGGAAAAGTGGTAGTTACATTACCAAAAAATAGGAGAGAATTCAAATTATGAAAAGTCCTGTAGATTATAATATTAAAAATAAGCTAGCATATATTACATTGAATCGACCCAAAGACATGAGTTCAATGACACTAAAAGGACTTGATTTATTAAAAGAAGCAGTTATTCGCTTGCAAAGTTTACTAATGAACGAAGCGCTAGAAGCAGAATCGAACCATGCTAGCAAAGCATTCATGAGTGAAGATATAAAAGAAGGTATTACTGTATTTGCAGAAAAACGTAAACCTAATTTTAAAGGTTATTAAAATTAAACTGCTTAAAAAACTTACTAAATATGTCCAATAATTTGAACGATTGTATGAATTATCGAACACATGTATAAATCTAATTTTAAAAGAAGATTATTAAATAAGGTTTTCAAACTTGGCATGATACTTGCAATGTTAATATATAGTATCACAATATAAAAGATAATATAGGAGGTTATATTTTATGAGAGCAGATCAAATAAAATATCTTGAAGAAAAAGAAAGAATATTAAAAGGAGGAGCAAAAAAGTATCATGATTATAACGATTCAAAAAACAAAATATTCGTACGTGAAAGACTAGAAATATTGTTTGATGAAGGAACTATTATTGAAGACGGATTATTCGCTAATAGTGAAGATCCAGAACTACCTGCTGATGCTGTTGTTTCAGGAATTGGAGAAATTAATGGTAGAGCAGTGTGTTTTATGGCAGCTGATTCTACAGTAAAAGCAGGATCATGGGGGGCAAAATCTGTTGAAAAAAATATTCGAATACAAGAAAAAGCAATTGATTTAAAATTACCCATGTTATATTTAATTGATTCAGCTGGAGCTCGTATAACAGATCAGCTAGAAGTATTTCCTGGTAAAAGACATGGTGGACGCGTTTTTTATAATCAAGTTCAAATGTCGGGTGTTGTTCCACAAATTAGTATTTTGTTTGGACCATCGCCTGCAGGTTCTGCTTATGTACCAGCGTTTAGTGATTTAGTTATTATGGTAGAAGATAATGCGAGTGCGTATTTAGGATCACCTAGGATGGTTGAAATGGCTATAGGTGAAAAAACAACGATGGATGAAATGGGCGGAGCTAGAATGCATTGTAGCAAAAGTGGACTAGGTGATGTGTTAGTATCCTCAGAAAAAGAAGCTTTAGAAGTGTGTAAACAATATCTTAGTTATATGCCTCAAAATTATGCTGAAAAACCATTACAAGTAGAACCACTTAGTCCAGTAAAGGGAAGAGAGATTGCTGATATTATTCCGGAAAGTAACAATGTTCCATTTGATATGCATGAATTAATTGACCAAGTAATAGATAAAGAAAGTTTCTTTGAATATAAAAAATTATTTGCACCTGAATTAATTACAGGTTTTTCTAGAATTGACGGAAAAGTAACTGGAATAATAGCTAATCAATCAAAAGTAAAAGGTGGGACATTGTTTGTTGATTCGCCAGATAAAGCAGCACGATTTATTTGGTTATGTAATGCATATCAAATTCCGCTCCTGTTTTTATCTGACGTTCCAGGTTATATGATTGGTTCAAATGTTGAACAAGCAGGAATAATTCGCCACGGAGCGAAAATGATTTCGGCTATTTCAGAATCCACTGTCCCAATAATATCGATTATTGTAAGAAAGTGTTTTGGAGCGGGTTTATATGCGATGGGTGGACCAGCATTTGGTACAGATGCTGTGCTATCTTTACCGAGCGGGCAAATTGCTGTGATGGGTCCAGAAGCAGCAGTAAATGCAGTTTATTATAATAAAATACAAGAATTATCAGGTGATGAAAGGGAACAATTTGTTAAACAAGCTCGTGATATATATTCAGCAAATGTTGATATTCATAAATTAGCATCTGAACTAATTATAGATGGTATTATAGGTTTCGATGAACTTAGAAGTGAATTAATCAGTAGATATAAACTTTATGAAACAAAAGAACGAGTGAATTTAACTAAGAGAAATTCTATACATCCAGTATAAGGAGGCAGAAAAATGAATTATGAAACAATTATCTATGATAGTCTTGAAAAAGGTATTGTGAAAATCACATTAAATCAACCAGATAGTCGTAATGCGTTAACTCAACAATTAACAAAAGAACTTTCTTCTGCTATCAAAAAAGCAGATCAAGATGATAATATTAAAGTTATTATTTTAACTGGAAGTGGAAAAGCTTTTTCAGCAGGCGGAAATGTAAACGAATTCATAGAAAATACAAATAGAGATGTTCCAAGTCTTCATTTTGAAGGAAGAGAAAGTACAGAGTTATTTAAATTAGGGAGAACGATTCGAACACCGTTAATTGCATCAGTAAATGGTCCTGCACTCGGTGGCGGATGTGGCATGGTGGCAATGTGTCATATTGCAATTGCATCTGATCAAGCAAAATTAGGGTTAACAGAATTACGATTAGGCATGGTTCCATTTGTTATTTTACCATGGATTAGAAAAGCGGTAGGTGATCGCAAAGCAATGGAACTTATGTTATCGGCTGATATTATAAATGCAGAAGAAGCAAAGTTGAATGGACTTATTCATCGTGTTGTAGAAGCCGATAAATTAGAAGATGAAACTATGAAGTTTGCCAAGATGGTCGCATCATATAGTCCTTTAGCAACAAAATTAGCATTAGATTCTTTTTATACAACAGAAAATATGAATATGATGGATGCATTTGATTACTTATCAACTTTAAGACTCGTTTCATTTAAGAGTAACGACGTTAAAGAAGGTGCAAATGCATTTTTAGAAAAAAGAACTCCAAAATGGACAGGTAAATAGAGAGGATGAATATTAATGGAAATTAAATCACCAATGGGCGGAAATATGTGGAAAATGAAAGTAAAAGAAAACGATGAGGTAGAAGTAGGAGAAACACTCGCAATTTTAGAATCGATGAAAATGGAGATTCCAGTTGATTCACCAAAAAAAGGAAGAGTAAAAAAAGTTGATGTAATAGAAGGTGATTTTGTGCAAGCAGATCAAATAATCTTAACTTTAGAATAAAAGGAGAGTGATTATAGTGAAGAAAGTAAGAGTAGGTGCAGGACAAGGTTTTTATGGTGATACATTAGATGGTGCATTAGCTAATGCAAAATATGGAAACTTAGATTATTTAGCATTTGATTCTTTGGCAGAATTAACAATGGCTATTTTAACAAAAGATAAACGTAAAGATGAGAATCTAGGTTATGTAAAAGATCTTCCAATGACAATGAAAAAATTACTTCCTTTCGTTAAAGATAATGGACTTAAATTATTAACAAACGGTGGTGGGATTAATCCAATAGCAGCAAGAGATAAAGTAATAGAGGTTGCTCAATCACTAGGGTACGAGGGATTAAAGGTAGCTGTTGTGACAGGTGATGATCTTTTACCTAGATTGGATGATTTACTGGCAAAAAACATTGAATTAACGGATTTAGAAACAGATGAAGAATTTTCAACTGTTCAAGAAAAAATAATGTTTGCTAATGCGTACATAGGTGCTCAACCTATTGTAAAAGCATTACGTGAAGGTGCTGACGTTGTAATTACTGGCAGAACGACAGATACAGCTCAATTTTTAGCACCGTTAATTTATGAGTATGGATGGAAAGAAAATGATTGGGATAAATTAGCTAGTGGTATTTTCATGGGACATTTATTAGAGTGTTCGGCCCAATCCACTGGTGGTAATTTTAGCGGAGGGTGGAAAGATATAGAAGGATTTGATGAAATGGGCTATCCTATTGCTGAAGTTGAAGAGTCTGGTGATTTTATTATTACAAAAGTAGAAGAGCGTGGAGGACTAGTTTCAGTAGATACAGTTAGGCAGCAAACCTTATATGAAATACATGATCCTTCTGCTTATATAACGCCTGATGTTATTGTAGATTTGACAGCGCTAACAATTGAGCAAGTTAAACCTAATGTAGTACAAATAAAAGGCGTGAAAGGAAAACCAAAGCCAGACTCATTAAAAGCTGTGATGGGCTATCATAATGGATATATGAGTCAAGTTATGGTTGGTTATTCTTGGCCAAAAGCTTTAGAAAAAGCTCAAAAAGCAAATGAAATTATACGTTCACAAATTGAAAAATCAGGCCAAAAATATGAAGAGATAAGAACAGATTATCTCGGGTATAATTCGCTTCACGGATCTCTTGCTACAGAACCAAATGAAGATATTAATGAAATTTATTTACGGATGGCAGTAAAAAGTGATGATAAACGTAAAGCAAGTGGATTTGTTAGATTTTTCCCCCCAATTGCTTTAAATGGACCACCTTCTTTAGGCGGATTTGTCGGAAACACACCGCCTCGTGAATTAATAGGAATGTGGTCCACGCTTATCCCACGTGAAATTATAGAAAATTATGTAACGACAGAAGTACACGAGGTGAAAATTAATGGATAAAGTAAAATTAGTAGACATTGCACAAGCACGTTCAGGAGATAAAGGAAATAACGTAGATTTAGGTTTATTTGCACCAGATAAAAAAACATATGATTTGCTTACCACACAAGTCACAGCAGAAAAAGTAAAAGAACACTTTAAAGATTTAGTTAAAGGTGAAGTGATTCGATATGAATTACCAAATATATTAGCGTTAAAATTTGTATGTAAACAAGCACTTGATGGTGGTGGTTCGACATCTCTGCGAGTAGATACATTAGGAAAAACTTATAGTTCTAATTTATTACGATTAGAAGTAGATATGAATCAATAAAAATACTTAATATAAATTTAAAAGGTGTGATAAATATGAGCTTTGAACCTTATTTTAAAGAAGAACATATAGAAATGAGAAAGGTAATACGTAATTTTGTAGAAAAAGAGATAAAACCCTTTGTAGAGGAATGGGAAGAAGCGGAGATATTCCCTCGAAAATTATTTAATAGAATGGGTGAACTAGGATTACTAGGTTTGCAATATCCTGAAGAAGTTGGTGGACAGGGCGGAGATAAGTTTATGAGTATAATCTTAGGTGAAGAATTAAATAAGTGTGGTTGTGGCGGTGTACCAATGGCAATTGGCGTACAAACAGATATGGCAACACCTCCAATTTTACAATTTGGTACAAAAGATCAGCACGAACGTTTTTTAAGACCTGCATTAGAAGGGAAAAAAATTGCAGCTATCGGTATTACCGAACCAAATCATGGTTCAGATGTACAATCCATTCAAACAAGGGCGAAAAAAGAGGGTAATGAATGGGTTATAAACGGTTCGAAAACATATATTACTAATGGAACTAGAGCAGATTTTATAACGCTTGTAGTTCGTACTTCAGATGAACCTGGTGGAAAAGGAATAAGTTTAATTCTTGTAGAAACAAATAGAAAAGGGTTTTCAGTTGGTAAAAAACTAGATAAAGTAGGTATGCGTTCATCAGATACAGCAGAACTTTATTTTGACCATGTCAGAGTACCTGCAGATAATTTACTCGGAGAAGAAGGTAAAGGCTTTAAACAACTGATGTGGCAGTTACAAGGAGAGCGTTTATTTGCAGCAGCTGGAGCAATAGGTGCAGGTGAATATGCTTATGAATTAGCGCTTGATTATGCTCAAAATAGATTAGCATTTGATCAACCGATAAGTAATTTTCAAGTTATTGCTCATATGCTAGCAGAAATGAAAACAGAAGTGGAAGTTTGCAGAGAATTAACTTATGCTACTGCTTATCGATTTTTACATGGAGAGGTTCCTTCAAAAGAAATTTCAATGGCTAAATTAGCAGCAACACAAATGTCTTTTTCAGTTACAGATCGTGCTTTACAAATTTTTGGTGGAAATGGTTATATGCAAGAATATCCAATTGAAAGATGTTGGCGTGATAGTCGATTAGCAAGAATAGGCGGAGGTACAGATGAAGTAATGAAAGAAATTATATCCAAACAAATAGGATTATAAGCTTAAAAAGGAGGTCTAAAAAATGACACATTGGATATTCAATGAAGAGCATCAATTATTTAGAGAGTCAGTGCGTAAATTTATTCAAAAAGAAATTACACCACAAGTTGAAGAATGGGAAGCAGACGGCGAAGTTCCGAGAACCTTATTCAAGCAAATGGGTGAGATGGGATATCTTGGTATAAAATTTCCAATTGAGTACGGTGGATTAGGAATGGATACCATCATGCAGGCAGTATTTAGTGAAGAAATCACAAAATGTGGTGCTGCAGGAGTTGGTGCATCTATTGAAGCGTCATCTGGTATTGCAATGACTAAGCTGTGGTTATTTGGAAGTCACGAATTAAAAGAAAAATATTTAACACCAGGTATAAAAGGCGATCAAATCGCAGCACTAGCGATAACGGAACCTAGTGGTGGGTCAGATGTTGCAGGAATGAAAACAACAGCGAAAAAAGATGGCGACTATTATATTTTAAATGGTTCAAAAACATTTATTACGAATGGTGTTAATGCTGATTATGTAATTGTCGCTGCTCAAACAAGATTAGAGCCAAAACACCGCAATATAAGCTTGTTTGTAGTAGATACGAAATCAAAAGGTTATTCAGTAGGCAAAAAACTTAAGAAATTAGGTTGGCGTTCATCTGATACAGGGGAGCTCTTTTTTGATCAAGTTAAAATACCAAAAGAAAATTTGATAGGTAAAGAAAATGAAGGGTTCCGTTATATTATGGAAGATTTTCAGTTAGAAAGAATTATGCTTGCTTTAACAAGTGTTGCAACTGCAGAATTAGCATTAGAAGCTGCAATTAAATATAGTAAAGAACGCACACAATTCAATCAACCAATAGCCAACTTTCAAGTTTTACGACATAAAATGGTTGATATGGCAGTTGATATTGAAAAAGCAAAAAACATTACTTATAGGGCACTCTATCTTTATGACCAAGGTGTAGAAGATGTAGTTACACAAGCGACAATGGCCAAAGTATACGCAACAGAAATGGTAAATCGAGTAACTGATATGGCTGTACAAATCCATGGAGGTAACGGCTATATGATGGAATATCCGGTTCAGCGTTATTGGAGAGATGCTAGAATTCAATCAATTGGTGGAGGTACAACACAAATAATGAATGAAGTATTAATAAAACAACTTGGAATTACGTTACCAAAAGTTGAATTAAAGAAAAATAACATTATTTAAGAAAGTTCTAATTGAAAATCGATGTGAAATACCTGTATATTCAGTAGCTGAAGAATAATCTTATATCGTTTTATCAGATATAAAGCAGGGGGATGAACGTATGGAATATAGACCTGTTTATAAAGTTCTAGAGGAAAAAGCTGAAAAATATCCAAATGATGATTTTGTAATTCAAGGAAATCATCATGTTACATTTAAACAAATGAATGAAAAATCAGATAAAATAGCAAAATCTTTATTTGAACTCGGTTTAAAAAAAGGAGAAAAAATAGGGATCATTGGATTAAATCAAGTTGAGTGGTTGTATACCTATTTTGCAGCTGCAAAAATAGGGGCGGTCATAGTGACATTAAATGTTCGTTACCGTGATAATGAATTAGAAGAAATGATTAATCATTCAGATATTAAAATACTAATTTGCATTAGTGAATTAGGAGAGTTCAATTATGTGGATTATTTTAAAAAATTCCAAGAGAAAATACCTTTAGTAGAAGATATTTATTATATAGGCAAACAAGGAAAAAAATCATTTGATAATTTATTAGAAACAAAAAATAAATTAACACTAATAAATGATGTAAAAGAAAAAATAACAATAAATGATCATTTATTAATGTTATTTACTTCAGGTACGGTAGGAAAACCAAAGGGTGTCATGATCACAAATAAAAGTATTTTAGCATCTGGCCAAGCACAAGTAAATCATTTTAAAGTTACAAAAAATGATTCATCCGTTGGTACATTACCATTCAATCATGTAGGAGGTATAACTTGTACTATTACTGTAGCTTTACTTAGTGCAAGTAAAGTTTATTTAGTTCCAAGTTTTCATCCGAAAACTGTTATTGAAATTATAAATACAAAAAAACCTACTATTTTAGGTGGCGTGCCTACAATGTACAATATGATTTTTTCGAATGTTGAACCAGAGAAGATTGATACCTCTAGTATTAGACTAGCTATTGTAGGAGGTTCTAATGTAGAGGAATCCATATACTCATTAATAGGTAAAAATTTATCTCAAGCAAATATTGTTAATTTATTTGGCTTAAGTGAAACCTCGGGAGCATGTATATTATCACATCTAACAGATGATTTATCCCTTGTGCGACAGAGTATAGGGGTAGCCATCGGAGATTTTAAAGTAAAAGTAGTAAACTCAGAAGGTGATGAAGTAATTGATGGAGAGCCTGGAGAACTAATAGTTAAAGGCGATTGTTTAGCAGATGGCTATTATAACAATAAAAAAGAAACATTATATTCATTTAAAAATGGATGGCTTTATACAGGTGACATTGTATCAAAAAATACTGAAGACTATATATTTTATATAGCTAGAAAAAAAGAATTATATATTTCTGGAGGATTTAATATTGCACCAACAGAAATAGAAAATTTATTAACTGCTCATGAAAAAGTACAGTTAGCAGCAGGAATTGGAGTTCCAGATGAATTGATGGGTGAAGCAGGAGTCTACTATATAGTGTTAACTCAGCAAGAAAAAAACATTTCCGAAGAATTACAAAGGTATTGTCAAAAAAATCTAGCTGATTATAAAATACCAAAAGAATTTATATTTGTAGATACATTACCAATGACTCCAGCAGGTAAAGTTCAAAAGGGGATTTTAAAAGAACAATATTTGAAAGAAAAAGCCATTAAATAATATACGAGGAGATGAATAAAATGTATGAACCATCAATTGTTAATCGTATTGCTATTGGAGATATTATTCGTCGATCTGCTAATAAATTTCCAAATAAAGTTGGATTTGTAGAAGGCGATAAAAGACTTACTTTTAAAGAAGCAGATGAAATGTCAAACCAGTTTTCTAATTATTTACTGGATAAGGGATTTAAAAAAGGAGATACAATAGGAACAATCTGTGGAAATTCGATTGAATTTATTATTATAATGTATGGGATTGCTAAGGCAGGATTAATATGGGTTCCAGTTAATCCAGGCATTAACAATGAGGATAAAAAATATATCTTAAATAAAGTAAAAGCAAAATTAATTATAGGAAATGACACTTTTATTCAAGCAGACTCATCTCTATATGAAAATATAGGAGAAATCATATCAATAGATGGTACACTAAAAAATTTCCAATCACTTTTTATGGATCAATCCAAAGTGGAGCCTGAAATTAGTATTCAAGATAATGATATATCTCAAATTATGTTTACAAGTGGCACAACAGGAAAACCAAAAGGAGTGCTGATAAGTCACAAAAGTGTCTATATTAGTTCACTAAGTAATATAATTGAAACAAGTATAAATACTAATTATGTAGGATCAGTAGTCTTACCTTTGTTTCATTGTGCTCAACATAGTATAGCAACATCATTTATTCATATTGGTGCAAAGAATGTTATTTTCAATTCATTTGAACCAGAATCATTTATGGCAACAATCGAGAAGGAACAAGTTAATTTTACTGCAGCATTACCAATGATGTACCGAGCATTATTGCACCATCCATCAAGAAAAAAATATGATTTATCGTCGTTAAAACTATGTCTATATGCTATGGCACCCATGGATAGAACAACACTAGAAACACTTATAAAAGAATTTAATGCAGACTTTATCTTAGGTACAGGACAAACTGAAATGTACCCTGCGACAATGACATTTAAACCAGAGGAGCAATTACGAAGATTTGGATCGTACTGGGGAGTTTCGTCAATTTTAAATGATACAGCAATTATGGATGGAGAAGGAAATCTATTAGAGATTAATCAAGTCGGTGAAATAGTTCATCGAGGACCAAATGTAATGCATGGATATTTAGAAAACGAAGAAGAAACGAAACAAAGTCGTCGATTTGGATGGCATCACACAGGTGATATAGGGTATTGGGATGAAGACAGACAACTTGTATTTGTCGATCGCAAAAAAGATATTATTAAAACAGGAGGAGAAAATGTTGCTTCGATTAAAGTAGAGCAAGTATTATTGAATCATGAAAAAGTGGCAAATGCTGTAGCTATAGGTATCCCGCATGAACATTGGCATGAAGCAGTAACAGCTGTAATTGTTAAACATCCTAAAGTTGAATTAACACAAGAAGAAGTTATTAATTACTGTAAAGAACACTTAAGTGGTTTTGAAATACCTAAAGCAGTTGTATTTGTAGAAGAGCTTCCAATGACTACAACAGGAAAAATCCAAAAAAATATCTTACGAACAGAATACGAAGATTATTATACAATTAATAAACTATAAATGTAAGCGCAATCAATTTAATGGAAAGGTGATGAATATTTATGGAAAAAGTTGTGCATGCAATTCAAGACGATTATCATGATGATTACTCATGGTGTTATGGGTGTGGACGTTTAAATAAAGAAGGATTACATTTAAGAACAGGGTGGAATGGAGAAAAAACTATTACAATTTATCATCCAAGAAAAGAGCATAAAGCAATTCCAGGATTTATTTATGGGGGATTAATAGCATCTGTAGTTGATTGTCATGGGACAGGATCTGCTGCTTTAGCTGTTCATAGAAAGAATGGTCACGAACCAGGAGAAGGTGCAGAAACACCAAGATTTGTCACAGGAAGTTTACATGTAAATTATTTAAAGCCAACTCCTTCTGGTGTTCCTTTAAAAGCGATAGGAACGATTGAAGAAATACACCCTAAAAAGTTTCGGATTATTACAGAAGTTTATGCTGGAGATAATTTAGTTGTTACAGGTGAAGTTATAGCAGTAAACATGCCATCAAATCTTATTTAAACTATTTAATTTAGAAACAAGATAAAAAAAGCCCCCTTTAAAGCTGAGTTATTTAGCTTAGCTTTAAAGGGGGGCTTTTTTTATTAAGTTTAATTTTAGATATTATTTAAACAATCGTCCACGTATCTATCATTTCAATATCTGCAGCAACGAATGTGCTGTATACAGGGCAACGTGCTGAAACAGTTTCTTTTAATTCATTTACACGCTCTTCTGATTCAGAAGTTTTAATATCTACGTCTAAAGTTGTCGTTTCAAAGTGACTGCGCACATTTGGGTCACCCATAAATCCTCTAGGATCAAATTCTCCAACTGCTTTAATTTTTAATTCTTGTAAATCAAATTCCATTTCTTTAGCAACCATATGAGCAACTGCGTTTGTACAACCTGCAAGTGCAGTTAATAAGTACTGTAAAGGATTTGCTCCGTCGTTGTTTCCACCCATTTGTTCAGCTTCGTCAACAATTACCTCGTGTTTACCTGCTTTAACAATCGTTTTCATACTTTCACTTACACCTGTTACTTGCATCTTCATTTTAGCCATTAAATATTCCTCCTATTTTTTATACGTTTATTTTTTTAATAATAAGATTATGCAGATCTCTGCACAAATACTAAGATACCATGAGGGGTATCTTTTGGCAAAGAAACTGTTTATAAACAAAAACAATTAACTGTAGTAGTTAAGGAAAACACACTATACTAAGAGTAGAACTCATTTTTTAGGAGGAATAATTGATGGTTTCATTTATTAAAGAAGATTATGTCCGCTGTGTTTGGCAAGGTATGTCTCTTCCATTAGGAAAAAATGGAGATGATCTCGTTCGTTACTTTAAAGAGCATCACGATATAAATATTGAATATCTTATTCAAACAAAAACGATACCTGGACAAGGTCCAAAAGGAAGTCGTGTCGATCAAATATTTAATGTAAAAAACGATAGTTTAGAAAAATTGAATAAAGTTAAAGAAAAGCTTGGAATTTTAACTGCAAAAGAAGTTGTTCGAAATAATGACCAACATTTATATAATGAACGCGTTTATTTAAGATATTTAAAAAATAGCGAGAACGCACTGATTAAATCAGGTGAAATAAAAAAAGAAGATGCTTATCAAATTACTAAATAATTAAAGATTTACAGAATATTCACTCTACATTTGCTATAATGAAACTAGATATCGTCTCTAATTATTTTATAAGATATAAATAAGATATCTATTTAATATAATAAGGGGGTATATAAAATGTTTTTAGAAGATGTTTTACCGAAAATGTCGAAGCTCTATTTGGGAAGAATTGTAGATAGTTTTTTGAAAGATGTGCACATGGAATCAGAAGAGGAAATGCGTACAGTAATACTAAAAAATATTGATGAATTTCAAAACAAAGAAAGAGTTAAAAAAACATTAAATTTTAATGATGAAATACGTGATGTTTTATTACTAAATGAGATGATTCTGATGTCGTTAATGGAAAAAGAAGGTTATTTATTAAGTGAGTCAGATCTTTATAAAGAAATAGAAGATATGCAAGAATTAATCTTAAAACAAAGCGCAGATAATGATTATATTAATAGATTTATTTCTAAAGAATCAAAAAGAATATATAGTGCAGTATTAGATGAGGCTTGGAAAAAAGATGAGTCTTTAAATGAACATGAAGTTAATATTTTAAATGTATTGAGAAATGAGCTAGATCTTACGAAAAGAGAACATTACTTATTAGAAAGTCGTATTGGAAGATTCCCTAAAAAAGGAAATAAATTACATACTAATAAAGAAATCAGTCGTTCTTTAATTAACCTACAATCTCGAGGATTAATATTACGTTATAGAGATGATACAGCTTATTATGTTATTCCAAAAGATATAGCACGAATTTTACGGTATGAAATGGGCGGGGAATTGAGAAATGAAGTTTATGAGACGTTATTATATGATTTAAATATGCAACAATTAAGAAAGGTTTTAAGCGGATTGGATATTAATACTAGTGGTACAAAAGAAAAAGTTGTAGCAAGAATTATTGAACATAATATATTACCATCTACAGCATTAAAGATATTTAGTTCCAAAGAATTATCAGAAATTTTAAGAAATTTAGAAGGGGTAAAGATTAGTGGGATAAAAAAAGAAAAAGTTCAAAATATAATAGATTATTATGAAATGCTTTCTACACTAACGTCTTCAGATTCAACTGATGAGAGAGCTCGTTTGTATGATTTTTTTGAGGAATTAGCAGCTAGAGATTATAAAACACTTAGAGTAAATAAGTTAATTGAAAAAGACATTAGTGTAGACAATTATTTTGAAGAAGCGACAAGATACATTTTTGAAAAGAAGTTTGGTCTTAGTTTAATGCCGATGGAAGGTACAAGACATGCAGATGGAAAAATTCAATTTGATCAACAAGAAGTGGTTTTGTGGGATAATAAAAGTACAGAAAAACCATACACTTTTCCAGAAAATCATTTTAAACAGTTCTTAAGATACATACGCTCAGAAAAAATGCGAGTATCATTATTTTTAATTATTGTAGACGATTATACAAAAGAAGCAGTTGCGCAAGCGCAGAAATTGAAAGCTTTTTCAGAAGAAGATACTGATGTAGCAATAATAAAAGCTGTGGATTTAGTCTATGTAGCAGAACAATGGGAAAAATATTCAGATCAAAAAAATCCATTATTTAATTTGCAAGTCTTTAATATGACTGGTGAATTAACAAGAAGTATTTTACTAAGTAGAATGGAATGGGCATTTAAAGGGTTATAAAATATATTAATGACACATTATAATATATAATAACGCTGAACGATCATGGGTTCGAATATTATTGGTGAAAATAAAGTTTAATAAAGGAATAGTAGTTTATTACCAAGAAATAATACCACATATCTTATACGTCATTTGTTACACATATGTTAAGTGATTGTTAAATTATAGCTTGAATATTGTGTATCTAAAAGAAATCTTGTAAGATTGATTGCAGTGCAAGTATAAGGATGTGGTAAATAAAATGAATTCGCGCAATAATTTCTTTATTATTCTAAGTATACTTTTTTTCGCTTTATTTGCAGGAGTCGTATATATTACTTCAGGTAGTTTAGGCGAGTCAGTTGATAACTCAATCGCAAATTGGGCAGATCAACAATCTGCTTCATTCTTTACAAAATTGATTGCTATCGCATCAATGATAGGGTCAAGTGAAGTTGTTTTACTCGTAACTGTTTTAATCGGACTTTATTTTATTGTGAAACAAAATTGGCATCATTTTTATTTTTTCTTTGTATTATCTGTTGGTGGCGTTATTTTAAATTTGGGCTTAAAAATGCTTATCCAACGTGCACGTCCAGGTGACGATGCGAAATTTATTGAAGTATTTAATTATACATTTGAATTGCAATCATATAGCTTCCCAAGTGGACACGCGATGCGTGCTTCAATCCTATTTATATTTTTAGTATACTTAGCAATCTACACATTAAAGAACAAAATGCTTCAAGTTATTTTAACAATTGTCTATCTAGGACTACTTATTTCAGTGGCATTAAGTCGTGTGATGTTAGATGCACACTTTGCTACAGATGTTATCGGAGCAATCGTTGTTTCAATCGCTTGGTTTTTCTTATGTTTATACATATTTTATAAACCAGAACGCGCGTCATTTAATATGTATCAAAAATTTAATACTTAATTTTAACAAAAAAAAGAGAACTCATTAAAGTTCTCTTTTTTTGTTTATTCAGCTAATTTATCAACAAAAGCTTTCATATACGGTGGTAAGTCTGGTGGTCTACGGCTTGAAATTAAATGACCATCAACAACGACAGGCTCATCAATCCATGTGGCACCGGCATTTGTCATATCATCTTTAATACCAGGTGTACTCGTTACAGTTTTACCTTTTAAAATATCTGCTGAAATAAGAACCCAACCAGCATGACAAATTTGTCCAATGATTTTTTCTGATTTATCCATTTCTTGAATATACTGGAGAACTTGTGGATACCTTCTCAGTTGATCAGGTGCCCAGCCTCCTGGGACTAAAATTCCATCGTAATTGCTTGCAGCAGCTTGTAGATCCTTAAAGCCAAAGTCAGATACAGCAGGTACGCCGTACTTCCCAATATATGTTTCTTTAGCGCGAGGTCCGATTAAATGAACAGTCGCACCTTCTTCGCGTAAACGTAAAATCGGATACCAAAGCTCAAGATCTTCAAATTCATGATCAACAAGTGCAATGACTCTTTTATTTGCTAAACGCATAATATATCCCTCCATAAACAGTTCTTAATCTCTAGTGTAACAGATGACTAGGCAAGTGGTCGAATCATGCAATTTAGCGTGTTTATTGCAGTCGCAAGATTAAAACGTTATTATAAAGTTAGTAGTGAAATTTGAGGAGGAATAAAATGTCTGAAAAAATTAAAGTTGGTATTTTAGGATATGGTAATTTAGGTCGTGGTGCTGAACTTGCTATAAGTGAACAACCTGACATGGAGCTTGTCGCAATATTCTCACGTCGTGGACCAGTTGAAACGGTTGGTAAAAACGTTAAAAGTTTACATATTGATGACGCAACGGATTATGTAGATAAAATAGATGTCATGATTTTATGTGGTGGGTCAGCAACAGACTTACCTGAACAAACACCTGCATTTGCGAGACTATTCAATACGGTTGATAGTTATGATACGCATGCGCTTATTCCTGAATATTTTGAATCAGTAGATAAAGTGTCACAAGCAAGTGGAAAATTAAATATCATCTCAGTTGGCTGGGATCCAGGTCTTTTTGCAATTAACCGTGTGATGTCAGAAGCTGTTTTATACAAGGGTAAGACCTATACATTTTGGGGTAAAGGTTTAAGTCAAGGACACTCAGACGCTGTTCGTCGTGTTGAAGGGGTTAAAGCAGGTGTTCAATATACACTCCCGTCAGATGAAGCAATGGATGAAGTAAGAAGTGGCGAAAATCCAGATATTTCAAAAAGTGATGGTCATAAACGTGAATGTTATGTCGTTTTAGAAGAGGATGCGGATCCAAAGGTAGTTGAAAAAACAATAAAAACAATGCCAAACTACTTTGATGAATATGATACGACTGTCCATTTTATAACAGAAGAAGAACTTGAACGTGATCATAATAAAATGCCGCATGGTGGTTTTGTCATTCATAGTGGACAAACAGGAACAGAAAATAATAATCAAATCATCGAGTATAGCTTAAAACTAGATAGTAACCCTGAATTTACAGCAAGTGTACTTGTTGCATATGCCCGTGCTGCGCACCGTTTGAGTAAAGAAGGGCAAAAAGGTGCCAAAACAGTTTACGATATTGGACCAGGCTACATTCATCCAAAAAGTCCTGCAGAACTTAGAAAAGGATATTTGTAAAATTGATTCGAACTTGTCTCAGAATTTCTGAGATAAGTTCTTTTTTTTACATTTTAAAAATGTTTTTTTAATTTACTTAACCAGCATCGTATCATATACCCACTTACATAATTACCCATTTAAAGTAAATTTAATTCTCAAAATAGTTTGACAATTAAAAACATGTATTGTATATTATTAATCATAACTTAATAACCGATTCAAAACTCTTATCAAGAGAGGTGGAGGGACTGGCCCTTTGAAGCCTCGGCAACAGACTAATTTTAGTACTGTGCCAATTCCAGCAAGCTATTACGTTTGATAGATAAGAAGAGAATTTTACATTTGACAACCTCTTCTTATCTATATGCAGATAAGAAGAGGTTTTTTATTGTGATTTAGCTCTTCAATCTATTAAAAAATAGGAGGGGTAAAATGTCGAATGAATACAAACAGGAAACATCACTCGTTCAAATTGGAAACGAACGTGACGAAATTAATCAAGCAGTCAGTACACCAATCTATTTATCCACAGCTTACCGCCACCAAGAAATTGGTCAAACAGAAGGTTATGATTACATTCGGTCAGGTAATCCAACGCGCGACGTACTTGAACGTCATGTCGCTTTATTAGAAAAAGGTGACCAAGCATTTGCTTGCAGTTCTGGTATGGCTGCGATTCAACTTATCTTCGCAAAGTTTAAAGTTGGTAGTAATTTTATTATTTCGCGTGACGTGTATGGGGGATCATATCGTTTGTTTGAAAATTTCAAAGAAAAATATAATTTCTCGTTTACTTACTGGGACGAAAAGACAGATTTAACAAGTTTAATTACGGCAGATACAGTCGCAATATTTATCGAAACACCAACAAATCCCTTAATGAATGTGGTTAATTTAGAAAGTATTTCACAAGTAGCTAAAGCAAACAATCTTTTGTTTATTGTCGATAGTACACTATTTACACCGTATTTTATTAGGCCAATCGAGTCAGGCGCTGACATTGTGATTCATAGTGCGACAAAGTATTTAGGTGGGCATAATGATTTACTTGCAGGACTTGTGATTACAAAAGGTGAGAGTTTGAGTGAAGAATATGCATTTTTACATAACTCAATTGGTTCAACCTTAGCGCCTTTTGATTGTTATAACTTAATCAGGGGCATGAAGACACTGGCACTTCGGATGGAAAAACATTTAGACAACGCGAGACACGTTGTCGACTATTTACAATCAGAAAGTGAAGTAACAAAAGTCTATTTCCCAGGTAATACAGGGATGGTTAGTTTTGAAATAAAAGACGCTTCAGATGTGCCAGACTTCTTAAAAAGTTTAAAACTCATTAGTTTTGCTGAAAGTTTAGGTGGAGTTGAAAGTTTTATTACGTATCCAATTACGCAAACACATATGGATATTCCAGAAGAAGTGAGAATTTCCTATGGGTTAACAGACAGATTACTGCGAATATCTGTAGGAATTGAACATGCTGATGACATTATTGCTGATTTTGAGCAAGCGTTTAAACGTCTCAGAGAAAGGGTTGGTTAACTTGAGCTTTTTAGAGCGTATTAAAAAACAAGTATTAGTGGCGGATGGAGCAATGGGTTCAATGCTTTATTCACACGGTGTTGATCGAAGTTTTGAAGAGTTGAATTTAACAGAACCCGATCAAATTCGGAGCATTCACGAAACATATATTGCTGCTGGAGCAGATGTGATTCAAACAAACTCCTATGGTGCAAACTATGTCAAGCTTGCGCGTTATGGGTTAGAAGAGCAAGTTAAAAAAATTAATACAGCAAGTGTTCGATTAGCAAAAGAAGCGAGTAAAAACCGAGCATTTGTATTAGGAAACATTGGTGGGATTCACGGGGCTCATAAGCAGCTCGCTTCAGAAGAAGAGGTCAAACGCAGTTTCAGAGAACAGCTATATTGCTTACTTCTTGAAGGTGTTGACGGGATTTTACTTGAGACCTATTACAATTTCGAAGAGTTAACGTCCGTTGTAAAAATTGCCCGAGAAGAAACGGATTTACCCATCATTGCTAACGTCACATTACATGAACCGGGTATTTTAGAAAATGGCTTATTTATCGCAGATGCATTTACAGAATTACGTAATCTTGGCGCAAATGTAACGGGGATAAATTGCCAAATGGGTCCTTCACAAATTGTCACGTCACTTGAATCGGTACCAATAAATGAAGATACATTTTTAGCAGCTTATCCAAATGCGAGTCTTCCGTCATATAACGACGGTATTTTAACTTACGAAAACGCACCAGAATATTTTGAAGCAAGTGCAAAAGAATTACGTGATCAAGGTGTTCGGTTAATCGGTGGGTGTTGCGGAACGACACCTGAGCATATTCGGTCAATTGCAAAAGGTGTTTCAGGACTCGCTCCCGTAACAGAAAAAGAAGTAATAGAAATTCCTCGTTATGAAATTAAAGAAAGTAAAAAAAGTGGTAAAGAAACACTTGCTGAAAAAGCAAAGAAAAAAAGAACGCTAATCGTTGAGTTAGGTGCACCCAAGCATCTTGATATTAGTGAATATTTAAAAGGTGCTAAAGCGTTAAAAGAAGCTGGAATTGATGCCTTAACACTAGCAGATAATTCACTTGCCTCTCCGCGAATTGATAACTTAGCGATGGCAACAATTGTTAAAGAAAGGCTTGGTATTGAACCACTCGTTCATTTAACCTGTCGTGATCGTAACTTAATCGGTATGCAGTCCCATTTACTAGGCCTTCATACCTTAGGAATTACTGAATTACTTGCAATAACGGGGGATCCAACCAAAATTGGTGATTTTCCAGGAGCATCATCAGTCTTTGATGTCAATTCATTTAAATTACTTGAACTTATTCAAAAAGGAAATACAGGGTTATCTTTTGCAGGGCAATCACTGAGAGAAAAAACGAACTTTAATGTTGCCTGTGCTTTAGATCCAAATGTTCTTCATTTAGATAAAGCAGTGAGACGTTTAGAAAAGAAAATTAAGCATGGCGCAAATTTCGTTATGACTCAGCCAATCTATAGTAAAGAAAAAATTATTGAACTAAAAGAAGCGACAAAACACTTAGATATTCCAATTTTTGTAGGGATTATGCCTATTACTTCAACCAAAAATGCGGAATTCTTACACAATGAAGTACCAGGGATCACATTAACAAATGATGTGAGGGCACGCATGAAAGAAGCAGGGAGTGACCGAAAGAAAGCAGAAAAGGTCAGTCTAGCAATGTCGCGTGAACTCGTAGAAACTGCAGCCGAACATTTCAATGGTATTTACTTAATTACACCATTTATGCGTTATGGGATGATTATTAAATTATTAGAAGATATTAAAAAATATGATTTGCTAACAAACAAGGAGGAAATATTAACATGACAAACATTAAAAGTTCAAATTTAGGGTATCCAAGAATTGGTGAAAAGCGTGAGTGGAAAAGAGCGCTTGAAAGTTTTTGGAAAGGTGATTTAACAGAAGAAGAATTACTTGAAAAAACAACAGAAATTAGATTGGATAATTTACAAAAGCAAAAAGATTTAGGAATTGATCTCATTCCAGTTGGCGAGTTTTCATTATATGATCATATTTTAGACGTCTCAGCGAGCTTTGGAATTATTCCAAAAAGATATAATTATGATGGCGGGGAAGTTGATATTAATACGTATTATGAACTTGTCCGTGGAAGTGATGACGCAATTGCATCAGAAATGACAAAGTGGTTTAACACAAATTATCATTATATCGTTCCTGAGTTAAATGAACAAAAACCAGCATTAAAAATAAACCGCGCATTAAAGTATTATAATGAAGCAAAAGAAAAATTAGGTATAAATGGTAAGCCAGTGATTGTTGGACCAGTTACTTACGTGAGTTTAGCAAAAGGCTACGAAGAAACGGAATTTGAAAAAATTGTTGACGAGTTTACGCCTCTTTATGTTCAAATTTTAAAAGAGTTAGCAGAAGCAGGCGCAACGTGGGTTCAAATAGATGAACCAATCTTTTCAAGCGATGTAAGTGAAGAAGTTGTCGCTGTTGCTGAAAAAGTATACGAAACAATTGCCCGTGAAGTGCCAGAAATTAAAGTTATTTTCCAAACGTATTTCGAAAAGCTTTTCCATTATGAGCGTCTATCACAGTTACCAGTAGCAGCTCTCGGGATTGACTTTGTTCACGGTGAATCGCTTGAAGTATTACAAGAGCATGGATTCCCAGAAGATAAATACTTAGCAGCAGGTGTAGTTGATGGTAGAAACGTTTGGCGTGCTGATTTACAAGAAAAGTCGAGCTTAATTGCGACATTACGTAAATTTGTAAAAGATGACAAACTCATCATTCAGCCTTCATCATCACTCTTACATGTACCTGTAACGAAAAAGCACGAAACTAAAATTGATCCTGTCATATTAGGTGGTCTATCATTTGCTGATGAAAAGTTAGCTGAAATAAATATTTTAACAAATAAAGCAAAGGCAACTGATGAAAAAACAAACGAAGCGATTACTAACTCAACAGAGGCGCTGGAAAGCTTAAAGAAAAAATACCGTTCAAATGAATCAGTCGCAGTTGAAATCAGTAAGTTAACAGCTGAAGATGCAGAGCGTGATGTTCATTTTAAAGAACGCCTAAAGCTTCAGAAAAAATCGCTTGATCTCCCAGTCTTACCAACAACAACAATCGGGAGTTTACCGCAAACAAAAGAAGTGAGACAAACGCGTTCAAAATGGCGTCGTAATGAAATTACTGATCGTGAGTATGAGACGTTTGTTAATAACCAAATTTCTAAGTGGATTAAAATTCAAGAAGATTTAGATATTGATGTGTTAGTCCATGGTGAATTTGAAAGAAATGACATGGTTGAATATTTCGGTGAAAAATTTAATGGATTTTTAGTAACTGAATTCGGTTGGGTTCAGTCATATGGGTCACGTTGTGTTAAACCGCCCCTTATCTTTGGTGACGTTGATTGGACAGAGCCAATTACCGTAAAAGAAAGTGTTTATGCTCAGTCACTTACAGACCGTCATGTAAAGGGAATGTTAACAGGACCTGTTACGATCTTGAACTGGTCATTCGTTCATGACGCAACACCGCGCACAGAAATTATGAAGCAAATTGCACTTGCGCTCCGTAAAGAAATTGAAGCACTGGAAGAAGCGGGTATTCAAATCATTCAAGTGGATGAACCAGCATTAAGAGAAGGTCTACCACTAGATAAAGCAAAATGGGACGCATATTTAGATGCTGCCGCTTACGCGTTTAGATTAGCAACAGCGTCGGTTCAAGCAAAGACGCAAATTCATACGCACATGTGCTATTCGAATTTCGAAGATATCTTCCCATGCATTGACGCATTAGATGCTGATGTTATCTCAATTGAAACATCGCGTAGTCACGGAGAGTTAGTAAGCACATTTGAAGAAAATACTTATGAAAAAGAAATCGGTCTAGGTGTTTATGACATTCATAGCCCGCGTGTTCCGGCGATTGAAGAAATCAAAGAAAATATTGATCGTGCGCTACAAACGATTACACCAGAAAACTTCTGGGTTAACCCAGACTGTGGACTTAAAACAAGAAACGAACAACAAACAATTGACGCACTAAAAGTCATGGTTGAAGCAGCAAAGTCAGCTCGGGAAAAAATCACAATTAAACAGTAGATTATAAAGGCTTGTCTCAATTTAATGAGGCAAGCCTTTTCTAACCTCAATAATTAAGCGCTTACAAAATAATTTTGATATGATATAATATATAATATATAATATATATGGAAAGGGGTGGATTAAAATGACTGAACAAAAATTGCTGGCAATTGAATTAGATAAGAAAAAAGAAAAACGTACTTTAGAAATATCACGCATGATTAGTGAAGGTGGGTTAGGTGCCTATTATTATTACGATTATCCACGTAAATCCTCGCCCAGAAAAGAAACGAGATCAGAAGAAATTTCAAGGATGATTGAAGAAGGCGGACTTGGCGCTTATAAGTACTATAATGAAAAAACAATAGATAATTTTGAAGAGTGAAGGAAATAAAAGTGCGAGAAAAAATTACATTTCTCGCACTTTTTCTTTTTGGTTTTTTTAAAACACGCTACTTGATAACGATTACAAAAAAAGTTTGATTAAAATTCACAGAAACGTCACTTCTATTATTAATCCTATCTTGTATAATATGAGAGATGCTTCATTTGGAGTTTGTACAAAATAATATCACTAGTAATCAATTAAAGTTTTATATTAAATTGACATTGAACAAGTGCTATTGTACAATTCAACGTGGAGTAATTATTACTTTATAATGCGTTTTCTCATGGATAAACTAATAAAAAGATTAGAAAACACATACTATTAAAGTCGACTGGGCAAATGATTAAAAGTACATAAGCAATAAAACTTTAAAACTGCCAAGAAAGTGAGCATCCTATGTCAAGCCATAAAACGATCTTTAAGCGTCAAAGGAAATGGATGTTATATCTTATATCTATAATTTTAGTATTAGCAGGTATTAGTACGTATACGAAATACCAGCCAATTTTTTATGGACTTTTACTAGGTATATTGATAGGCTTTTATAATGTCTGGTTCTTACAAAAAAAGATAAGCACATTTTCTGAAACAATTATGGATTCAGACAATAAGCGACAAGGTCTAGGTATGATTTCACGTTTTGCAGCAGTTATATTAGGAACGCTTATTGCCGTAAAGTTTGACATGTATTTTAATCTAATAGCTTATCTAATTGGATTTTTGATTTTTTATCCAGTTACGATGATTGATCTTATTGTATTCCAGAGAAAATTGTAACATTGAAAGAGGGGTGAAAGAATGAAGGATGGACCAACAGCACCAATTGTCGAAAATGTATTCGGTATTTCTTGGTTATCTTTTGACCTATCAATTGTAATGATGGTAGTAATCACATCGATTGTCGTTTTACTAATCGGAATTTGGGGTAGCCGGAAATTACAAATGAAACCATCAGGTGTTCAAAACTTTATGGAATGGGTCGTTGAATTCGTAAAAGGTCTTGTTACTGATACAATGGATTGGAAAACAGGACGTGCATTTTTACCACTAGGATTAACATTAATTATGTTCATTCTCGTAAGTAACGTGCTCGGAATGGTAACAACTGTTATTATCGGTGATAAACAATGGTGGACAGCACCAACAGCAGATGCCGGCGTAACTTTAACACTCGCAGCAATGGTTGTTGTGTTATCACACTACTATGGAATTAAATTACGCGGATTTAAAGCGTATGGAAAAGGATTCTTTGCACCAATTTGGATTATGTTCCCGTTTAAGATTATTGAAGAGTTCACAAACACATTAACGCTTGGTTTACGTTTGTTTGGTAACATTTTCGCAGGTGGAATTTTAACAACATTAATACTAGGCATGTCGTTTAATGCAATGGGAGACTTTAGTGTCTTCGGATTCATTGGATCAATTATACCAATGCTTGCATGGCAAGGATTTAGTTTATTCGTTGCTGGAATCCAGGCATTTATCTTTACCCTATTAACGATGTTATATCTATCGCATAAGGTTGTAGACGAAACAGTCGACGGCCATTAAGATTTAGTAAGTAGCATTTATTAACCATTAGGAACAAACTTTAAGAAAGAATCTCTTTCTTAATGTGTTTATATAAAAAAAAAGCAACACCAAATTAGAGGAGGAAATTAATAATGAGTTCATTAGCAGCAGCAATAGCAGTAGGTTTAGCAGCACTAGGTGCAGGTCTTGGGGTAGGTATGATCGCAAGTAAAACAGTAGAAGGTATCGCACGTCAACCAGAAATGCGTGGGCCTTTAACGGTGACAATGTTAATGGGTATCGCGCTTGTAGAGGCTATTCCGATTTTCGCAGTAGTAATTGCATTTATTGTCATGTAAATAGTAATAATAAACACATGGCGTAGATCTTATTTTAATCTGAACTGCGCCATTATTTTATGTTAAAAAACTTAAGAGAGCACTCTCCACTGGGTTAAGTACAACTAAATGTTTAAGTGAAAGGAGTGGAATCTGTGCATTTATACAGTGATTTCTTACTAATCGGAGCAGATGTCGGTGGATTACACATCGGTAATATGATCGTTATGATTATCTTCTTCCTACTACTATTAGCTATTTTAAAGAAAGTAGCTTGGGGTCCACTTATGGACGTTATGGAAGAACGTGAAAATTTTGTAGCAAATGAAATTGAAACTGCAGAGAAAAATCGTAAACAAGCTGAAGTAGCAGCTGCAGATGCGCAAGCTCAGCTAGACAAAACAAGAGAAGAAGCACAACAAATGATCTCAGAAGCTAAAGATGCAGGTGAGAAACAACAAGCCGACATTATTGAAGCAGCTAGACAAGAAGCTTCTCGTATTAAAGTAACGGCAACAGAAGATATCCAAAATGAAAAAGAAAAAGCATTACAAGAACTTCAAGCTCAAGTCGCATCACTTTCAGTACTTGTTGCAAGTAAAGTAATTGAAAAAGAAATTAGCTTAGAAGATCAAGAAGCATTAATCAATGACTACATTAAAGAAGTAGGCGAAGGTAAATGAGTCAAACAATTGTTGCAAAACGATACGCAGACGCACTATTCCAAATAGCCGAAGAAAAAGACTTAACAAGTCAATTCATTGAAGAACTTAACGTAGTAAAATCAGTATTTGAACAAAATGAAAAGTTATCAGTTTTACTTGCTAGTCCAAATACAACAAATAAAGAAAAGACTGCATTAATTGATTCAGCTTTTGCATCTGTTCATCTACACATAAAAAATGGACTTAAAATCATGATAGAACGTAGACGTTCAAACGTTATATTACAAATGATTGAAGAGTTCATAACTCTTTATAACGAAAAAAATGATATAACACATGCAGTTGTATCTTCAGTACGCGAATTATCACCAGTAGAACTAACAAATGTAGAAACGACTTTTAAAGAATTATTAAATAAAAAATCGTTATTCATTGAAAATAAAGTTGATAAATCATTATTAGGTGGTTTAAGAATCAGAATTGGTAACACAATTTATGATGGATCACTCAGTAATAAATTAAAGCGTATTGAGCAAAATTTACTAACTGCAACTAAATAAAGGTAGGGGTGACATGGTATGAGCATTACAGCTGATGAAATCAGTTCAATAATTAAACAGCAAATTGAAGATTTTGATTCTGAAGTTGAGGTCAATGACGTCGGAACAGTTATCTCTGTTGGTGATGGAATCGCACGCGCTCACGGTCTAGATAATATTATGGCTGGAGAGCTTGTTGAATTCGAAAACGGCGTTGTAGGAATGGCACAAAACTTAGAAGAAAGTAACGTAGGAATCATTATCTTAGGTGAATATGTTGAAATTAAAGAAGGCGATGAAGTTCGCCGTACAGGACGCATTATGCAAGTACCGGTCGGAGATGAAATGATCGGCCGCGTAGTGAATCCATTAGGTCAACCAATTGATGGTAAAGGACCAATTGAAACATCTAAAACACGTCCAATTGAAGCAGAAGCACCAGGAGTTATGGCTCGTAAATCAGTTTTCGAACCATTACAAACTGGAATTAAAGCAATTGACGCACTAGTACCAATCGGTCGTGGACAGCGTGAATTAATCATCGGTGACCGTCAAACAGGTAAAACGACAGTTGCAATTGATACAATTCTTAACCAAGCTGACCAAGACATGTTATGTATTTATGTAGCAATCGGACAGAAAGATTCAACAGTTCGTGGAACAGTTGAAACACTTCGTCGTCACGGTGCACTTGATTACACAACAGTTGTTACAGCTGGAGCATCTGACCCAGCACCATTATTATACTTAGCACCTTATGCTGGTATTTCAATGGCAGAGGAATTCATGTATAACGGTAAACACGTACTTGTTGTTTATGATGACTTATCTAAACAAGCAGCAGCGTATCGTGAGCTTTCGTTATTACTTCGTCGTCCTCCAGGTCGTGAAGCATTCCCAGGGGATGTATTCTACATTCACTCACGTTTACTTGAACGTGCAGCTAAATTGAATGACGAATTAGGTGGCGGTTCAATCACTGCATTACCATTCGTTGAAACTCAAGCAGGAGATATCTCAGCTTATATTCCAACAAACGTTATTTCAATTACAGATGGACAAATATTCTTACAGTCTGATCTCTTCTTCTCAGGAGTTAGACCAGCAATTAACCCAGGACTTTCAGTATCACGAGTTGGTGGGGACGCACAAATTAAAGCAATGAAAAAAGTTGCGGGTACGCTACGTTTAGACTTAGCTGCATTCCGTGAACTAGAAGCATTCGCACAGTTTGGTTCAGACCTTGATGAAGATACACAAGCAAAACTAAACCGTGGTGAACGTACAGTAGAAATTCTAAAGCAAAACTTAAACCAACCAATTGTTGTTGAAAAACAAGTTATGACTCTATATGCTTTAACTCACGGATTCTTAGATGATATCCCAGTTGAAGATATAGTACGTTTTGAACAAGAATATTATGTTTGGTTAGATAGTAACGCAGCAGAATTATTAACACATATTCGCTCAACAGGTCAATTAGGTGAAGAAAGTGACATGGACGCTGCAGTAGCAGGATTCAAGAAAACTTTTTTACCAACTAAACAAGACTAATTATAAATAGTAAGAAAAGTATATTATCTTAAAACTATTTAAGAGAGGTGGTGATTAGCTTGGCATCACTAAAAGATATTAAAGATAGAATTAGTTCGACAACCAAAACAAAACAAATTACGAGTGCAATGGAACTTGTTTCAGCTTCTAAAATGAGTCGTGCTGAAGAAAATGCTAAGAAATATGCACCTTACAGCGAAAAGATTCAAGACGTAGTTGCAAGTATTGCAAGTAGTAATTCTGACGTTTCACATCCGATGCTAGAACGTCGAGAAGTTAAAAAGACTGCTTACATCGTAGTTACAGCAGATAGTGGTTTAGCGGGTCCGTATAATAGTAATATTTTACGCCGTTTACATGATATTGTGACGAAAAGACATTCATCTAATGATGAATTTACAATTCTTGCAATTGGTCGTTTAGCAGCTGAATATTGTCAGAAAAATAAACTTCCAATGGCAGATAGTATAATTGGTCTAGCAGATCAACCTAAATATGCTGATATTCGTACAATCGCTTCAGATGCAATTAAGATGTATGTTGAAGAAGAGATTGATGAACTTGTTATTTTATATAATAAGTATGAAAGTGCAATTTCTCACATCGTTACTGAAAACACATTAGTGCCATTAAGTATCGAAGCAGAAAGCGCGTCTACTAGCAGTTATGAATATGAACCAGATGAAGGAGCGATTTTAGAAGTCCTTCTTCCGCAGTATGCTGAAAGTTTAATTTACGGTGCCATTCTAGATGCAAAAGCAAGTGAACACGCAGCGAGAATGACAGCAATGAATAGTGCAACAGATAACGCAAATGACATCATCGATGACTTAACGCTATCGTATAACAGAGCACGCCAGGCAGCAATTACTCAAGAAATCACCGAAATTATTGGTGGAGTAGCAGCGCTTGAATAAATTAAAAAAGATTAGGTAAGTAGAAGTTAGGAGGGAAATCGATTGACAAAAGGTGTAGTAACACAAATAATGGGACCAGTTGTAGACGTTAAGTTTGCAGATGGTAATCTCCCTGGTATTTATGATGCAATAATCGTAGAAGTAGCAGCTACTGATCAAGTAGAAGCTAGAAGCTTAACTTTAGAAGTAGCCCTTCATTTAGGTGATAACGTCGTTCGTACAATCGGTATGTCATCAACAGATGGTATTAGCCGTGGTACTGAAGTTATCGCAACAGGTAATCCGATTTCAGTTCCAGTAGGTGACGCGACTTTAGGCCGTGTATTTAACGTATTGGGAGAGCATATTGACCTTGGTGAACAAATAGTTGAAGGAACAAAGTATGATCCGATTCACCGTCAAGCGCCTGAATTCGAAGACTTAGCTACAGAAACAGAAGTTCTAGAAACAGGAATTAAAGTAGTAGACTTATTAGCTCCTTATATCAAAGGTGGTAAAATCGGTTTATTTGGTGGTGCGGGTGTAGGTAAAACTGTACTTATCCAAGAACTGATTAACAACATCGCACTTGAACACGGTGGTATTTCTGTATTCGCAGGTGTTGGAGAGCGTACACGTGAAGGTAACGACTTGTACTTCGAAATGAAGGACTCAGGCGTACTAGAAAAAACAGCTATGGTATTCGGTCAAATGAACGAACCTCCAGGTGCTCGTTTACGTGTTGCTTTAACAGGACTTACAATGGCAGAGCATTTCCGTGATGAACAAGGACAAGACGTTCTATTATTTATTGATAACATTTACCGTTTCACACAAGCAGGTTCTGAAATCTCAGCATTACTTGGTCGTATGCCATCTGCTGTTGGTTACCAGCCTACGCTTGCAACTGAAATGGGTCAATTACAAGAGCGTATTACATCAACAAACAAAGGTTCAGTTACATCTATTCAAGCAATTTATGTTCCGGCGGATGACTATACAGACCCAGCGCCAGCAACTACTTTCGCTCACTTAGATGCGACAACTAACCTTGACCGTAGCTTATCAGAACAAGGGATTTACCCAGCGGTAGACCCACTTGCTTCAACTTCACGTGCACTTGACCCAGAATTTGTTGGGAAAAAGCATTACGAAGTAGCTACACAAGTACAACGTACATTACAACGTTACCGTGAATTACAAGATATTATTGCAATCCTAGGTATGGACGAGTTAAGTGATGAAGATAAACAAACTGTTAACCGTGCACGTCGCGTACAGTTCTTCTTATCACAAAACTTCCACGTTGCTGAACAGTTTACAGGTATGCCAGGATCATACGTATCAATTAGCGACACAGTTGACGATTTTGCTGAAATCTTAGAAGGTAAATATGATGATTTACCTGAAGATGCATTCCGTCTAGTTGGCGGTATTGATGACGTAATTGCAAAAACTAAAAAATAATTAAAGAGGTAAGGGATAACCTTACCTTTTATTTTAAAAATAATTAAAGAGGTGTTTCGATATGAATACACTTAAGGTGAGTGTTGTAACGCCGGATGGTCCTGTTATTACAGGTGATTTTGAAATGGTTAGTTGTAAAGCTGAAAGTGGGGAAATCGGTATTTTACCGGGACATATTCCGCTTGTCGCACCACTTGTGATTGATTCAGTACGTTTAAAGCGTGATAAAACAGAAGAAGTTGTAGTTGTTAACGGCGGCTTTTTAGAAGTTCGTCCAAACGAAGTATCAATTCTATCTCCTTCAGCAGAACTTGCAGCAGATGTTGATATTGCAAGAGCAGAAGAAGCAAGGCTTCGCGCTGAAAAACTACTTGAAGAACAAGAAGATGTCGATAAAGAACGAGCAGAGCTCGCACTGATGCGTGCAATGAACCGTATTCGCGTCGGTAAATTAGGTCAAAAAAATAAATAAAACAAAAAGCTCATAAGATTATTCTTACTGAGCTTTTTTTGTATAATAAATAAAAGGAGAATCTAATATGGCTTCAATAGGTGTCATGAGCTTAATCGGGATTGTTTCACATATCTTTTTTATCGCACTCACCTGGCGTTTATTATTAGGTGTTAACTTTGATCCATTAATTAGAAAAAACCGCGTTGGAGAAGCAAGATTGTTACTTATCTTTTTAACAATAGCAATCGGTACCCTCGTCAGTAATTTTGTTTTAGACATTATTCGCTGGACATTAGATATCCCACTCCTCTTTTAATTCACTGATTTGTCACACCTAGCGTGCCAAAATGATCAAATAGATCTAAATACTCCTTGTTTTATCTATAGGTAAAGTGATATAATTAATTTCGGATTATGAAAAATAGAATACTTCTGTAAAAAAACATAAATATAAATTAAAATAAAAATTAAATGAAATATATGAAACACGAAGGAGATTATAATGGATAAAATTATTGTTAAAGGTGGAAATGTTTTAAAAGGTACAGTGAATATTGAAGGTGCAAAAAATTCAGTCTTACCTGTTATTACTGCAAGTTTAATTGCAAGTGAGGGAACAAGTACTTTAATCGATGTTCCAACATTAGATGATGTGTATACGATAAATGAAGTATTACGTAATTTAAATGCTGAAGTTAATTTTGAAAACAATCAAGTAACAGTAGATGCAACAAAAGAATTAAAAACAGAAGCACCATTTGAATTTGTAAGTAAAATGCGCGCGTCAATCTTAGTCCTAGGGCCATTACTTGCGCGTTATGGTTACGCAAAAGTTGCGATGCCTGGTGGATGTGCAATTGGTTCACGTCCAATTGATCTTCATTTAAAAGGATTCGAAGCAATGGGTGCAAAAGTAAATATTGGAAATGGCTTCGTTGAAGTTATAGCAGACGGGCGTCTTCAAGGTGCAAAAATATACTTAGATGTTGCGAGTGTTGGAGCAACAGAAAACCTAATGATGGCTGCTACACTTGCAGAAGGTACAACAGTTTTAGAAAATAGTGCTAAAGAACCAGAAATAGTCGACTTAGCAAACTACTTAAATAAAATGGGTGCCAAAATTGTTGGTGCTGGTACTGAAACGATTCAAATAAAAGGTGTAGAAAAATTAACTGGAACAGAACATACAATCATTCCAGACCGTGTTGAAGCAGGTACATTTATGGTTGCTGCTGCAATTACAAAAGGAAATGTTTTACTTAAAAATGTCTTAAGTGAACACTTACGTCCATTAATCGCTAAATTAAGAGAGATGGGTGTTGAAGTGACTGAAGAAGACGATGGTGTTCGTGTTATCGGACCTGAAACATTAAAATCAACAGATATTAAAACATTACCTCATCCAGGATTCCCAACAGATATGCAATCGCAAATCATGGTTGCGATGATTCTAGCAGAAGGAACGAGTGTTTTAACAGAAACAGTCTTTGAAAATCGTTTCATGCACGTTGAAGAATTCCGTCGAATGAATGCAGATATGAAAATAAAAGGTAGTAATGTATTTATAGAAGGATCAAGTAAGCTTCAAGGCGCTCAAGTAGCTGCAACTGACCTTCGCGCAGCAGCAGCACTTATTTTAGCAGGATTAATTGCTGAAAACACAACAGAAGTAACTCAATTACATCATTTAGATCGTGGTTATGTTAACTTTACTGGTAAATTAAAAAATCTAGGTGCTGATATTGAACGCATCACAAAGAATGTAGAAACAAAGGAACCAGCTCAATACTAAAAATAAATATTAAAATAAATAAACCGGATAAAGAATTGCTTTATTCGGTTTATAAAATTTTATTAACATGAACGGATGTTTAGGAGGATATATATGTTTTCAAAAGACATCGGAATAGACCTTGGAACAGCCAACGTGCTCATTCACGTTAAAAATAAAGGAATTGTATTAAACCAACCTGCAGTCGTAGCAGTAGATTTAAATACAAATCAAGTAATCGCAGTAGGCGATAAAGCTTACGAAATGCTTGGAAAAACACCTAAAAATATAGAAGCGATTCGACCGTTAAAAGAAGGTGTCATTGCTGACTTTGATATAACAGAAGCAATGTTAACACATTTTATTAACGCGATAGATGTTAAAGGCTTTTTATCAAAACCACGCATGCTTATTTGTTGTCCAACAAATATAACTAAAGTAGAAGAGCAAGCGATTAAACAAGCAGCTGAAAACTCAGGAGCAAAAGAAGTAATCTTAGAAGAAGAACCAAAAGTAGCATTAGTCGGTGCGGGTGTTGATATCTACCAGCCTGGTGGTAATATGGTGATTGATATCGGTGGCGGTACAACTGACGTTGCCGTTGTGTCTATGGGTAATATTGTAACAGCTGAATCAATTAAACTCGCTGGAGATACATTTGATCAAAATATCTTAGACTACATTAAAAAAGAACATAAATTATTAATTGGAATTAAAACAGCTGAAGAAATTAAAATTAACGCTGCAACAGTATTTCCAGGTTCAAGAGACGAAGAAATGGAAGTTTGGGGGCGCGATATCGAAAGTGGCCTTCCTCGTACGATTACAGTTCATTCAGATGAGATTGAAAAAGCATTACATGAATCGATAAAATTAATTGCAGAAGCTGCTAGATCAGTCTTAGAAAGAACACCGCCAGAGTTATCAGCAGATATTATTGACCGTGGTATTATCATTACTGGTGGTGGTGCATTGATTCATGGTATCGACAAATTACTTGCAGAAAAGTTAGAAGTGCCTGCATTTGTCGTAGAAGAACCAATGAATTGTGTGGCCAAAGGTACAGGACTCATGTTAGATCTTATGGATAAAGCAATTAAAGCATAAAAACAAGCTATTTTAGAAAATAAGGTGGATTATTATGAAAGAAAAACTGTTACATAGATTTAAAACAGTTTACAATCGTATAAAATTGTTTTTTGAAGCTTATTTTAGAGGCGAATTCAAAATGCGTTTCTGGGTAAAACTAATTATTTTTATAGGCTTACCATTACTTGCTCTAATAATCGGATTAATATTTGGATATGGTGTGATAGGAGACGGTGACAAAGTTGATGCTTTAAAACCGTCTACTTGGATGCACATACTAGAATTTTTAAGAAATTAAACCATTAAAAAGTATTGAGGAGGATAAAAATGTTAAGTGCACATGAAATCAAAGATATTATTCCCCACAGATATCCGTTTTTACTAGTTGACCGGGTTACCGAAAAAGAAGAAGGTAAACGTGTCGTTGGTTTAAAAAATGTCACAATTAACGAACCGTTTTTCGCGGGACATTTTCCGGAGCATCCTGTTATGCCTGGTGTGTTAATTTTAGAAGCACTTGCTCAAGTTGGAGCAATTGCAGTACTTGATATGGAAGAAAATAAAGGTAAAATAGGCTTTTTAGCAGGCGTTGATAAATGTCGCTTTAAAAGAGAAGTTGTTCCAGGTGATCAACTAGAGCTCGAAGTAGAGATTTTACGCATGAAGGGCCCAATTGGGAAAGGTAAGGGTACTGCTACAGTAAATGGGGAAGTAGCATGTACAGCAGAGATTACTTTTGCAATTAAATAAAATGTAAAACGATTAATTACTTAAGGTAAAAATTGCAATAACACATTGCAGTAATTATATATTGCATGAGAGGGATATTAACATGAATTTAGACAAAGACTTAGCATCAATCCAGGAAATGAGAGACGCTGTACAGAAGTCAAAAGAAGCACAAAAAACATTTATGACGTTTTCACAAGAAAAAATTGATTCGATTGTAAAAGCAGTAGCTGACGCAGCCTACAAAAAATCAACTGAACTAGCAAAACTAGCTGTTGAAGAAACAGGTATGGGTATTGCTGAACATAAAGAACTTAAAAACATTGTAGGTTCAAAAAATGTTTATGAGTCAATTAAAGATGAAAAAACAATCGGTGTTTTAAATAATGATACTGAAAATAAAATCCAAAAAATTGCTTATCCGTTTGGTGTTATTGCAGGAATTATTCCAACAACAAACCCGACTTCTACAGCGATGTTTAAAGTGCTTATTTCACTCAAATCAGGAAATGGTCTTGTTGTAAGCCCACATCCACGTGCTAAAAAGTCAACTGTCGAAACGTTAAAAATATGTAATGAAGCAGCAGTATCAGCTGGTGCCCCGGAAGGTTTAATTGGCTGGATCGGAGAGCCTTCTATGGAAGCAACAACTCAGTTAATGCATCATAACGATGTTGATTTGATACTTTCAACTGGTGGTGGATCATTAGTTCAAGCGGCTTATAGTTCAGGAAAACCTGCTTACGGCGTTGGACCAGGAAATGTACCTGTTTACGTAGAAGAGTCAGCTGACGTTAAAGATGCAATTAAAAAAATTGTTGAGAGTAAAACTTTTGATAATGGTACAATTTGCGCAACAGAACAAGCGGTTGTCGTAGATGAGTCAATCAAACAAGATGCAATCAATGAACTTAAAAGTCATGGCGCTTATTTTCTAAATGACTCAGAGAAAAATATTGTCGGTAATTTTATCACAAGAGGAAACGGTCAAGTAAATCCTGCTATTGTGGGTAAGAATGCAATGACAATTGCAGAAATGAGCGGCATTGACGTACCTAAAGGGACAAGCGTTCTAATTGCCGAAGAAACTGAAATTGGGAAAAACGTTCCCTTTTCAATTGAAATCTTAGGGCCAGTATTAGGATTATATACAGTAGCAAATAAAGATGAAGCAAAAGAAACATGTACTAATTTACTTAATATTGGGGGAAGAGGTCATAGTTTCTCGATTCATTCAACTGATGATCAAGTCATTCAAGCATTTGGTGAAGCAATGCCAGTTTCGCGTGTACTAGTAAATACGCTAGCTTCAATTGGTGCTGTAGGTGGAACAACAAACCTTGATCCATCACTGACACTTGGTTGTGGTGGTTATGGTGGAAATATTAGTGGTGATAATATTACAGCACGTCATCTCATTAATATTAAAACAATCGCACAACACACACAAGATATCGACGTACCAAAAGTAACAAATTAATCTTAAGTCAATTTTAATTTTTAGTGCATTCCAAAGTAGCTTAAAACTACTTTGGAGTGTTTTTTTTGTAATAAAAGATGATTTTATTACAAAAAAAGTACAAAAAGTCACGAATTAGCTAAACTCTTTAGATATCTTTTTATTCCAGTCATTATCGCTTGTAAACTAACATGTGGTGTGTAAAATATAGATTATGAAACCATATGAAATACGGGAGGACCAAATCGCATGAAAAGAAAAATATTAACAGTCGCTATTTTAATTTTTATAATAATATTAAGTGCTTGTGGAGATTCAGAAGAAGAAACCGATGATACAACAAGCCATAAAGTGATACCAGTAGAGACCGCTGAAGTAAAAAAAGGTGATTTAGTAACTAAAAATGAATTATTCGGTCAAACACAACCATTTAAACAAACGCCTGTGGTGATTAGCCAGCCAGGTGAATTAATTGAGCTTAAAGTTGTGAATGGCAATAAAGTAGATAAAGGTGACGCTTTAGCAGTGGTTGAATCGACTATACCTGCTCAACCAGCACCTCCAGTCGCTCCAGCTCCACCGGCACCCTCTGAAGCAGAGGGTCAAGAGGCATTAGAAGGACAACCAACAGAAGGAGCGCCAGCTAGTGGTCAAGAAGAAGCACCAGCACCAGAGCCAGAAGAACCTGAAGATGAAATTGTAGAAGAAACAATTGAAGCACCAAGTAACGGAACGGTAGCAAGTTTATCACAATCAACAGGTACATTTGTGACAGGTGACGCGCCACTCATGATGTTGATCGATTTAACTAAGATAAAAGTTCAAGCAAAAACAACGCAACAAACGCGTACTTTATTCAAAAGAGACCAGGAAGTTAATGTAGAAATTAATGATAAAACATACACAGGAAAAGTACTTGAAATTGATCCATTACCAAATGAAAACGGTGAATTTATTTTAAACGTAAGTGTTGATAATTCTGATGGAAAAATTAATTCAGGCGAAGTCGCCCAAATTACATTAGAGCGCAAACTAAAAGAAGATGTATTAATTGTCCCATCTGAAGCAGTTATCACAACAGAAGATGAAAGTTATGTCTATACGATTAAAGATTCACGCGCTAAGAAAGTGACGGTTGAAGTCTTAGAAACACAAACAGACGAAACGGCGATTAAAGGTGATATTAAAGAAAAAGAAAAAATCGTTATTAAAGGTCAATCACTTCTATCAAACAATATTAACGTTGAAGATCAAACTGCTATAAAAGAAGAACAAGATAAAAAAGAACAAGAAGAAAAAGATAAAGAAAAAGAAGAAGATAAAGCAGACGAAAAGGATGGTAATTAATCGTGAATTTAATCCGTCAATCTGTTAAAAGACCCGTCGGAGTCATCATGATTGTCCTTGCAATTATTGCGCTAGGCGTAGTTTCGGTACGCAGTTTAGCTGTAGATTTATTTCCAGAAATAGATTTACCCATCGCCGTAGTTGCAACGTCTTATCAAGATGCAGCGCCAGAAGAAATTGAATCGAGTATTTCAAAACCACTCGAAGCGTCAATTAGTTCTATTGAAGGAATTGAAATGATTCAATCACAATCACAAGCAGATTCGTCTCTTGTCATTATGATGTTTAAAAATGGAACCGATCTCGATCAAGCCCTTCTTGACGTAAGAGAAAAGGTTGATCAAGTAAAAGGAGCGTTACCAGAACGAGCAGGTGACCCGAGCATTTTACGTTTCAGTCCAGATCAATTACCAGTTATGTGGGTTGCGCTTACTGGCGAAAATCCTGATGAATTAACGAGTCTAGCTGATACTGACGTCGTGCCATATTTTGAAAGACAAAAAGGCGTCGCTTCAGTGACAGTTGAAGGTGGAAAAGAAAGAGAAATTCAATTGGTATTTGATGAAGCAGCCTTAAATAAAGAAGACGTCACTTCTCAAGACGTAGTCCAAGCATTACAAAGTTCTAACCAATCGTCATCCGTTGGAACAATTGAAAAAGGCGATCAAGATTTACAAGTTCGTGTCTCAGGTGAATTTGATTCATTAGAAGATATAAAACGAACCATTATCCGAACAGAAAGTGGCAAACAAGTTTATCTTGAAGATGTTGCCGAGGTAAATGATTCATTTAAAAAAGAAAATAGTAAAACACTTGTAAATGGTGAACCATCCATTGTTTTATCTATCCTTAAAAACTCAGACGCAAATACGGTTGATGTTGCAAGAGAAATTAAGACGAGTATGGATGATTTAAACAAAGACTTACCATCAGGTGCAGAACTAAGTGTTGTCATTGACACATCAGAATTTATTGAGGAATCTGTTAACTCGGTTATTACAAATATTTTAATCGGGGGAGTTATTTCTGTTTTCATCTTACTCTTATTCTTAAAGAGTCTAAGAGCAACGATTGTTATCGCATTATCAATTCCAATTGCTGTTGTATCAACATTTTCACTAATGTACTTTACAGGTGAAACTTTAAACGTCCTTACATTAGGTGGGCTTGCATTAGGGCTTGGGATGATGGTCGATAGCTCGATTGTTATTTTAGAAAACATCTACTCCTATAGACAAAGAGGCTATAGCTTAGTTGATTCAGCAATTAAAGGGGCAGGAGAATTAGCGCCTGCAGTTATTGCTTCAACGACCACGACACTTGTTGTCTTTTTACCAATTGTTTATGTTGAAGGAATTGCATCAGACATATTCACGCCACTGGCACTGACTGTTTCATTCTCACTTTTAGCGTCACTTGTCGTGGCAGTCACGCTTGTACCGATGCTCTCATCACAACTACTCTCAAAAGCAATTGAAGATGGGCGTCGTTACTGGTTTGATGTCTTTTTAGAAAAAGTAATTAATTTATATCAAAGAATTTTAAAGAAAGTATTAAAATTCCGTAAAACATCTGTCTTTATAACCTTACTCTTAATTGCCGGAAGTGTTCTAGCAACGCCATTTATTGGAGCAGAATTTATTCCAGCAGGTGACCAAGGACAATTAGAAATAAAAGTTGAAACAAGATTAAGTAGCTCACTTGCGCATACAGAAGAAATTGCCAGTGAAGTAACAGAGGAATTAAAAAAATATGAAGATATCATTCGCGTCAGTTTTGTTACGATTGGTTCTGGAGATGCAGTAGGCGGAGGCCCGCAGTCAGGAGCGAATGAAGCGTCTTATACAATTGAGCTTGTCTCTCCAGGTGACCGTGATCTGACGACAAAAGAATTTGTGAGTGAATTAGATGAAAAGTTAGCAAATATTGTTGGAGCAGATATTACGGTAAGTGAAATGGAAGCAGGGCTTGGCATGGGTGAACCAGTTCAAATTGAACTGAGTGGACCTGAGCATAGTGTATTAAGAGACTTATCGAATGATATTAAAGACGGTATTTCAGAAATTGACGGCGTATTTAATCCAAAGTCAGGAGCTGACGAAGCTGTTCCACAAATGAAACTTATCATTGATGAAGAAAGAGCCGCCTTGTATGGTTTAACAGCGCCTCAAATTACGCAGCAAATTGAAAGTCAATTTATTGGAGAAACGGCAACTGTCTACCGAGAAGAAGGAAAAGAAATTGACGTTACCTTAACCTATCCAGAAAAAAATAAACAAACAATCGCGCAACTAAAAGATATGAAAGTCCAAACAGTAATTGGTTTAACACCGCCATTAGAAGAGCTCGTTGAATTTACTGAAGTACTTGGACCGGTCACATTAACAAGACAAAACCAACAAGCACAAACAACTGTAACAAGTGAAATAGCAGATCGTGACTTGGGTGGTGTTGTGACTGATATTGAAAGTTATTTAGCAGACTACACATTCCCAGAAGGCTATTCTGCAAATGTTGGTGGTCAAGCTGAAGACATGGCAGAATCATTCGCTGATTTAACACTTGCTTTAATCTTTTCAATATTTTTAGTCTATGCAGTTATGGCGATTCAGTTTGAGAACTTTTTATATCCATTTATAATCATGTTTTCAATGCCAGCAACAGTGATTGGCGTTGTCGGTGGACTCCTTATTACAGGGTTATCGTTTAGTATTCCAGCCTTTATCGGGATTATTATGCTCGCCGGTATCGTGGTAAACAACTCCATTGTGTTAGTTGATTATATTAATATATTAAGAGCACGCGGTATGGACCGTTATGAGGCGATTTTAGAAGCGGGTAGAAGTCGTATGCGTCCGATTTTAATGACAACACTGACAACTGTACTTGCGATGGTACCACTTGGTCTAGCCTTAGGTGAGGGGTCAGAGATGCAGCAACCACTTGCCGTGACAATTATATTTGGACTAAGTGTATCGAGTATCTTTACCTTACTCCTTATTCCGATTGTCTATACATTCTTTGATGATTTAACGAAAAAATTCTCAAAGAAAAAAGAAAGTTAAATAACGTATGTGTTTTATAAATTAGGAGTTGTTCAATCATTATGTACAAATTTACGCATGGCGAAATTGAGGTGTTTAGATTCCCTTTATTGCCATTTTACAAAAACTTTGTCTTTTATCTTTATTTTGTTGATGGCTTATTAATCGATACAGGGCCGCGTCTTAGAAAATCAATTTTAGCTCATGAATTTAAAGCATTACCAATAAAAAAAGTAGCGCTAACACATCACCATGATGATCATATGGGAATGGCTGGGTGGTTGTGGCGGAATAAAAAAGCAAGCATTTATTCGCACCAAAAAACAGTTCCACATATCAAAAAACAAAAACATTTACCGTGGATATATCGTGTTGGAAGAAAACTAGCGGGACAATTTGACCAAGTTTCTTACCCAAAAAAACTAAAAACAGACCATTACGAATTTATACCTGTCCACACACCGGGTCATACTGATGATCACGTTGTTTTATATGAGCCAAATGAAAAATGGTTATTTACTGGAGACTTATATATTACGTCGCATCCAAAAGTCGCTCATAAATCAGAATCAATTATCCAGTATATTGATTCACTCGAAAAAATTATGAAACTTGATTTTGAGACGATTTTTTGTGCGCATGAGGGTGTCGTTACAGATGGTAGGGAAAAGATAGAAGAAAAAATTGTTTATCTAAAACGCATGCAAAAATATGTGAGTGAAATGCACGAAGAGGGATTTACTGATGATGAAATTGTAAAAATTGTATTTCCCCGTCGTGTAGCCCTTGAGTCTCTTACATTTGGTGCCTTCTCACGTAAAAATTTTATTAGAGCTTGTTATCAAGAAGAAACAATGTGAAAACCTTGTTTCTTCTTTTTTTTACGTGTATTTTTAATATAAAAAAATATCTGCAAAAGTGAGTATACAATAAGTTTACTTTTAGATTGTATACTGCTACAGTATAACCGAGAACTTTTTCAATTATGAGAAAATACAATAAATATACCAAGAGGTGAATATAAATGGCAGAAGATAATAAGACAAATAATTCAAGCGAAGAGGGAGTCGATCCAACACGCCGTAGGTTTTTAAAGAATACAGGAATTGCTTTAGGTGGTGTTGCAGGTGGATCTTTACTTGGTGGACTATTAGTTGGCCAGTCAGGAAAGAAAGAGGATTCAAGTTCTAAAGAAAGCGCTTCAGAGGCTAATTATACAGAAGCCCGTATGTTCTTTACAAGATTTGAAGACTTTGTCATTTTAGAACAGGCAACAGAGCGTATTTACCCGGAAGATGACAATGGTCCAGGTGCCATTGGTTTAGGTGTACCGTACTTTATCGATAAACAACTTGCAGGTAAATGGGGAGTAAATGCGAAAGATTATCGTCAAGGACCATTTAAAGAATCTGAACCAACAGCAGATATGTCTAGTTTAACACGAGGTGAACTTTTCATTTTAGGTCTCAGGAAAATAGATGAAGAAAGTCAAAAGAGATTTAAGGAAACATTTGCTAAAATTGAAGCTGAGCAAAAAGATGAAATATTAACAGATTTTGCAGATGGAAATGTTGATATGAAAGGAATCGGATCAAACAAGTTTTTTGATCTCCTTAGATCGGCAACACTAGAAGGAGCATATTCTGACCCAATGTACGGTGGTAACCGAAATATGGAAGGTTGGAAAATGAAGGAATTCCCAGGTTCGGTCGCATCTTATACGGATATGATTGAAGAAAAAGAATTTATTAAAATGGATCCAATTAGTTTAACAGATTATCAACAGAAATCTTAACAAAGGGGGAATATAAATGGCTGAAAAATTAGATAAAGTAGATGTCGTTATCGTCGGTTCAGGTTGGGCTGGGGGAACGGCAGCTGCAGAGCTTTCAAAAGAAGGATATGACGTTGTTTGTTTAGAACGTGGTAAAGACCATTCAACAAAAGATTTTATAGGTGCAAAAGATGAATTAAGATATAGTAGACGTCGTGAAATGTTCCAAGATTTATCAAAAGAAACATTAACAATTCGAAATGAATTAGATGAAGTTGCAACACCACACAGAAGTAATGAAACGAACTCAATTAACGGAACAGATACAGGTGGATCAGGTGTTCATTGGAACGGTCAAATCTATCGCTGGTTACCGACAGACTTTGAACTTCGTAGTAAAACAATTGAAAAGTATGGAGAAGACATTATTCCTAAAGATATGACAATGCAGGACTGGGGTATTACATACGAAGAAATTGAACCTTATTATGATAAGTTTGAAGAAACAATTGGAGTGTCAGGAGAACAAGATCCCCTGCGTCCGAAAATGTCGAGACCATTTCCAAATCCACCAATGAAAGAAACAGCAACGATGGCTTTATTTAAAGAAACGACAAAAGAAATGGGTTACCATCCATATCATATGGCTTCTGCGAATATGTCACAACAATACGAAAATCCAGATGGCGAAACAATTAATGCGTGTGCATACTGTGCTTTTTGTGAGCAATATGGATGTGACTTTGGTGCTAAAGCAGACCCGATTGTAACTGTATTATCGACTGCAAGAAGACATGACAACTTTGAATTAAGAAATAATTCATATGTTGTACGTATTTTACATGAAAATGGTCGTGCTACAGGCGTTCGTTATGTTGATACACAAACGGGTTTAGAATATGATCAGCCAGCAGACCTTGTAGTTGTTGGAGGATATACATTTACAAATACGCGTTTACTATTATTATCAGAAGTTGGTAAGCCATACGATCCAGTAGCGAACACGGGTGTTATTGGGAGAAACTTAACGACCCACTTTGCAAACTTGACTCATTTACGTGTAAGAGGATTCTTTGATGATAAAAAGTTTAACCGTTATGCAGGTGCTGGAGCTTTAGGTACGACAATGGATGATTTTAACGTTGAACAATTAGATCATACTAAACATGACTTCTTACATGGCTTCATCATTCGGTCAACACAATTAGGTAGTCGTCCAATTAATAATAACTTTGTTCCAGAAGGTATACCTACTTGGGGACAAGAATTTAAAGATAAATCCTTATTTTACACGAATCGTAATATAGATATTCAGCAGCAAAACGGTGTTCTAGGATGGCGCTATAACTACATGGATCTAGATCCAACCTATAAAGATGTTTTTGGTGATCCATTACTACGTGTTACGGCTAAAATTCATGACCAAGATCGTAATATTGTAAGGTACGCGCACCAAAAGTCAAAAGAAATTTTAGAGAAAATGGGCGCAGATCATATTACTGTTCCTGAAATTACAGATGAAACAGAATTTGATCATACGAGTTTAGGAGACCATACGGCTGGAGGCGTTATTATGGGGAGCGATCCAGAAACGTCTGCTGTTAATAACTACTCACAACTTTGGGATATGGAAAACGTATTCGTACTAGGGGCTTCATCATTCCCGCACAATAGTTCATCGAACCCAACGAACACAGTTGGAGCTTTAGCTTACCGTGCGACAGAAGGTATGATCGAGTACCTTAAAGGTGATGGTGGTTTACTAGTTGAGGCAAAAGCAACAAAAAATGTTTAAATAAGACTTACTTAGATGCATAAATAGGAAGAAACAAGAATTTTTGTTTCCTCCTATTTTTTTATTTTAACTATTAATATCATGGGTTTATACAATAAGTTTACAATGTAAGATATAACTGCTAAAATAGCGCTTACATTAAGATGTATATTTAAAGAAAGGTGGTGAGCCATTTCTTAATATATAGAAAATAATTTTAAAAATATACTAAGAGGTGATTAAAATGGCAAATGATAATAAAACAAAAAATCCAAGTGGAGATGGTGTCGATCCAACACGCCGAAAGTTTTTAAAAAACACAGGTATTGCATTAGGTGGTGTTGCGGGAGGGTCATTACTTGGTGGACTTTTAGTGAGCCAATCTGAAAATAAAAATGATTCTAGTTCTAAAGATGATAAAGCACAAGCACCACGAACAAGAGGACGTGAATTTTTTGCAAGATATGAAGACTTTCTCGTGCTCGCTGCTGCAACAGAACTTATATTTCCTAAAGATGATAATGGGCCAGGTGCAATTGATTTAGATGTCCCTTATTTTATTGATAAACAACTTGCAGGTACGTGGGGTGTAAATGATGATGACTATCGTCAAGGGCCATTTGATGAAAAGAAAGTAAAAGAAGCGGCTGATACAGCAAACCATGCACGCGCAAACAGAGGACAATTATTTATTGACGGTTTACGTTCAATGAATGCAGAAAGTAAAAAACGCTTTGACGTAACGTTTGATGAAGCAACTGAAGAAGAGCAAGGCGAAATTATGACTGATTTAGAAACGGGCAAACTTAAAATGAAAACCTTACCATCAGATGGCTTTTTTGAGTTATTAAAACAAGCAACATTACAAGGAGCATTTTCTGATCCTTTATATGGTGGGAATAAAAATATGGATGGTTGGCGTATGAAAGAATTCCCAGGTGCAAGAGCTTCTTATGCAGATGTTATCGAAGAAGAAGATTTTGTTGAGCTTGAGCCTGTTAGTTTAACAGATTATCAACAAAACATTTAATTTTTAAGGAGGTATTATAAATGGCTGAAGAACTAGAGAAAGTTGACGCAGTTATCGTAGGTACAGGTTGGGCAGGTGGAATAGCCGCTGCTGAATTAACAAAAGCAGGACATAAAGTTGTTGCCCTTGAAAGAGGAAAAGCACAATCAAGAGAAGATTTCATCGGTGCAAAAGATGAATTAAAATATTCAATTCGTTATCATATGATGCAAGATTTATCAAAAGATACAGTGACAACAAGGAGTAGTAGAAAAGACGTTGCAAGACCTGTAAGAAATAATAGTCGTGCGCGGATGGGAAATGATACAGGTGGGGCAAGTGCGCATTGGAACGGAGTTAGTTTCCGCTGGATGCCTTATGACTTTGAAATTTATAGTAAAACAGTTGAAAAATATGGAAAAGATAAAATTCCTAAAAACAGTAGAATTCAAGACTGGGGTATTACATATGACGAAATAGAGCCATATTATGATAAATATGAAAAAACAACGGGTGTTTCTGCAGAAGAAAATCCGATTGGTCCTTGGCGCTCAGATGAATACCCAAATCCAAGAATGAAATCAACACCATCAATTGATCTCTTTAAAAAAGCAGGAGAAAGCCTTGGATATCATCCATATCACTTACCATCGGGTAATATGTCAGAGCAATATACAAATCCTGATGGCGAAACAATCAATGCGTGTGTTTATTGTGCATTTTGTGAAGAACACGGATGTGACTTCGGCGCTAAAGCAGATCCAATTGTAACTGTTTTAGAAACAGCAAATAAAACAGGTAATTTTGAAATCCGTAATGAATCAACTGTAACAGAAGTTGTTCATGATGGTAGTAAAGCAACAGGACTAAAGTATATTGATAACTTAACAGGAAAAGAATATATTCAGCCTGCAGACATTGTAGTGTTAGCTGGATTTGTTTTTACAAATAATAAATTACTATTAAAATCTAAAATAGGTGAACCGTACGATCCAGAAACAGAAACAGGCGTAATCGGAAGAAACTTTACCGGACACTTTAGTAATATTAGTACCTACATTGGTGCACGTGGATTCTTTAATGATAAGAAATTTAATTTAGCAATGGGTGCTGGATCATTAGGTGCAACACTTGATGACTTTTCAGGAGATAATATTGATCATTCGGACCTTGATTTTCTACACGGATATGAGATTCGTTACTATCATTTAGGGAAACGACCAATTGCTAATAATGATGTACCTGAAGGAACACCTGCTTGGGGTAAAGAATACAAAGAAAAGAATTTATTTTACCATAACCGGAATATCCTGGTCAGAGCAAAAGTCGCGTTTTTACCTAACCGCTATACTTATTTAGATTTAGACCCGACTTATAAAGATGAATTAGGCGATCCTTTACTCCGTGTGACAGTAGAATATCAAGAAGATGATATAAAACGTGCTCAACATGGTGTAGATACATGTGAAGAAATTGTAAAAGAAATGGGTGCTGATATTATCGATCGTGTCGACGTTGATGATAATGCAGAATTCGACCATATGTTTTATACAAACCACTTTATTGGCGGAGCAATCATGGGAGAAGACCCAAAAACATCAGCTGTAAATAGATATTCACAGATGTGGGATATGGAAAATCTATTCGTACTTGGTGGTTCATCATTCCCTCACGTGAGTAGCCATGACCCAACTGAAACGATCGGTGCTTTTGCCTATCTTTCTTCAGAAGGCATGATCGACTATCTTAAAGGTGATGGTGGGTTATTAATTGAACCAAAAGAAAAGAAAGAAGCTTAAATAAAAGAAGGAGCAGATTAACATTCTGCTTCTTCTTTTTATTATCTAAATAGTGTGAATATTTTCTAAAAGTAGGATTAAACATAAAATCATGGTATATTTATCTAATGTCCGACTATCTTACACATATTATTTCAGATGTAAAAAGTATCTAAATCGATTTAAAAGGGGATATGAGAATGGCTGATAACGAGGAAAATAAAAAAGGTAAGGCATCTACAAATGAAGAAGGAGTAGACCCAACACGTCGTCGCTTTATAAAAAATACAGGTTTTGTTATTGGCGGAGTTGCAGGTGGTTCATTACTCGGAGGATTATTTACAAGTCAAGGTTCAAAAAAAGATGAAGTTAAAGAAGATGATAGTGCTAAAGCAACACCTACTGAAGCGCGTATGTTCTTTGAACGGTATGAAGATTTTGTCGTACTTGAACAAGCTACTGAACGTATCTTACCTAAAGATGACAGTGGCCCAGGTGCCATTGAATTAGGTGTTCCATATTATATAGATAAACAAATGGCAGGTACGTGGGGAATAAATGGAACTGACTATAGACAAGGTCCATTTGTAACGAAAGAACCAACAATCGATCAGTCGAGTCTAACACGAGGCCAAATTATGATTTCTGGTATAAGAAAAATGAATGAAGAAAGTAAGAAGAGGTTTGATGTGTCATTTGATGAAGCTGAAGAAGATCAACAAATTGAAATTTTAACGGCTTTTGAAAGCTCAGAAATAAAAATGTACGGTGCAAATGCAGGAAGTTTTTTCGGTTTGCTTCGTGAATTAACAATTGAAGGAGCTTATTCTGATCCATTATACGGTGGTAATCGCGATATGGCAGGCTGGAAAATGAAAGAGTTCCCAGGTGCGGTTCCTTCTTATGGTGACATTATTGAACAAGAAGAATTCGTTAAAAAAGATCCAGTTAGTTTAACAAGTTATCAACAGAAATCCTAATAAAAGGGGCTAATAAAATGGCAGAAAAATTAGATAAAGTAGATGTAGTAGTAGTTGGAAGCGGTTGGGCTGGAGGAATATCAGCAGCTGAATTAGCTAAAAAAGGTTATAAAGTAGTTTGTTTAGAACGAGGAAAAGACCGTAGTACACAAGATTTCATCGGTTCAAAAGACGAATTACGTTATACAAAACGCCATGAATTGGCTCAAGATTTAACAAAAGAAACAATGACGTTTAGAAATCGAACAGAAGAAAAAGCAATACCGCTTAGAAAACATAACGGTTATCCGATTTATGATGAAGGTACGGGAGGAACTTCTGTACATTGGTCAGGTTGGTCGTATCGTTGGTTACCATTTGATTTTGAAATACGTAGTAAAATCATTGAAAAATACGGTGAAAATCGAATTCCAAAAGATATGACGATTCAAGACTGGGGTATTACATATGATGAAATAGAACCCTATTATGATCAGTGGGAGAAAACAGCTGGTATATCAGGAGAAGAAAATCCACTTGGACCAAAACGTTCAGACGATTATCCGAATCCTCCATTGCCATCATCACCACCGATTGAAATGTTTAAACAAGCAACAAAAGATTTAGGCTATCATCCATTCCGCATGCCGGCTGCGACTATATCACAAAAATATGAAAATCCAGACGGTGAAACAATTAACGCATGTGTTATTTGTGCATTTTGTTCAATGTATGGGTGTGATTTTGGCGCAAAAGCAGATCCAATCGTTACTGTTTTAAAGACAGCTCAAAAAACAGATAATTTTGAGTTACGTAACAACGCACATGTAAGAAGAATTCTTCATGACGGAAAAAAAGCAACAGGTGTTTTATATATTGATCCATTAACACGTCAAGAATACGAGCAACCTGCTGATTTAGTCGTTGTATCTGCATTCTTCTCAGGAAATAACCGTCTAATGATGCTGTCAGAAATCGGAGAACAATATGATCCGAGTACGGGAGAAGGTATTATTGGAAAAAACTTTACATCCCACTACACGGGAATCGGTGGGAACTCAGCAACTGGATTTTTTGAAGATAAGAAGTTTAATACATTTGCAGGCGCAGGTGCATTGGGTTCTGTAGTTGATGATTTTGCTGGAGATCATATTGATAATACTGATACTGACTTTTTACACGGATTTAATATGTGTATATTCCAAGACGGAGCAGCAGCAATAGCTAATAACCGTGTGCCCCAAGGTACGCCATACTGGGGTAAAGAATTTAAAGAAAAATCTGTTCATTATGCGCACCGTCATTTAACTGTGAGTGGTATGCAAGGAACATTACCACGTACGCATAATTATTTGGATTTAGATCCAATTTATAAAGATGCTTATGGTGACCCGTTATTAAGAATTACAGCTAGATTTACCGATCAAGAACGTAATATGGCTAAAGTAATTGGTGAAAAAGCTTCTGAAATAATGGAAAAAATGGGAGCAGATATTGTAAATACACCACCAGTAGATGATGAAGTAGAAATGACTTCATCTAGTATCAATACACACGCAGCAGGTGGTGTTATCATGGGTGAAAGTCCAGATAACTCAGCTGTTAACACATACTCACAAGTGTGGGATATGGAGAACTTGTTTGTGGTAGGTGGTTCGTCGTTTCCACACTTTGGTAATTCAAATCCAACTGAAACAATAGGTGCATTCGCTTATCGTGCAGCAGAAGGTATGATTAAATACCTAGAAGGCGATGGCGGTTTACTAGTTGAAGCAAAAGCAACAAAAAATGTTTAAATAAGACTTATTAAAGAAGAAGTAGATTAACATTCTGCTTCTTCTTTTTATTTTTCCCTCAATCTATTTACAAGCTGAAATTATACTGTTAAAGTAGAAAAAAGACAGCGCTTTCATTTTCGAGTTTTCTATTCCACATAAATAGAGAAAGGTGGTGACTATTTCTTAATATATGTTTTATAAACGTATAAAAATATACTAAGAGGTGAATAAAATGGCAAATGATAATAAAACAAACAATCCAGAAAGTGACGGGGTCGATCCAACGCGCCGGAGATTTTTAAAAAACACAGGTATTGCTTTAGGTGGTGTTGCGGGTGGATCGCTACTTGGGGGATTATTAGTAAGCCAATCTGAAAGTGGCAAAAAATCAGGATCTAAAGATAGTGATTCTAAACACATACCTACTGAAGCACGGATGTTTTTTACTCGTTTTGAAGATTTTGTTGTCTTACAAGCTGCAACAGAACGGATTTATCCTGAAGACGAAAATGGTCCAGGTGCAATTGGGTTAGGTGTACCTTACTTTATCGATAAGCAACTTGCCGGTGACTATGGTTCAAATAGAAAAGA
>JARIBO010000027.1 GCA_029257405.1 Caryophanales bacterium
TAAAACAGAATACACGTTATATTAAAGTTGAAATAAGTGATGATGGACCAGGTGTAAGTGAAGAAAAGTTAGCAACTTTACTATCCCAAACAACCGAATCCAAAAGAGGGATTGGCTTAAAGAACACGCATGAACGTCTAAAAAATATTAATAATAAAGGGATTGAAATCTCGAGTCACCCAGGCGAAGGATTTAAAGTATCCTTTAAAATCCCTAATAATTTATAAGCTAAAAACGATAACTAGAAATAGTTATCGTTTTTTTGTATTTAATAACAATTAAAGTCAGAAAATTAAGAAAAATCCAATAATAGGTAAATTAGCGGAAAATATTATAGACATTTTTACTAATTTGGAGTATAGTGTATTAAAAGTATATAACAAGTATATTAATATTGCATTAAAAGAATAGTGCAAAAAGTTCTTAAAACTTGGATAAAAAACATATAAAAAGGGGGGATAGTAGGCTTAAAAGATTTAAAAATCACGCTTTTTATAAGGAGCTAATAAAAATGGAGGATAAATTAAAACAAAACATTCAAATAGATCAGTCACCCCAGCAAAAGTTTGATTTATATCCATCTATAAAAAGAATGATTAATTTAGTTTTTTCGATTGTTTTGTTAGTGCTCATATTCCCGGTTATTGTTTTATTTTCCATTCTTATAAAATTAGAAACGCGAGGTCCTGCTTTTTACGTGCAAGAAAGAGTAGGTTTAAATGGAAAAAACTTTAAATTATACAAACTAAGATCAATGACAACAGATGCTGAAAAAAATGGAGAGGAACTCGCCATTGTAAATGATCCCCGAGTAACGAAAATAGGACGATTTATTAGAAAAACAAGGATCGATGAACTTCCTCAGTTACTCAATGTGATAAAAGGGGAAATGAGTTTAATTGGTCCGCGGCCAGAACGGCCATCATTTACAGAAAGTTTATGTGAATCAATACCAGGTTTTGAACAAAGACTCTTAGTGAAACCTGGATTAACGGGGTGGGCTCAAGTTAATGGTGGTTATGACATTACACCAGAAGAAAAATTAGAACTTGATTTATATTACATCGAAAATATAGGGATTAAACTAGATTTATTAATTGTCTTACGTACGTTAAAAGTAATTTTTACAGGTGAAGGTGCAAGATAATTCATGTCAGGGGGGAAAATAATGAAAGTCTTAGTAACTGGCGGAGCAGGTTACGTAGGAAGTCACGTAGCAGTTGATTTATTAGAAAAAAACTTTGAAGTCATTATTTTAGATAATTTTGTAAATAGTTCTCGCTTTGTCCTTGATAATATTAAAGTTATTACTGGAAAGAATGTTATCGCATACAATGTTGATCTCTTAGATAAGGGAGCACTAAATGAAGTTTTTGAAAAAAATAAAATTGACGTTGTAATCCATTGTGCAGGTCATAAGTCAGTTGGTGAATCAGTTAATTATCCTCTCAAATATTATGATAATAATTTAATTAGCACAATTAATTTATGTAATGTCATGAATGATCATCATGTTCATAAATTAATATTTAGTTCATCTGCAGTTGTGTACGGGATTCCAGAAAGTTTACCATTAACAGAAAATTCCCCGTTAAATGCATTAAATCCTTATGGAAAAACGAAATATATGCTTGAAAAAATCTTAATTGACCTTTCATTATCAAATCCATTATGGAAAATAGTCTTACTTAGATATTTTAATCCGGTTGGTGCGCATCCAAGTGGGTTAATTGGTGAGAATCCAACTGGTATACCAGATAATTTACTACCCATAATTGCAAAAGTAGCAGACGAAGAGATGGATGAGTTACTCGTATTTGGTGGTGATTATGATACACCTGACGGGACGGGGATACGTGATTATATTCATGTGTCAGATTTAGCAAAAGGACACGTGCATGCACTTGAAAGTATTGACGCCTTTCAAAAATTTAAAATATTTAATTTAGGAACGGGCCGAGGATACAGTGTGTTAGAAGTAATCAATAACTTTGAAGCTGTTTCAGGAAAAACAATTCCATACCGGATTGTATCGAGAAGACCAGGGGACATGGCGGTGAGCTATGCTGATGCTACAAAGGCAGCGCGTGAATTAAACTGGGTCGCAACAAAAGATATTTATGATATGTGTCATGACGCGTGGAACTGGAAGCAAAATTCTAAAGGTATAGATAAAGTATTCTAAAAATTCAAAACATTCAAGCGAGGAGGTTATCATCATAACTAAAAAAGTATTGTTCACTGCTAAAGTAGATCAACATATTATAAATTTTCATCTTCCTTATTTAAAATATTTTAAAGATAAAGGCTATGAAGTGCATGTTGCGAGCAGTGGAAATCAAGTTATTCCATACGCAGATAAGTGTTTTGAATTTCCTTTAATTCAGTCTCCTTCTAATATTCGTAAAGTAAGATCAACTTATAAAAAAATAAAACAGATTACAGAAGAGAACAACTATGCTGTTATTCATTGTCATACCCCAGTTATAAGTGTTTTAACACGTCTAATTGGAAAGGACTTAAGAAAAAAGAATACTAAAATCATCTACACAGCTCACGGTTTTCATTTTTATAAAGGTGCACCTCTTAGCCATTGGTTAATCTATTTTCAAGCAGAAAAATATCTCTCACGCCATACAGATGTCTTAATTACAATTAATGAAGAGGATTACCAAAATACAATCCGCTATAATTTTAAAGCAAAAGAGTCAAAGTTAATTGATGGGGTAGGGATTGATTTAGAAAAATATAGCCCTGCTGCATTTGAGGCAAGCGACAAATTAAGAGTAGACTACAATTATAATCAAGATGATTTCATTTTAATTTACGTAGCTGAATTAAATGCTAATAAACATCAAGAATTACTGATTCATTTGATTGATAAAGTAAAAGAAGACATTCCCACTGTAAAACTACTTTTAGTCGGAGACGGTGAGTTATCAGGTTATTACGCAGATTTAGTAAATGAGTTAAATCTCACAAAGTATATTGATTTTTTAGGCTTTCGAAAAGATGTTGGGAAGTTATTAAAACTTGCAGATGTATCTGTATCATCATCTAAAAGAGAAGGGCTCCCGCTTAATGTACTTGAAGCAATGGCAATGGGAAAACCACTTGTTGTGACAAATAGTAGGGGAAATAAAAATTTAGTAGAGAACGGAGAAAATGGGAAAGTCGTTAATAATTTAGATGAGTTTAGAGAAAGTGTCATAAAACTGTATGAATCTGAAGAAAAAAGAATCAAATACGGTGAAAATGGGCGCGAGAAAGTTAAAAGATATTCGCTTGATCACATTTTAGAAGAGATGGAAGAAATTTATGATCATGTATTAGAGGGAAATTAAAAATGAGTCTCTTATATAAAAAGAAAATAACAAAAAACTAAGGGTGAGTGCAGCGTATGAATAATGTTATGAATATAAGAGAAATAATTTATATATTAAAAAAACAAATTAGATTATTAATTCTTGTACCGATTATATTTGCAGTTGTCGGATTTTTAATCAGTTCATTTTTAATCAGTTCAATCTATGAAGCAAAGTCTGAATTACTCGTCAACCAAACAAACACAAGCGAAGGTGCAATTGGTTCAACAGATGTAGATATGAATTTAAGTTTACTTGACACTTATCGTGCGATTATTGAAAGTGCCAGAGTAAGAGAACTTGTCTATGAAGCGCTAGATAAAAAATTCTCAAAAGAAGCATTAGAAAACTCGCTTGAAATTGAAACACATTCACAAAACCAAATCATCTCAATTAAGGTAAGAGAGTCAGATCCAAAGTCAGCAAGTCAGATTGCGAATACTTACGCAGAAGTGTCACAAGAAGAAATCATTGAGTTAATGAATTTAGAAAATGTCAAAGTGATGACAGTAGCAGATGTTGAAGCGATTCAAGAACCTGTTTATCCAAAGCCATTAATCAATACCTTTGTTGCCTTTTTTATCGGTCTTTTATTAGCAATCATTTATGTAGCTTTATCTGCATATTTTAATACGAAATTACTATCAGATTACGACGTAAAAAAATATTTAAATTTACCTGTTATTGGTAATGTAGGCATGTTAACAAAAGATGAAAGCAGATTTAGAAGCGGACTTTATGCAAATAACATGACAGAACTCTCAAACTTCAGCAATTTAAATCAAGCGGTAAAAGAAGCATTTCGTCTTCTACGGATTAATATTTATTTCCAGGAATCGACTAAAAAAATTAAAACAATTTTAGTAACGAGTTCTGAAAAAGCTGAAGGTAAAACAACAATTACAGGTAATTTAGCAATTGCGATTGCGAATGACAATAAAAAAACCTTAATTATTAATGCTGACTTACGAAAACCAGATTGGTTTAAATTGGATGAAAAAGATGAAAGTAAAGGACTTTCCACTTACTTAAGTGGTCATTCAAATCTTGATATGATCATTAAAGATTCTTCTATCCCTAATTTATATATGATTTCAAATGGGCCACTTCCGCCTAATCCAACTGAACTTTTATCGTCACCTAGAATGGATGAATTTTTACGTGAGGTAGAAGAAAGATTTGATATTGTGCTTTTTGATAGCACGCCAATGATTTTTTCAGATCCATTAGTTATTGCTTCAAAAGTGGATGGGAGTATTTTTGTAAGTGAAGTCAATAAAACAAAAGTATCAACTGCCCAAAAAGCAATCAATCAGTTAAAAATGGCAGATGCAACGGTACTTGGTGTTGTGTTAAATAATAAAGAAGAAAAAGTTAAAGAAGACGACTATTATTATGGATAAAATTTACTCAATCTGATGTAGATTAGGATGAAAAATATGGAAAATACATTAGGTCATCACCGGTCATTTATTACTTTATTTATGATCATGATTCTAACAAGTTCGATTGTTTTTTTTGAACCCGCTCCATATGACCTATTATTTGTTTTAGTCTTTGGGATTGCGATTATTACGAGTTATCTTACTTATACGACTGTTCATTTTTGGCCGACCGTTCTTTTACTTTTATTTTTAGAAACTAACCTCATATCACTTCTTTTTATTCGTGATATTTCAGTAGCAGCCTTTTATTTAGTTATTACAATTTATTGTCTTGTGACTTGGGTTGGAATTGTTGGGATTGCGTCATTTTTTGGAAAAGACATTTTAGATTTAATTTTTAAAATGTATGTCATTTCTGCCTTACTTATTACGATTCCAAGTATCATTGGGTATTTTAGTCAAAGTGGCTTACTTGATTTATTTATTTGGCAAGAGACCCGAATTAAAGGTCTTTTTAAAGATCCAAATGTATTTGGGCCCTTTTTAGTCCCGCCTGCGCTCTATGCTTTATGGCAGATTGGAAAAGCGGGAGGGTCTAAAAAAGCTTTGATTACCTGGAATATCATCTTTTTTTTCATGCTAATTGGTGTACTACTTAGTTATTCCCGGGCAGCGTGGGGTCAGTTTATTTTAGCAATTGGACTTTATTTTTTATTTATTAATGACCAGTCAACTAAAAGACTAAAAACTTTATTCATTGTCCTTATTATATTTGTACCGGCTGTAACCTTTTTGATTACGGCGACAGAAGTTGGCGATTTGTTTTTTGAAAGAATGGGTATTCAAGGATATGATGAGGAACGCTTTGGACAGCAAAAAAGTTCACTTGATTATATGATTTCTCATCCACTTGGCTTTGGTCCAGGGCAATCAGAAATATTTTTAAGTCAATCGACGCATAATTTATTTATTAGGATACTTTCAGAAAATGGCATGTTAGGTTTAATCTTTTTTTCTTTATTTTATCTCGCGACGCTCGGACGAAGTATCTATATGACAAGCATAACAAAGGATAAATATAAAGGGTTTTTTATTATTATTACGATTAGTTTAATTGGTATTTTATTTAATAGTTTATTTGTCGATACATTACATTGGCGTCACTTATGGCTATTACTCGCATTACCATGGATAGATTATCAACCGAAAAAATGAGCACAAGCATGATAATCCGGATGTGAGGAAAGGAATGGCAAGATGGACTCAAAAACTTCATTAACAGAGCGCACATTTGTAGGAATATTTTGGATGATGTTTGGAAGAGGATTTCAGGCAATATTACAGTTTTCAGTTGTGCTTGTTCTCGCTCGCCTCTTGTCGCCTTATGATTTTGGTGTGACAAGTGCGGCGGCGGTTGTCACGTCGTTTGTCATTATTTTTTCAATGATTGGTGTGGGCCCGGTAATTGTCCAGCGCCCCGTCTTAACTGAAGCACATGTCAGAACAGGCTTTACGGTCACCGTCTTACTTAGCATCGCTTTTACTGTTTTATTATATTTTGGTTCGAGTTATGTCGCAGATTTTTTTAGAATTCCTGAATTAACAAATGTTATAAAAGTGACGTCTTCAATCTTCTTGATGCAGGGATTTAGTGTTGTTGCAGAATCATTACTCGAGCGCGATTTAAAATTTAAGTTAATTATTATGCTCGACGTTACGTCTTATATCTTTTACGGCATTATCGGGGTTATCTTAGCGCTCTTAGGCTTTAGTTACTGGTCCTTAGTTTACGCTTTAGTTTTTCAAAATATCGTGAAGCTTGTCATGACACTTTACTTTTCACGTCATAACATGATCCCTTATTTTGATATGAAAGTGTCAAAAGAACTTTACTTTTATGGTGGTGGCTTTACTTTAGAGAAATTTATTAGTCAATTTGCGAATGAAGCGGATAATTTTGTAATTGGTCGCTTTTTAGGGGCAGGTGCACTCGGGTTATATGGCCGTGCTTATCAAATGATGGTCATGCCTGCGACGCTTTTTGGGAGTGTGATTGATAAAGTATTATTTCCTGCGATGGCCCAAGTACAAGACGACCCTAAAAAGTTAGAAGAATCATTTCGGATTGGGCTTACTTCAGTTTCAATTACAACGATCCCGATTAGTATTTTAGTCTGGTTTTTAGCAGAAGACATTGTTTATATTTTATTTGGTGCAGACTGGCTCGGTTTAGTGCCCGCACTTAAAATTTTATCACTTGGCTTATTATTTAGAAATGGTGATAAAATCTGTGACTCACTCATTCAAGCGGTTGGTGCGGTGTATAGACGAGCTTACGTGAAAGGGATTTATGCAATCGCGATTTTCATTGGTGTCTGGTTTGGTAAAGAGTGGGGGATTGAAGGTGTCGCGCTCGGTGTACTTGCTGGTATTATTATTAACTTTATCTTAATGGCAAATTTAACTTTAAAATTTATCGAATTTACTTGGTTAGACTTTTTAATCGCCTATCTGCCTGCTTTAAGAGTTGGTCTATATACAGTAGGTGTTTCGCTTGTTATGGAATATTTAACAGGACTCCTCGGTTTAAATGCGCCGCTTAAAATATTATTAACGGGTGTGTTACTAGTTACGACTTTAACCTTACTTTATTTAATCAATGCCCAGCGCTTACTCGGAAAAGATATTTTATGGATAAGGTCAAAAATTGTCAGTATGGCTAGAAAAAGAATGGCAAAATCTGCAGCAAAAAACCAAGTTTAGGGAGGCAAGTAAGTGTATAACAATTTAAATGACAAAATTCGAGAAGTGATTAGAAAGCTCGGGGTTCGGGAATTTATTTTGTTATACAATCCAAGAGCCATCTACTACAAACTAAGTTACAAACGACATAAAGACATATTTAAAAGCGTCGCTGACCCTGAAAAAATCATCTGGATTAAAACCAGGCGGGTAAAAAATAAACTAATTAATGAAAAAGTAAAGCGTCGGTATTTTAAGCCGATTATGCCCGGTAACTGGGACCAGAAGACCCGCTCGATGATAGGCGCAAAACACGAGTCTGTCATTCAACATTTCAAGTTAGGTATCCCCTGGGAGGATACGCCTCTTTTTAAACAGTATGAACACGCCTTAAAACGAAGGCCCGTTCTTGGTTGTGAAAGGCTTGAAGATTTAGTTAAAAAGTATGAAACAGACATGGCGAGTTTATATTTTAATATGAAAACGCACGGGTTTTTATTACCGTCAAAAGATGATCCATATATTGAGATGATTAAAGTTTATATTGGGAGAAATGGTGAAATCCTTTTCCCAAGTAATGGCGGGCACCGTTATGCTCTAGCAAAACTTTTAAAAATTAAAGAGATACCCGTTCAAGTAAGAGCCCGGCATATGAGCTGGCAAAAAACACTGGAAATTCTTTACAATTTAAATAAAAAAGAACAAAAAAAGATTAAAACGTTTTATGTGAATCATCCTGATTTACAAGACATTACTTAAAATTTTTAGCTAAAGGAGTTGATCTATTTGGAGGGGTTAAGTTTAATTCTTCCCGTTTATAATACAGAAGATTATATTGAAAACTGTTTAAATTCAATTATTAAAAGTAAAAAAGATCTGACAAATATTCAAATTATTATTATCGATGACGCGTCAACAGATAGGTCAGGTGAAATTAGTAAAGAAATAGCCGCACAGCATGACGACTTCTTATATGTTTATAAAGAAAATGGCGGCGTCTCAAGAGCAAGAAACTTAGGGATTGAATATGCCAAGTATGATTATATTACCTTTGTCGACTGTGATGACCACATTCATGAAGATTACTTTGAATTGATATTTAAAAGTATTAAAAAAAAGCCAGATATAATTTTGTTTGATTGGTTTAATGAGTACCAGGAAAATGTTTTAGAACTGGTTAAGGCGATGGATATCAAGCACCAGTTATGGACGGTGCATCCATGTGTGTGGAGTAAGGTATTTAAAAAAGAGGTAATTGAAGCGGTCCGCTTCCCTGCTGGTAAATTATATGAAGATGTTGAATTTACCTATAAGTCACTTGCTTATGTAAAAAATTATGACTATATCGAAACACCTTTATATTATTACCAAAGACACCGAAAAGGTAGCTTAGTCAATACAATCTCGCCTAAAGTAAACGATATTTACGACGTGCTAGATGCGACCTACAGCTTTTATCAAGAAAAAGACTTGTTAACTTATGAAAATAAAAAGGGCCTTGAGTATCAGTTCGTTAAATTATTACTCTGGTCAAACACATACGTCCAGCTCCAATACTTTAAATTTAATCTGCTTGGCTTTAGTAATAAAATGAAAGAAACAAGGGATTTAGTAAATGATACTTTCCCCCAGTGGCATAAGAACACCTATATTAAACAAAATAAAGCTTTTTTTGAAGCAAGACTCGGGAAAAATTATATCCAAAATATTGATAAAATCGGAAAAAGTTTTTTCGATACCTTTTACATCATCCAAATGTTAGTGGTGCAAAACTTTGAGCGCATACTCAGGAAGTAAAAATGAGTAAGTTTATTATAAAAAAATATAAAACCTAACTTAAAATGAGGAGGAAGATAAAATGAAAGGAATCATTCTAGCTGGTGGAAGTGGAACACGTTTAGCTCCGAGTACAAATACAATGAATAAACATTTATTAACGGTGTATGATAAACCAATGATTTATTACCCCTTATCTGTTTTAATGCTTGGTGGAATAAAAGAGATTATGATTATTACAAGAGAAGCAGATCAATCACATTTTAAAGAACTCTTAGGTGATGGTGCAACACTTGGCCTTTC
>JARIBO010000058.1 GCA_029257405.1 Caryophanales bacterium
GCACTATCTCCGTCAACGCCGCCGTATGACTGTTCAAAAGCCAAGTGAGCGGTTAATGACAAGCGCTGGTTTTGTGCGAAGGTTTGTCCTAAATAACCTCCTAAAATATAAACGCCTTTATTATGAATACTTCCACTTAACTTACTTTCGCGTTCAATATTAATGATTCCTTTTTGTCCAATGTAAGTTGAAGCGGTAATACGAGAAGGTCTTCCAAACATATATTGTCCAAGTTGAAGCACAGATAAAGCATTCACTTGGCCAATTACAAATCCTTTTGTATCAATTAAAATGGTGCCATCTTTAATGTTTTCTTGGATTTTTTCTTCGTATAAACTCGAACGATATTCACGTTCTTCAATTGCTTTTATAATGTGTTTTTCTGTTACAAATGTATCGTGCATCATTTTTGCCCAGGTGTCTGCTTCATAAATGATTTCTATCAAATGATTAAATTGAGTTGATAATTTATCTTGGTGCCCAACAAGTCTCAGACTATATTCAAGTACTTGTGCAATAGCTGTCCGGTCAAAATGATTTAAATTATGTTTTTCACAATGCGTATGAATAAAACGAGCCATATTATTCATGTTTTTCGTGTTCAAATCCATTTCCATATCAAAATCAACTTTTATTTTAAACAATTTACTAAAATCTTCTTCATGTTCATAGAGAAGATGGTAAATTTGTGCATTTCCAATTAAAATGACTTTAACATCGAGCGGTATTGGATCTGGTTTCAGTGATGCTGTTGTCACCATCCCTGCAAGTTCACCCACGTTTTCAATTTGAATGTGTTCATTTAATAATGAATGTTTTAAACTTTCCCAGGCAAAAGTTTTTGTGAAAATATCGTTTGCTTGAATAATTAAATAACCGCCATTTGCTTGATGTAAATAGCCTGGTTTAAGTTTAGTAAAATTCGTACTCATCACACCCATGCGATTTTCAAATTCAGCTTTACCGATTAAATTATAAAAACTCGGATTATCTCCAATTACTATTGGTGCGCCTTTAGTCTCACTATTATCTACAATTAAGTTAATTTTATAACGGTAAGCAAAGGATTCATCTTGTCCTTGTTGGACTAATTGAAGAAAGGGATTTTTGTTTTGTTGCGTCTCACTTGGTAAAAAGTTTTGGATGTTTTTAATAATATCTTTTTTAACATTAACTAAATAGACAACGACATTTTTACACTCGCTGAATCTTTCTTGCAATTCACGAATATGATAACCAGCTGCTGAGTCAGCAACTTTATTATCGAGTTCTTCTAAAGTTTCTTTTAACTTGTTTTCAAGTTCGCGAATACGTTTAGTATGATCATATGTTTTTTCGCGTAGAGCAATTGATTTTTCATCAAAACTCTTTAAAGTTTCTTCATCTAATTTTTGATATTCTTCTTCAGTTAGCGGTTTTCCATCAATCATGGGTACAGTTAAAAAACCACGCCCAGATGTCCGGAGCATTAAATCAAAATCTTCAGCAATTTTGTTCATTGTTTTTATAATTGTTCCAATTCGGTTTTGAAAATTATTAAAAATATTAAGTTTATCTTTTTGATAAGATTCTTCATTAAATGCTTTAGGAATATCTTCTTTTAAATCAATGACGAGTTGTTCCATAGCAGCTTTTAATTTTTTTCCCATACCAACAGGTAATTTGAGCATTTCTGGTGTATAAGAGTCATCGAAGTTATAAACATAACACCAATCAAACAGTTCAACTTCTTTTTTAGCGAATTCTGCAACAATTGATTCAGTAAATGACGTTTTTCCAACGCCACTCGAGCCGGCAACATAAATATTATAACCTTTATGATTAACGTGTAAGCCAAAACTCATTACTTTTTCTGCACGTTCTTGACCAACAAGACTTGAATGTCCAAGCTTTTCTTCAGTTGCTTTATAATCAAAGTCTGTTGGGAGCACGTCACGTTTTAATTGTTCAGGTCGTAATGCAGCACGATCTTTAATTTCATTAGGTAACATATGCGTTCCTCCTTCAAATAAAAACATACTATACCGTAATTGTACTATAAGAAACGGTTCGAGTAACTGATAATTTGAAATAATCTGAAAATTATCTAGTGGATGAGAAAAATATTCTATGCAAGAAGAAGTGCATATGTCGATTTCTTGCTTATGAGTCGCTCTCAGCCTATTTTATTTAAATTGCTATTTTACAGCAATTAATAAAGATGAGTTAGCGCTTGGAGTAGCGGGGCATGCGAATCAATTAATTAAGAAAGAAAATCTTTAGAAGTTCATTTTTTGATTACATTCAAAATAGAAAAATGAAACAAATAATGGGAATAAAAGAGTAACAATTGTGTGAACAAATCACTTTTTTTTACTTTATTAGCCATTTTTATGATACCTTAGTAATTGAATGATAATTATTAGACAAAGAAAAGGGATGCATAGATGAGTGAAAAAGTTATCCAGATTCCTGTGTCATACGAACAAAGAAAATTAAATGAACATGGACTAGGTTATGTGCCGTGTTTAACAACTGATAAATGGTTGCAGTTTCCAGAAACTGCCGTACATGAAGTAAATATACCAGTAAAATTAATGGCCCAAGAAGACGGGGAAGACCCAATACAATTAAGTGAACTTTATTTAAGTAAAAGCGATTTACTAAGAGCAATAAACGCAGTAGATTTTGAAAATTAATAA
>JARIBO010000063.1 GCA_029257405.1 Caryophanales bacterium
CCGTAATCTAAATTATCATGGAGATAAATTGCTGTACGATAATCATTTGTAAAGAAGTAAGATGCAAGTCCGTAAGGTGTATCGTTTGCGATTTCGATTGCTTCTGATAACTCTTTGAATGCCGTTAAAGGAGCGACAGGCCCAAATGTTTCTTCGTGCATAATTTGCATATCTAAATTAACATTCTTTAAGATAGTTGGTGCGACAAAATAAGCTTCGTTATCTGAAGAATGCTTATCTTGGTTCTTTGTCGTTACTTCTGCACCTTTAGATACCGCATCATCAATTTGGTTGATGATTTTATCATAACTATCTTTATTAATAACAGGACCGATTTCAGTTTCTGCGTTTAAACCGTTACCCATCGTTAAAGCACTTACTTGTTTTGATAATTTTTCTGTAAATTCATCAAGAATTGATTCATGAACTAAAATTCGATTTGCACAGACGCAAGTTTGTCCAGCGTTACGGAATTTAGTAATAACTGTTTGCTCAACTGCAAAGTCAATATCTGCATCATCACAAACAATAACAGGTGCGTGACCGCCTAGTTCCATCGTTAAACTCTTCACTGTTGACGCACTATCGCGCATTAATATTTTACCAACATTTGTCGATCCGGTAAAGGTAATTTTTTTAATTGCTTTGCTTCCTGTAAATAATTCACCTACGACACTTCCACGTCCATTAACATACTGGATTACTTCTTTATCAAATCCTGCTTCATGAGCAAGCTCAATTAAACGAACGGTAGTTAGTGGTGTTTCCACTGCTGGTTTCACAATAAACGTACAACCTGCCGCAAGCGCTGGCGCTGCTTTTCTAAGCATCATCGATCCAGGGAAGTTCCAAGGCGTGATTGCTGCAACAAGACCAATTGGTTGCTTCGTCACTAAAATGCGCTTATCGCCGCTATTAGCTGGAACAGTACGACCATAAATTCGCTTCGCTTCTTCAGCGTACCACTCAATATAACTCACACCTGATTTGAGTTCGCCTTTTGCTTCAGCTAGTGGCTTACCATTTTCACTTGTAATAATTTCAGCTAGTTCATCAAGATTTTTTATAATTAAATCAGCCCAGTTTCTTAAAAGGCGTGACTTTTCGTTTGCGTTCACTTCTTTCCAAGTTTTAAACGCTTTTTCCCCTGTTGCAATTGCAGCATTTATTTCTTCCACTGTATGCTTTTTAATTTTTTCGATAACTTCTCCTGTTGCAGGATTTTTAACAATGATTTGTTCAGACATTTACTTTCCAACCCCTTTTAAATTTAGTTGACAGACTTGAATGAATCTTTTAAGATAGCAAAACCTTTTTCTAATTCATCATCAGTAATAACAAGCGGAGTTAAGAAACGAATCACGTTACTGTTAATTCCTGCTGTTAATAGTAATAAACCATTATCATTTGCATATTTTGCAATTGCATTTGTTTTCGCTGCATCTGGTGCTTTTGATTCTTTACTTTCTACAATTTCAACCGCAACCATTGCACCTAATCTTCTAACTTCACCTACAAAATTATATTGCTCTGATAACTCAGTTAAAACTGTTTCAATTTTTGCGCCAATGTTTTCTGCTTTTTCTACTAAGTTCTCATCTTCAATAATATTAATAACTTCTAAAGCAGCTGCACAAGCTACTGGACTACCTGAATAAGTCCCGCCTAATTCACCTGGGTTAGGTGAGTCAATCATCTCTTTACGTCCGACAACAGCACTTAAGGGAAGACCTGCTGCGAGTGACTTAGATAATGTAATTAAATCTGGTTCAATATCAAAGTGTTCGCTTGCAAACATTTTACCTGTACGTCCAAAACCAGTTTGAATCTCATCAGCAATAAATACAATCCCATTTTCTTTACAGAATTGTTCTACTGCTTTAATGAATTTTTTCGGAGGTATAATAAATCCACCCTCTCCTTGAACAGGCTCAATAATTACACATGCAACATCCTCTGGAGCGACTGTTGAGATAAAGAAATGCTTAAATTCAGCAATACTTTGATCAATAAATGCTTCTTCTGTTATACCTTCTGGCTTTTTATACATGTATGGGAATGGCGCTTGATATAATTCTGGTGTAAAGGGTCCAAAACCTAATTTATAAGGCTTAACTTTACTCGTCATACCCATTGTTAAGTTAGTACGGCCATGGAATCCTCTTGTGAAAGAAACAACAGCTTTACGACCTGTATATTTACGCGCAATTTTAACAGCATTTTCTACCGCTTCTGCTCCTGTATTTAATAATACTGCACTTTTTTCATAGTTAACTGGAGCAATTTGACATAACTTTTCTGCAAGTTCTATGTATGACTCATACATGATTACGTTAAAGCCTGGATGTAAAAAGTGGTCCACTTGTTTTTTTACTGCGTCAGTTATTCTTGGATGGCTATGCCCAACGTTTAACGTTCCAATAGCTGCAGCAAAATCGATCCACTCTTTTCCTTCCACATCAGTAATTGTTGCACCTTCAGCTTTTTTAGCAATGTTTAAGTTACCGTTTCCAACTGCGCGCGTAACGTACTTCTTACGTTTATCTTGTAGTTCCTGTGTTCTTGATAGTTTGATAGTATTAGTCATAATAAAACAACTCCTTTTAATTTATTATGGCAATTATAGCAACGTTTTGGTAATATAGGAAGCACCAAAATGGAATATTAAATGGTACCAGATGGAGGCGAATTTTATGTTTTTTATTAAATTAGATAACGATTCCAATTATGAATATTTATACCGTGAAATTTATGAAAAAATTAAAAATAAAATCTTAAGAAATAAAATTAATGAAGGTGATAAACTACCTTCTAAACGTAACTTAGCCAATCAACTTGGCGTCAGTGTCAATACAATCACAAGCGCATACGAGCAACTTTTAGTTGAAGGGTATATTTATACAATTGAACGAAGTGGGTATTTTGTTGAAGAAATTGTCGAATTATCTCGACCCAAATCAAGTAAAAATCAATTACTTCCTAATGATTTAAAAGAAACGGTAATAAAAGATAATCCGAATCAACTTTCTTTATCTCATATGGATACAGATGTTGATTTGTTCCCTTTTAAAGAATGGTTTAAATCTCAGCAAACTGCATTAAAAAAACACCAACAACATTTAGGTCACATTACGCATCAACAAGGGCCACTTGCAGTTCGTCAAACACTCTCAAAAATGATTAATGTCACTCGCGGAGTGGATTGTGAACCTGAACAGATTATCATTAGTGTAGGTACACAAACATTAGTCGAACAAGCATTAAATGTTTTACAAATCGCAAGTGACGAACCATTAACTATTGCCGTAGAAAACCCAGGATACCAAAGGCTTTATGGCTTAATGGAGCAATTAAATGCAAAAATTAATCCTATTTCTGTTGATGAAAATGGAATCTCAGTTGATGAAGTAAAACAATCAAACGCCAATACTGTTTTTCTTACGCCATCACATCAATTCCCTACAGGTGCGATTATGCCTATTTCTAAACGATTTGACTTGTTAAATTGGACAACAAAAAAACCTAATCACTATATTATTGAAGATGATTATGATAGCGAGTTTAAATATCAAACCGATAACATACCTTCTTTACAGAGTTTAGATTTTAATCAAAAAGTTATTTATATGGGATCATTTTCTAAATCATTACTGATGGGATTTAGAATTAGTTATATGGTATTACCATACCCATTACTCAGAATTTACCGCAAACATTATAATAAATTACTTCCTTATAATAATGTCTTCAGTTTATTTACTCTTAATGAATTTATTTTAGAGGGTAAATACTTACAACATATAAAAAGAATGAATTTGGTTTATGAAAAGAAACGAAATGAACTGATCAAACAATTAACGTCTCTTTTTAAAGAGAACATTACAATTAATGATGTACCTGCTGGACTTCACTTCACGGCTTCATTTAAAACAAATAAGTCATATGATGAAGTAGAAGCAGCAGCTAAAAAACATCAACTTGACGTCCATACAATTAGGCGTTTTACTTTTGAATCACCAAAAAGAGAACCTAATAAAGAAATTGTTCTCGTTATTGGCTTCTCTTCGATTAATTTTGATGATATCTCAAAAGCAGTTAGGCGTTTAAATAAAATTATGTACGAATAATTTTATAACTTAACCCTACTCGCTACTTCTTTACCAATTCCGATTGATGCGGTTGCAGCTGGTGATGGCGCATTACAAACATGGATTTATTTTCAGTTAAAATATAAAAACACCCCATTAGTTATTTTGGTCTAACTAATGGGGTGCACATCAATTAATGTACTTGTTTTTATTTATGCCTTTTAAATAATAAGATAGTTTAAAGTTGTAGATATAATTTAGTTAACTAGCATAAGCTACTTTTTCATTCTTTTTAAGTGAAATATATTGGAACAAGAATATTGCAACTAAAATAATAATTCCTACTAAATCTAAATAAACATTTGGAATAATCAAGAAAATAGCTCCACTGAAAATTATTATTCTAAAAATCCAATTTAAATGTTTTAACATATAACCTTCAGCTGCAATTCCCAGCATAATTACACCTATAAATGATGTAATCGCAATAATTATTCCATTTGTAACATTTGTATCAATTAATAATAAGGAACTATTATATACAAATGCAAATGGAACAATAAATCCTGCGATTGCCAACTTCATGGAGGCAAAACCGGTTCGCATTGGGTCCCCTCCAGAAATGCCAGCTGCTGCAAAAGCTGCTAATGCAACAGGAGGTGTTAAATTAGCAAATATTCCGAAATAGAACACAAACATATGTGCCACAAATGGCTGAATTCCTAGTTGTACTAGCGCAGGCGCAGCCATAGTTGAGGTAATGATATAAGTTGGAATGCTTGGTAACCCCATACCTAAAACTATCGAAGCGACCATTGTAAATACTAGCGTTAAGAATAAACTACCTCCACCAATCATTACAATTCCATTAGCTAATTTTAAACCAAATCCAGTTAAAGTCGTCACTCCTACAATAATACCTACTGCAGCACATGCAATTGCAACAGATAATGCTGAACGCGATCCATCTTCAAGTGCTCCTATTAAGTCTTTAAATGTCATACGTGTCGTTTTACGTAATTGTGCAATAACAATTGTTGCTATGATTGTCCAAAATGCAGCAAATATGATTGTTTTTCCACTGAAAAACAACATATATATTAAAAATAGTAGAGGAAAAACTAAATGTCCCCTTTCTTTCATAACTTCGGATATCTTAGGTATTTCTGATTTTTCCATACCTTTTAAACCATTTTTAGATGCCCGTAAATGGATTTGTGTAATAACACCTGTAAAGTATAAACCAGCAGGTAAAATAGCTGCTAACGCTATCGTTGTATAAGGTATACTCAGCACTTCCGCCATTATAAATGCCGCAGCACCCATTACCGGAGGCAATATTTGTCCTCCAACTGAGGCTGTTGATTCAACAGCTCCTGCAAATTCTCTTTTATAACCTATTCGTTTCATAAGTGGAATCGTAAATGTCCCCGTTGTAACAACGTTGGCTAAAGCTGAACCATTAATACTACCTAAGAAACCACTTGCTAAAACAGCAACCTTAGCTGGCCCACCTTTTGTACGTCCTGCTATTGCTATTGCAATATCATTAAAAAATTGTGCCATACCAGAACGTCCTAATACTGCACCAAATAAAATAAACAGAAAAATGTAAGTAGCTGAAACTCCAATTGCTGTTCCATATATACCTTCAGTTGTAACATATAACTGATTAATTACTGTGTCCCATTCATATCCTCGATGCCTAAATATCCCTGAGAACGCCCTTCCAAATAAAGCATAAATAAAAAATAATACTGCTAATATAGGTAATGCCCAACCTGTCATTCTTCTAGCAGCTTCAAGCACTAATATGGTTAATATAACACCAAAAAATACATCTAAATTATTGGGTATACCACCACGATTAATGATTTCTAAATAATCTACAAATATGTAAACTGCCGTTGATAGAGATACTATTGCCAATACAATATCATACCAAGCTAATTTATGCCTATTTGCAAAGCGATTTGCTGGATATAAAAGGAATATTAAACATAATACAACTGATACGTGTAACGCACGGTGCTTTAATGTTGCTGGTGTACCTAATGCTGAAGTATATAAATGATATAATGCTAAAAAAACAGCTATTGATGAAATTACTCGGGTAACATTATTATTAGTAAATTTTCTAAATCTTGATTCTGCGTCATATTTCTCTAAAATTGCTTCATGTCCTCCGATAATTTCCTGTTCTGATTCATTTATTTTATTCGACATAATATCCCTCTCATTCTATAATAATTTCAGCTTTGTGGTGATGTGGTATATCTTTTGTTTGTAAAAAAACGTTATTATTCTTTTTTATTTTAAAATTTGCATTATGAGAATGAATCCATTGATAAAATTCTTTCTCTTCATAAAGATCCGTCATAATAACATAGCCATCTTTTACCATAATTTTACCCGCCTTTTCATTCGGAACACCTGACCCAAATGACTTAAATCTTGTTTCAGTTAAAATTATTTTATCTTCATCATTTATTTCTAGTTTTTCTTTCCATTCAGTTTGTTCAACTGAATGTATCCACTCTACAGTAAAAAAGTCATTAGGATTTAGATCCGTTCTAGCATATTCTTCTTTTGTTTCTTGATCGTAAATGACTAATTCTTTTTCCTTATTTTTAAACATATTAAACGTTAAATAACTGAATATTAAGACAGCTATAAATAATAAAAAAATAAGCAAGAGCCGATTTCGGCTCTTTTTATATTGAATCACTCTAATACTCCTTCTTCTTTATAATACTTTTCTGCGCCTGGATGTAAGGGAATACTTAATCCCTCTGCTGCTTTTTCAAGTTTTATCTCTTCACCTACACTATGCGTTTCACTTAATACATCTAAATTCTCAAAAAACGCTTTAGTAATTGCATAAACCTCATCTTCACTTAAGTCTTGATTGACAATCATTGTGTTCGTTATTTCTATAGCACTTACATCTTCTTCTACGCTATATGAGTCTGCTGGGATAACTGTTTCTATTAAATAAGCATATTTTTCTGTTAATTCTTTCATCGCTTCATCTTCAATTGGAATAAGTTTTATTGTATGTGTTGTATCTAAGTCCATTAGACCCGAGTTAGGTATTCCACTACTTAAAATAGCAGCGTCTACTTGTCCATTTTTCATTTGATCTACTGCTTCTGCAAAAGATAAATAATCTGGTGTTATGTCATCATAACTCATGCCATGACCTTCAAATAAGACTTGAGCTGCTAGTTCTGTTCCTGAATTAGGTGCTCCCACTGCAACTTTCTTTCCTTTTAAATCATTAAATGTTTCGATACCTGAATCTTCTGTAGTAACAACTTGTAAATAATTAGGGTATAAGGAAGCCATTGCTTTAAGATCTTCCTGTGCTCCTTGATCTTCAAAAGGTCCAACACCTTCATAAGCTTGATATGCTGTATCTCCAGTAATCAATGCTAATTCTGCTTGACCATTTAAAATTAAATTAACGTTTTCAACTGATGCTTGTGTAGCTTGTACTGAAGTTTCGGCACCTATTTCATCTTCTAAAATCGTTCCAATACTTGCACCAAGTGGATAATAAACTCCTGAAGTTCCTCCAGTTGCAATTGTTATAAATAAATCTTCTAAATTAGATTCTCCATTTTTTTCTGCTTCCTCACTTCCGTTCCCACCACAAGCAGCTAGTACTAGAACAGCGACAAACATTAATAATATACGTTTCATTTAAATTCCCCCTTATTTATCTTCTTGTTATACTACATTGCAATAATCATGCCAAATTTTTATTGTTGATTTAATAACCTTTAAATGAAAGCGTTGTATTAAAAAGAAAAAAACCGGCACTTTTTGCCAGTTAGGCGGAAGCTTTTGCCGGTTATTCGTTTTTTTCTAATTTTCCCCTTAATCCCCTTTCGCTTATTCCTAACATTTTTGCTGTGTTTTTTCTATGATTATTATTTGCAGCTAAAGTTGCTATTAACACTTTTTCTTCTATTTCTTTTAATGTAAGTCCAATTAAACTTTCTATTGCGGCTTCTTCATTGTTAATTTTATGTGACTTTTGTATTAATTGTTGATTTAAATCTTTTAATTCGATTATTTTATCATTAGACATAACAAGAGCAAACTCTATGATATTCTTAAGTTCACGGATATTACCTGGATAATCGTAATTCAATAACCATTCTAGTGCTTTTGGAGAAAATTCTAAAACATTTTTATCTAACTCTTTATTAAAGAAACGTAAATAATAATCAATTAATAAAGGGAGGTCTTCTCTTCTTTTTCTTAATGGAGGCAAACTAATTTTCACAACATTTAATCGGTAATATAAATCTTCTCTAAACTCCCCATTTTTTATCGCTTCATCTAAATCTTTGTTCGTAGCAGCGATAATACGTATATCTAACTTAATTGAATTTTCAGCACCTAACGGCGTTATTTCTTTTTGTTGGAGTACTCTAAGTAGTTTTGCTTGTAATTCTAGTGGCATATCTCCTATTTCATCTAAGAAAATAGTACCACCTTTTGCAAGTTCAAATTTTCCGACTCTGTCATTTAATGCTCCTGTAAAAGCGCCAGCTTTATGACCAAACAATTCACTTTCAAGTAAATGTTCAGGAATAGCTGAACAATTCACTACTTCTAAGCGGTTATTTTTTCTATTCCCACTATAATGAATTGCTTGTACAATCAATTCTTTACCTGTTCCACTTTCACCTGTAACTAATACACTTGTATCTATATTTTTTACTCTGTCAATCATTTTAAATACATGACGCATCTTAGGGCTTTTTCCAATCATCTTATTTAAAATATTATCTTCCAATTCTTTACTTAGGAATTCTACTTGTTCATTTAACTCTAATAGATGTACAGACTTTTTTAGAATTGAACGCAATTCATCCATACGTAAAGGCTTAGTTAAATAATAGTATGCACCTGCTTCTAACGCTTCTACTGAAGATGCTATTGAACTATAGGCTGTCATCATTATTACAATGATTGACGGATATTTATTTTTAATTTCCGACAGAACTTCTAATCCATCAATGGAACCGAGTTTCAAATCCAACAAGCAAATATCAATATCCTTTTCTTTTAATCGCTTTATTCCTTTTACCGGATCGGTATCAGTATACATGTCATATTCATCTTCTAATGCAAATTTAAGTGATGAACAAATAGCCTCTTCATCATCTATTATTAATATCTTCTTCATCGTGACTCCCCCATTTTATGAAGATTAAAGTGAATGTACTACCTTTTTCTAATTCGCTATCTAAAAATATTTCACCCTTATTTTCTTTAATGAACTGCCTTGAGATACCTAAACCTAGCCCAGTACCTTCTGCTTTTGTTGTATAGAATGGATCAAAAATATGATTTAATGTTTCTTTTGACATTCCAATTCCATTATCTCTAATTTCAACAATATTTTTATTTTTTCTATTAAAAAGATTAATAGTTATAGTTGGCCTATCATTATTATATTTCTTTTTTCTATTATCAATTGACTCCATTGCATTTAATATAATATTTATAAACACTTGTTTGATTTGATCTTCATCACCTTTTATCTTTAACTCACTTTCTATATTTAATTCTAAATTATAACCTTTATTTTCTATATTACTTGCAAATAAAAGCGCAGTAGATTTTAATAATTCACTTAAGTAGATTACTTTCGAATGTTGGCCTCCTGGTTTTGCATAGTTAATTAAGCTCTCTAAGAGCTTATTTAATCTATCAATTTCTCGTGGAACATGAGTTGCTATCTCATTTCTAAAAACAAGATTATCTATCTTACTCGGAATCATTTCAACGAAAGTTTTAATAGATGTTAATGGGTTTCTTATTTCATGAACTAACCCAGCAACTAGTTGTATCAAGACTTGACTTTTTTCTTCTTCATACAAATAATCTTGTAATTTCTTGTCTTGGGTTACATCTAATATAAATAACAATACCCCTGCGATATCTTGATCTATATTGTAAATTGGTTGGATATCATATTTTATATACTCTACATTTTTTGTATACTGACTAATGTTAAGTTCTTGATCTAAATATCTTTCTTTTGTTTCTAAAACTCCATATATTTTTTCATGAAGTTCATTTCCTATTAATATTTCATTTTTTAATTTTTTTCCTATAATCGATTTATTTACACCAAATAAATCGCAAGCCACAGTGTTCATTGTTAAAATTCTCCCACTTATATCTAGAGTGATTACACCCCTTAAACTAGATTCCAGCACTTGCTCTTTCATTTGATTACTTTCTTTAGTCTTTTTTATTTGTATTTCAAGTGATTCATTTATATCTTGTAGATCTTTTGTTTTACGATTTACTTCTTTTTTTAGTTGTCTATTCCATCGCAAACTAAATAAGAAAACAATTATACTAATAATTAACAAGACGACAACAAAATCTAATAACTTTTTAAGTTTTTTACTAATTGGTGTATCTAATGCTTCAAACCATTTATTATATATAGTTGAATATTCACTAGATAATTTAAGTTTATTAATACCTTTATTTAATTGATTTAATAAAGTATAGTTTTCTTTTTGAACCGCAAATGAATAATCTGAAGATAGCAATCTATCTTCAATAATTTCATATTCAGCTTCTATACTTTTTTCTTTCATTAAATATTTCATCGTCATGTAATTACCTACAAAAATATCTGCACGTTTTTTTATTAGTAGCTTTAAACCAACATCTTGTTTCTGTGAAACGTGCAAATCTACATTTCTTATATTTTTCATAAATTCATATTCAAGTGTATTTGCTTGAAGTGCAACTCGAACTGAATCAATATCTTCAAATTGATTAATTTCGCTTCCTTTAGGAGCAAGTATACTAATTTCAGTATTTACATATGAATCAGTAAAATCCATAATTTCATTATTATTTTTCGTATAAGGTATTCCTAATATTATATCAATTTCACCTGTTTTAATTGATTCCATTATGTTTTTTTGTGTCATTGGATAGTAAGCTAATTCAAATCCTTGTTTTTCAGCAATTTCATTCATTATATCTACATTAAATCCCTTTGCTAGACCTTTTTCAGCATACTGGTAAGGAGGAGATCCTGGTATATATCCTACTTTATAGATTGGAATATCATTTTTGTCTTGGCTATTAGACCATTCAGGTATTAACAAAACGAATAGTATCAAACTAAATAAAAATATCCTCTTCATAAAACACAAACTTTCTATAATATTTTCTTTATAGTATAGAGTATAGCATTTATACTTTACTGGTTCGCTATTTATTTAGGGTTTCAGTATCGTGGTTAATTATTTAGGAGATTAAAGTTAAATTAGATGCAGACTTTTCTTTTACTTTATCAGAGCGTGTTATAAATTAATATGAGCTTTATTTTAATATATAAAAAAATGTCATCTATATAAGTTTTAAATAACTTAAATAGATAACATTTTTATTTATAACTTAACCCTACTCGCTACTTCTTTACCAATTCCGATTGATGCGGTTGCAGCTGGTGATGGCGCATTACAAACATGGATTGAACGTTTTCCTTGGATGATTTCAAAATCATCGACCATTTGACCATCACTTGTAATTGCTTGTGCTCTTACGCCAGCTGGAGCTGGAATCAAATCGTCTTCTGTTATTTCTGGAATCATTTTTTGTAAACTTTTTGTGAACATTGTTTTACTAAACGAACGTGCATACTCAGAAATACCTTCTTTCATAAATTTGCCACCGAGTTTCCATAAACCAGGGAACATAATTGATTCTAAGGTATCTTTTACATTAATATCTGTCTTTTTATACCCTTCACGCTTAAAACCTAACACTGCGTTAGGGCCCGCTTCAATCGTTCCACCAATCATGCGTGTAAAATGAACACCTAAAAATGGAAACTTTGGATTCGGGACTGGATAGATTAAGTTTTTAACTAAATCCCGTTTTTCAGGTTTAAGTACGTAGTATTCGCCTCTAAATGGAACTATTTTCATATCTGTTTTATAACCCGTTGCCTCTGCAACACGATCACTATGTAGTCCGGCACAATTGATAGCTAATTTAGCCTCAAAATGACCTCTGCTTGTTTCTAATGTGACTGAATCACTATGTTCATTTATCTTGATTAGCTCTGTTTCAAGTAATATTTCCCCGCCATTATCTTTAATAATTTCAGCGAACTTCTTACTTACTTCAGTATAATTAACAATCCCTGCTTGTGGCACGTGAATACCCGCTACACCAGCAACATGTGGTTCAAGTTCTTTTAAACGTGCTCGGTCTATTTTTTCTATATCTAATTCATTTTCTAATCCGCGTTCATATAAGTCGTCTAAAAGTGGTAACTCTTCTGCATTTGAAGCAACAATAACTTTCCCACACATATCGTATGCTATATCGTGTTTTTTACAAAATTCTTGCATGTCCTTACTACCTTGTTTAGCAAATCTTGCTTTAAAGCTTCCAGGCGTATAATAAATACCCGAATGAATAACACCACTATTATTCCCTGTTTGGTGCATTGCTATTTCTGACTCTTTTTCAATAACTAATAACTTAATTCCAGGATACTTTTCGTAAATAGCCATTCCTGTTGAAAGTCCAACAATACCGCCACCTACAATTACAACATCATACATTTATTCTTCCCCCTAATTAAATGAAATCTGATAAAAATAAAGCACCTTTATAACTTAAAGGTGCTTTATCAAATATCTATATTATTCTACAAAGCGTCCTCTTTGACGCATTAATTCACGATTTAAATTTTCATTCTTTTCAAATGCTGCTCGACCATGTAACCAGAATAAGTTGTTTAGTACAACTAAGTCCCCTACTGGAAGGCCTAATTCAATTACACTTTCGTCATTTTCCATTGAGTCAGATAATCCTTTTAAATATTTTGCTTGTTCGATTGTTTCAGGATAAACAAACTGATCGATATAGCAAATACATGGTTTATCATTAACTTTAAAGAAAGTAGCACGGTCAACTGTTTGCGTTACATTTTTACTTGGTGGTGCAGTGTAAGTAAATTTATGTGCTGCAAGTGGGTGATTAGCGTATTTATCTAACTCGCCCCAGTCATCTAAGTGTAAGAGTCTTGACTCGCCACCTACTGCGTTTTCTTCAATCATTTTCATCATTAATAACCAGTCTGTTGGCTCATCTACAAATGTACCATCCGTATGCATTGTAAATAAACGGTAGGCTTGACGTAAGTATGAATCACTATCGTCTGTATCTTTTACTTGGAAGCGTGCATAATATTTATTAGTCATCGCGTCAAAGTTAGGTGATCCAACGTGTTGTGAAATTGCTGTTGCAAAGATAACGTACTCATCTGTATCTTTAGTAACACCTTCTAGTCCAAGTGTAAATCCACCTGTTTCACGGTCGTGAACAATACTTCTAAGAATTGTTCCGAATCCTTCACCTACATGATCTTCGAGTAATGATGCAATAATTAAACGTTCATATGGTGTATATTCTAGTCTTTCTACTGAGATGTCTTTTTCTTTAACTTCTTTTAAGAAACTTTCAATTGCTTTTGGTGCAATCTCGATATGATAAAGACGCTCTGATTGTGGATGTTCCTTAACCTCGAAATTTGCTTGTTTTTGAATAAATGAACCTTTAACCATTGTTTGTGTACTCATGAATATATTCCTCCTAGATAATTTTAAGGTAGATAATCTGCCAAATAAAAAAGCCAATTAATTGTTAGTCCATATTTAAAGATAGACTAAAAATCAACTGGCTTATATGTACTTTAATCGCTCTATTGATACTTTCAAAATAGAGTCAGAGTAATATAACAGTTTTGTTATTTTATTAAGTAGATTTCCCCTACAAAAAAATTAACTATTCACGAATTTAAAGTTGGAGTGCTTTAAGAGTGAATATATTATTTTTTAACTAACTAAACCATAGCATTCATTTTTTTCTTTGTCAACAACTAATTTGAATTTTCTAATTAATCAATCACAACATCTCTTCCTGCTAGCGTACCTACAATTAAAATAATACTTGCGACAATCAGTAACATAAACAATGGAATCGACCAGCTACCTGTTAAATCGTATAAACCACCAAAAAGCATCGGTCCAGTTGCAGCTAATAAATAACCGATTGATTGAGCCATACCCGATAATTCTGAAGCTTCATAGCCGTCTTTTGTTCTTAGGGTAAAGAACATCATCGATAAACTAAAGGCACTCCCACTAGCTATTCCTAAAAACATAACTGCAATTACAATAACGACTGCATGCCCTTGAATTAAACCTAAAACACCAAGAATAAATAAACTTCCAACTATGATACTCAATTTCTTTTGATTCACGAGTTTACCTGCTAATATTGGCACGATAAAAGTCATCGGAATTAGAGCAAATTGCATGATTGAAAGCATCCATCCAGCTCCACTCGAGCTATAACCATTTAACTGTAAAATTTCTGGTAGCCAGGTAAGAACCGTATAAAACATCAGTGATTGTAAGCCCATGAAAACAGTTACTTGCCAGGCTGTTTTTGACTTCCACATATTTGTTTTTTTAGTTGTTTGATTTGTGTCAAACTTAGGTAGATCTGCTTGATTTTTAAGTTGTAAAGACCAGACAATAAGTGCAATTACCGCAAGCAAAACCCAAGCTCCTAGAGCACCTTGCCAACCAAGATTTCCAATATTAGAGATTGGTACACTTAAACCTGATGCGAATGCACCAAATAAATTCATCGAAACAGCGTAAAAAGCTGTAATTAAACCAATTTTTAATGGAAAACTCATTTTGATTAAACCTGGTAACAGCACGTTGCCAAAAGCAATCGCAACACCAATTAGCATCGTTCCTGAAAATAAGGTGACAACCCCTGTAATTGAACGTAAAATAATACCTGCAATTAAAATTAACATCGAAACAAAAATCGTTTTTTCCATTCCGAAACGGTTCGCGATTTTAGGAACAAATGGTGATACTAATGCAAATGCAAGAAGCGGAAGCGTTGTTACCGTTCCTACTAAAGCATTACTCACACCTAAATCATCTCTTATAAATGGAATTAACGCTCCTACCGAAGTAAGTGGAGCACGTAAATTAGCTCCTATTAAAACAATTCCAATTAATAATATAAATAAATCCCGTTCTGATCTTTCTTGATTTTTAATACCTAATTGCATTCCAATACCACCATCAGCTTTCCATCATCTATGTCCAGTCAATCTACTTATTAAAAAGAAAAAAGAGACATTTTTTTGTAAAATATATTCCTCTTTAAACTTTAACATACTTCATATTAAGCTACAAAATAAGCTTCTTTATGTTTTAAGTTATAATAAAAAAATACGAAGTTCAGATGAACTTCGCATTTTCTATTTTCATACATATTTCACTAACTCATAACACTCTGTTTAGCTTCATCAGTCCCTATTCTCATAGCTGTTCGATATCCTTCGAGTGTAGCTTCTTCTATTGTACGAGGAGCTAAACAATCACCAATTGAATAAACATTTTCTGCTATATTTTTTATTGATTCATAAAGTTCTAAATTAGGAATGCGTCCATATGAAAGGAATACATGATCAAATTTTTCAATGATTTGTCTTGCAAAATCAAACAAATTACGAATTACTAGTCCTTCTTTTGTAATCCCACCTAAGTCATGTTGAGCTATAATATTAACTTTCAATTCATTTAATCGTTTTATATATTCATTACGTAAATATTGTGGAACTCCTTCAGCTGCATATAAGCGAGAAGTAACTAAAGTTACTTCCGCTCCTTTTTCAGCTGCATATAAAGCCGCTTCTAGAGCTCCCCAATCACCAATAAAATCAACAATAATAACCGTTTCTAATTTTTCAACTTTTGCTTGATTATTAAATAATTCATCTACTGATTTAACGCGTTCGTCTGTCATCCCTTCTTTATTAGGCATATAAGGACGTGAGCCTGTTGCACAAATAATTGAATCTGGATTCATTTCCATCAAAATTTCTTTTGTTGCTTCTGTTTTTAATTTTAATGTAATCGAAGATTGATCAACTTGTTTTAAATAATTATCAATCATCGAGTCAGCCATTTCTTGACGCATTGGACCTCGACGCATTTTTAAAAGTAACCCACCAATGGCATCCTCTGTATCTATCAGAGTTACATCATGTCCTTGCGAATCTGCAGATATTGCAGCTTCTAATCCACCTGGCCCTGCACCTATAACAACAATAGATTCCTTATGCCGCTTTTTTTCTAAATATGCTTTTTCTTCATTTTCTTTCCCTGCTTGTGGATTTTGAATACACCCGATGGTAAGGCCTTTATGATAATTTCCAATACACGCTTGCAAGCACCCAATACATGCATCAATTAATTGTAAATCACCTGCTGCCGCTTTATTAGGCATCGCTGGATCTACAATTGTTGCACGAGTCATACTTACCATATCTGCTTTACCTGATTTAATAATATCGTTTCCTTGTCCAGGATCAACAATTCGCGACCCGACAAATACAGGAACCGCACCTGCCATTCTAACTTTAAAACTATCTGCTGATAAATATGCTTGCTTCATTGGTGATGGTGGAACAATATGAGTTGACCCCGCATACGTGCTTGAATCTCCAGCAGTAACATTAATAAAATCAACCCGAGTTTGTTCTACTAAATACTCAACAATCTCAACTGCATCTTTTACTTTTTTTCCATCCATTGTCATTTCATTCGAACTCATTCTAATTCCAACAGTAAAATCCTCGCCTACAGTTTCCCAAATTCCATTGATAACTTCTACAATAAAACGCATTCTATTCTCAAATGACCCGCCATATTCATCCGTTCTTAAGTTCGTTTGGTCACTCCAGAATTGAGCTGGTAAATAACCATGTGAACAACACACTTCAATCCCATCAAGTCCGCCTTCTTTAGCGTATTTTGCTGACAATCTAAACCCTTCTATTACATCATGAATTTCTTCACGGTTCATTGGTTTTGGCATTGTACTAAAACGCAAGCTCGGTACTGCTGAAGGCGCAAGTGCTGCTTTTCGGTAATCACTTGAAACAACCTCTCTTCCTGCATGAAACAGTTGGACAAAAATACGTGAACCATACGGTTTAACTGAATTCATTATCTTCTCATATGCAGTTTTTATTTTCGGATCGAATGCTGCAATAGTACTACGAGTCAACATACCAGATTCATGAATCGCTGCTGCTTCTAGCACCATTAAACCAACTCCACCTTTGGCTCTGGCTTCATGATAAGCAATTAAACCCTCCGTTGGAATTCCATCAACTACATGATTTGTTTGATGGGCTGTCGTTAAAATTCTGTTTTTCACCTTCGTATTTCCTATTTCTACTTCCGAAAATAACTCTTTATAATTCATAATTTTTTAACCCCTTTCTATTGTAAAGTTAACGGATAATAATAAAATGTGAATGTAATAATAATGACAAAGACACCACTAATCATTAAGTAGTATGGATAACGTTTAGTAATAGCCATCTCTTCTTTTTCATTTGATTCAATTGGACGCACTAATAAACTTTCTCTGTACATTTTTTCTTCTTCTGTGATTATCCCAAATTTAGAGCCAATTACTAAAGCTAATACACCTAGGATAGCTCCAATAATTACTGGGTGTAAGAATACAGGTAAATTAACAAACATACCTATAACTTCTCCTAATATAACACCCGAAAAACCAAATATAATACTCCAAAACGCTCCTTCTTTAGTCACTTTGCTAGAAAATATACTTGAAAAAGCAATCGGCCCCCACGAAGCTGCAAATAAAGTTGCTGCAAAATACCCAATCCACATCACTGAAGGAGGTTGCAAAATACCTACAAATAATATAATAATACTTACAAGAATCATTGATATTCTACTGACTTTCAACACATCTCTATCTGTCATTCTTTCTTTTCGCGTTTGCTCAAAAATATCTTTAGCCACACTACTACCTATTAACTGTAAAAATGTAGCACACGACGATAGTGCCGCTGCCATAATACCACTTACAATAATGACTCCAAGCCAAGTTGGTACTAAATTCATTGCTGACCAAATAAATACTTTCTCGACAGGTTCAATTGCTGTATTAACATTGTTTACTGCTCCCATACTTATATGTAAAAATAAATAAATCATAAAAATAGAAATCATTGCCCAAATTCCTGATCTAATTGAAACATGCTCACTTTTAGCCATTAAATAACGACTACTTTGCCAAGGACTAATTGCAACAACTGACCCCCATACAAGGCCTAATGTAATCGACCACATTAATACTTCAGATGGACTACCCATATAATTATTTGGTCCTGTAACACCATTCCAAGAAAACAAATCTGGCTTTTCTATAATATTCGCTGCATTGACAATAGCATTTGGAAATCCGCCTGTTGCTTTAATAATAAAAGGAAATGAAATATATGCTGCTATTGAAAAAATAAAGAACATTATTGTATCATTTACCATAACGCCTTTTGCACCAGAAAGAACTGTGAATGAAGAATAAACTAACCACATAATAACTAAAGCAAAAACATAAGGTATATCAAATATTTCAGATAAAAGTATTGAGGCACCTTGAGTAACTGCTACTAAATAAGCTGAAATTCCAATAACAGTTGTAATAGCCGCTGCTAATCTCACTTTTTTTGAATTAAATCGATTTCCAAAAAATTCTGGAACTGTTAACGACCGACTTCGTCTTAAATACCTACCAAAAAGAAAAACACCAAATACATAACCACTCGCATTAAAAATAACTAAAATTAATAGTGGAATAACATAACCTTCATATGAAAATCCTACTTCACCCATAAATGAAACTGTACTAAGAAATGAAGCTACTAGCATTCCTGTGATCATTAAAGTGTTTCCACTTCGTCCTGAAACATAATAATCTTCACTAGTCTTTATTCTTTTAGATAATACAACACCTATTAATACATATACTAGAAAAGAAATAATTATTCCTGCCATAAAAACCATTTAAGTATCCCCCTTTATAATTCATCAAGTTATTTTTTCCCTTCTTTTTCCATACGACTAATAAATGTTTTAGCTACAAATCCCATGGCTATTAAAGCGCTTCCAAACATTATCGAAAAAATAAATTCTCCCACCATATTAATTACCCCCTTATTCGTAATCTCTTGAACTATTGTATTCTTTTAAATTTATCTGTATACTTTATCTATTACTTTTATAAATATTAGTTAATTAAGTATTAGTTAATTAAGTAATAATTAATATAGTAATGTAACCGCCATCTTTTTGTCAAGGAGGAGTTAGTTATTTCTGAAATTTATGATGATTTAGGTGAACAATTACGAATAATAAGATTAGATAAAGACATAACAATCAACGCTTTAGCAGAAACGACAGGTTTTACACCTAGTTTTATAAGTCAATTTGAACGAGGTTTAACTAAAGGTTCTCTCGGAACAATACATAAAATAACAAATGCACTTGGAATTACAGTATCTTCTTTATTTGCTGAAATAGAAAATAATAAAAAAGACAAAATTTCAGTTATCCGGAAAGAAAATCGACCTCGAATATTTTATCCAGATGGACAAACTGTAGACTATGTACTTAGTAATTCTTCTGATAAACTTAAATCTTTTTATACTGAAATTGTACCTCATGGTGAAAGTGGAGAAGCATACTCTAGTTTTAACAAAGTAGAGTCGCTTAGTCTTTTAGAAGGAAAACTCGAAATAACTTTTGGAAACAAAAACTATATTTTAAATCCAGGTGATACCATTACTTATCCAAGTAATGAACCACGAACATGGAAGAATTTAAGTAAAGAAACAACTAAAGTTTTTTGGTTTTTTATTTCGTAATGTTAGTTTGATTGTTTTATGTGATTATAAAATAAAAAAAGGTTGCCGCTACACAAAGGGTTTTGTGCGATGGCAACCTTTTATATATATATATTTTCAATTAAGCATTTTTACTTAGAGGCTTTCGTCAACTTCTTCTACCATTTTAGCAACCGATTCTAAACCGCCGCCTGATAGATACCAATATTCAGGATCAAGATAAATAATGTTATCTTCTTTATAGGCTTTTGTTTTTTCCATTAATTTATTTTCCACAATGATTGCGGCAGATGATTCGCCACCTACAACCGCACCACGGTCAACAACATAAAGCATATCTGGATCTTTTTCTGTAACATATTCAAATGATACGTTCATACCGTGTGTTGACGCTTCAATATCTTCATCAATTGGCGTTACACCTAATATATCATGAATTAAACCAAAACGTGAACTCGGTCCATATGCACTAATTTTATCATCATTTGCTAAAATAATTAAACCTGACTTATCAGCTTCTTCAGCTTTTTTAGCTGTTGCATCAACTTGTTCTTGTATTACATCTAATTCAGCTTTTGCTTCATCTTCTTTTTCGAATATCTCACCGATTACACCAACATTTTTTTCAAATGAATTCATGTAATCTGTCGTATCAACACCTAAATAAATTGTCGGAGCAAGTTCTGATAACTGATCATATAAATCTGCTTGACGTCCTGAAATAATAATTAAGTCAGGATCAACTTCTGAAAGTTTTTCAAAGTCTGGTTCTTTTAAGCCGCCAACATTTTCATATTCATCTCCTGCATATTTTTCTAAATATGAAGGTACATTTTCTTGAGGAATTGCTGCTACATCAATTTCTAATTTATCTAATGTATCTAATGAACCAAAGTCAAAGACAACGACTTTTTCTGGATTCTTTTGAACTGTCGTTTCACCTAGTTCATGCTCTACAACGACTTCACTTGACTCTTCTTTTTCTTTTCCTTCTTTTTCTGTTGCTTCGCTTTCACCTGTTCCACCACAAGCTGCTAACGCTAAAGCAAATACTCCAACTATAATCAATGTTAAAAACTTCTTCATTTTCATTCCTTCTTCCTATTTTAAATTAATTTTTAGTAATATACACAAATTTTTTGATTATCAATTTCTTTAATTTCAATATCCATGTCATAAATATCTTTTAAGACACATTCATCAATGACATCACACGTTCTTCCGTGTTTAACAATTTCACCATTTTTTAAAGCGACAATTTGATCAGAATAACACGAAGCAAAATTAATATCATGAATAACGATAATGATTGTTTTACCTAATTCATCAACTAATCTTCTCAGTGTTTTCATAATTTGAACGGAGTGTCTCATATCTAGATTATTTAATGGCTCGTCAAGAAGAATATAATCTGTATCTTGAGCTAAAATCATTGCAATATAAGCTCTTTGACGTTGACCACCACTTAATTCATCCATATATTTATCTTCCATTGATTTTAATTCCATATACTCAATTGCTTCATCTACTTTTAGCCAATCAGCTTTTTTTAAACGACCTTGTGAATGAGGGAAGCGTCCAAATGAAACAAGTTCTCTAATCGTTAGTTTGACATTAGTTGAATTTGATTGCTTTAAAATAGAAATCTTTTTAGCTAAATCGCTATCTTTTATATTCTTTATGTTTTCACCTTCGATTGTAATTTCTCCTGCATCTCTTGAAATCAGACGACTAATCATTGAAATCAAAGTACTTTTACCTGCACCATTTGGTCCGATAAATGAAGTAATTGTCCCCCGTTCAATTTTTAATGAAACATCCTCAATTACACTTTTGTCATTATACTTTTTAGTTACACTTTCTACAGTTACCATGTTTTATTCTCCTTTAATAGTAGATAGATGAAATAAATACCGCCGACAAAATTAATAATTACGCTTACTGTTGTTTGGAAAGAAAATACCTTTTCGACAATAAACTGCCCACCAATTAATGCAATGATACTGATGAAGACAGAACCTAAAATAATATAGGCATGTTTATATGTTTTTAAAAACTCATAAGATATGTTAACAACGATTAAACCAAGAAATGTGATCGGACCGATTAGTGCTGTTGCGATAGAAATCAATACAGCTGAGATAATTAGCAAACGCTTAACGACATAATTATAAGGAACACCCAAATTTGTCGCTTGATCTTTTCCTAAAGCTAAAACATCTAAATACTTATAAAAGCGTAAAAAGTAAATTATAACTAAAAGTATAAGCACAATCGATAGATAAACGAGGTTCGTGTTTACATTATTAATACTTGCAAACATCTTATCTTGGACGAGCATAAACTCGTTTGGATCGATTAACACTTGCATAAAAGAAGTAAAGCTACTAAAAAATGTTCCTAAAATCATTCCGATTAGTAATAGATAGTAAATATTATTGCCTTCACCTCTAAAGAGTAACCGGAAGAATAGAAGCGCGAATATTATCATAGCTCCAATTGAAATTAAATAATTCACGTTGCTGTTCATCATGACGAGTGAGTTTGCACCAAGTAAAAATAACATAATTGTTTGAGTGAGCATATAAAGCGAATCTAGCCCCATCACGCTTGGTGTTAATATTCGGTTATTTGTTATTGTCATGAAAATAGTTGTTGAAAAAGCAATTGCTCCACCTGTTAAAATGATTGCAACAACTTTAATCACTCGTTTTGGTAAAATATAACTTATATTACCCGTTAAATCATAAAAAATATATAAAAGTGAAAGTAACAGTGCAATAGCGCCGAGGATTATTGTCTTCTTTTTATAACCCATATTTTTTTCTCCTTAATAACAAGTAGACAAAAATACCTGTACCAATAACGCCAACTGTTAAACTAATTGGAATTTCATATGGATAAATAATAATTCTTCCAATAACATCACACGCTAAAACAAAAACTGCTCCTAAGACTGCAGTATGTATTAAACTTTTTTGTAAATGATCACCTTGATAAATTGTAACTATATTTGGAATAATCAGACCTAAAAATGGTATCATTCCAACAGATAGCACAACAGACGCTGTAACAAGTGCTGCTATAATTAAGCCTAAGTTCACAACTTGCCGGTAATTGAGTCCTAAATTTTTTGAGAAATCTTCTCCCATACCTGCAATTGTAAATTTATTCGCATAAAAATAAGCAAAAATCAATGTCGGAACAGTTATAAACATCAGTTCATAATTTCCTGTCATTATCATTGAAAAATCGCCTTGCATAAACGATGTCATATTTTGAATTAAATCATATCGATAAGCAATAAATGTCGCGATTGAACTGATAATACTACCAAACATGAGTCCTACTAACGGAATAAACACGGGATCTTTAAACTTAATTTTTTCTAATATTTTCATAAAAATAAATGTCCCTAAAAGTGCAAAAGCAAAAGCAACGAGCATTTTTTTTAACGGGCTTGCAGTCGTAAATATTAAAAGCGATACGAGTACACCTAATCTTGCAGAATCCATTGTCCCTGCAGTTGTTGGCGAGACGAATTTATTACGACTAAGCTGTTGCATAATCAAACCCGTAATACTCATACTTGCACCAGCAATTAAGATACTTAATAATCTAGGCAATCGACTAATCAACAAGACTTCTTTTTGGTCTTCAGTTAATTGAAATAAATCTAGTGGCGTCACATTAGAAACACCGATAAAAACTGAAGCGATTGATAATATAATTAGTGCAGCAATTAAATAACGTAATTTCATAGCTTAGGCTCCATTTTTTGGTATTAAGAGATTGCTTGTAGTCTGACTAATTTTGGAATTCACTACGGAAAACTACATCTTGTCCTGACAATAAATATCTCTTTAACTTTTTATATTGCCGTGATATTTTAATATATTTTTAATAACTGACAGTTTATAAACATATGGTTATTTCTCCTTATTGATAATCATTATCAATGATTGATTAAAAAAAAGAGCTAGAAACTTTTATTTAAAGCTTCTATCTTTAATCCATTATCAATTACATCTGTGGTAATGAAAATCATTATCAGTTACTAAATATAATGATACTTTCTCTATATTTTAAAGTCAAGATAACCTCTTTAATTTAAGCTGCACTAAATAATTATTAACGAACCTCCTTCGAATATTTTTCACTTTCTATGATTGATAGTGAGAATCAATGTCAATTAGCCTTAGTAATATAATAACTTTTTAGAATTTTTTGTCAAGAGTTAATATAATAAAAAAAGAGTTATACCGATTATAAGTACATCGATATAACTCAAATATAAAATTTCATTCACAAATTTCATCGGTACAAAAAGATCCTTGTTTCCCAGCTGCTTGAAGCTTTGGCTTTTCCACATATTCACTTCTTGCTTCTTTAATTACCTCTACAAAAACATCGATTGACTGTACACCAGAAAGTGCAAATTTATCATCAATAATAAAAAATGGCACGCCTTCGATTCCAATCTCTTTCGCTTCTTCAATATCATTGCGCACTTTTTTAGCGTAATTATTTAAACAAAGCAAACTTGTCACTTCTTCTAAATCGAGTGCAACTTCTTTTGCTAAACTTATTAAAACTTCATGATTACTAATTTCTGCCGCTTCACTAAAATAAGCATTTAATAAGCGTTCAGCCATTAATTCGCCTTTGTTTTTATCATAAGCATACTTTACTAAACGATGTGCATCAAATGTATTTTGTTGTTTTATATTAGCGAAATTATAAACTAATTCTAATTCTTCAGCTTGCTGCTTAATTTTTTTAAGCATTTCATTTACTTCAGTTTGTGTCAGGTTATATTTTTCTTGTAAATAGTCTAACATCTGAGTACCTTTGATTTCAGGCTTCTCTGCGTCTAATTCATAACTTTTCAGTTCAATTGTGACGTCATCTGATAGCCCAAGTTGCTCAAGTGCTAGTTCCAATTGTCTTTTACCTATGTAACAATATGGACACGTGTAATCGGACCATAATTCTATCTTCATTTAGAGCACCTCATTTCAAGCTAATTGTAGCATAACCACACAATTAACTTGAAATTTACTGCTCACTTTAAAATAAATTACTCGTCTAATAAAGAACGACCCATTATAGATAAACGACGTGTATTTTGTAATTCAGCAATGTTTTTTACACCAATTCCAAACATAGCAATTTTCAGTTCTAATTCAATTCGGTCCATTTCAAGTATAACTGCATCAACTGATTCAGTAGCAGCTTCAAGTAATTGACGTGCATAACCTACCATATCTGCGCCGATTGTAATTGCTTTTGCCGCATCTAGCCCTGTTTTCATTCCACCACTGGCAATAATAGGTACACCTTCGACATGTTTTTTTACAGATACTATACAATCTTTTGTTGGTAATCCCCAACTATTAAATGCTTCTGCAGCTGCCTTTTTAAGTGGATCTTTGCTTCGTAATTTTTCAACTTGACTCCATGAAGTCCCTCCAGCACCTGCAACATCTATATATGCTATTCCAACTTCTTTTAATTTTTTAGCAACATGTCCATCAATGCCGAAACCAACTTCTTTAATCCCAATTGGTTGATCTATTTCACGGCAAATTTTTTCAATTTTTGGTAGTAATTCGGCAAAATTTAAATCCCCGCCATCTTGAATCACTTCCTGGAGACTATTTAAGTGAAGCACTAAAGAATCAGCACCTGTTGCGTCAATAATTTGTTTAACTTCTTCGACACCATAACCATAATTTAATTGAACTGCGCCTAAATTAGCAATTAAAGGTACTGTTTGTGCTGACTTTCTAATCATAAATGATTCTTTGTGTGCATCACTTTCAAGTAATGCGCGTGTTGAACCTAGACCAATTGCCCATCCTTTATCTTCAGCAGCTTTTGCTAAGTTATGATTAATATTTGCAGCAAGATCAGATCCTCCTGTCATTGAACTTACTAAAAAGGGTGCTTTAATGTTTTTATTTAAAAATGATGATTCTATGCTAATTTCATTAAAATTAATTTCTGGTAAAGCATTATGAATAAATGAGATACCTTCTAATCCTGTCGTTTTATTTACCCCTTCAACATTTTCTTGTAAACATAAATCGATATGTTCTGTTTTTCGTTGATTAATATCTAAACTCATTTTACCTACCTCCATAATATATAATACATCTTATTATATCTGTTATTTTAGCTAAAGCTAACTGGATAAATTTTATAAATTTGTTTCCTCTTGCTCAATTTTATACCCTTTATCTATCCACTTACTAAAACCATCTGAATACATTTTAACATTTTCAATGCCTGCAATTTTTAAACCTACTAAATTTAAACATGCCGAACCACCAGAACCACATGATACAATGACTTCATCTTGGTTTTTTAAGTTTTGAAAATGTTCTTTTAGTTCATTTGGTGAACGCCACTTCCCATCTTCAGTAAAAACATCTTTAGAAACATAATTAACTGCATTTGGAATATGTCCTGCTTTTTTGTATTTAGGTTCTTTTTTTCCTAAAAACCGTTCTGTTGACCTTGAATCAATTAATACAGATGAGTCGTCTGTTAGCTTTTCTTTAATATATTCTGTTGAAACTGCGCGAGACTCAATTGGGCTTATCACATAATTTGTCTTTTTAAATTGGGATTTTTCTGTTGTTAATTCATTGTTTTCATTTTCCCAACCTTCAATTCCACCATCTAAAATAGCTAGCTCTTTATGATTTAAATAATAAAATACATAGTAGGCTTTAGCAGATGTCCGGTAATTTCCTTCATCATACAAAACGATTTTTGCTGTGTTATTTATTCCTTTTTCACCTAGCGTTTTTCCTAATTCAGTCAAATCAGGTAAATAAGTTGTTTGACCTGTAAAATGTTTCTTTCCTTCTAAATGTATGGCGCCTTTAATATGGCCTCTATCATAGGCTTCTTCACTTCTTAAATCTAGAATAATTAAGCTACTATGTGCTCTTTTCTTTTTTAATTCTTCTGGATTTATAATTATTTTTGACATGTTCTTTACACCTCATTTTTTATTCTAACTGTGCAAATGACTGGCATAGGATTAATAAAGATATATTTATTTTACCATACATCATTCTATTCATAAAAAAACATTAAGTTGCTTTTAAAATTTATCATGAGAAAATAAATATTAGAGAAAGAGGGATCACATGCCAAAGAAAATAATTTTTATTGCACTTATTTTAAGCCTCTTATTAGTCAGTTGCAAGTCTTTAAATCAACCGGAAGAGCCTGAAATTCAAAAGTCAGTTATCCCAGAAAAGAACTCGGATGAAACAAACGAGGTTATATTACCTGAAGAACACTTACAAAAATTTGATTCAGGAAAATCTGTTCATAATTTGAATGATTTTTTATTTTCGCTTGGTTATGATATCGGTACGCAAGAATTATTTGATACTTTAACAACATGGGCGATTACAGATATTCAATTGCAATTAACACCTCTTAATGCAACAGGCATATATGATGAACTGACGAAAAAAACATTACATTCATTAAAAGATGACACAGCAACAATTACTGTTGGAAAAAAATTGATTCGACCAAGTAATCCAAATAAATTACCCGAAGTAACTGAAAATCCTTATGATTTATTAGCGCTTATTAATAAAGAGCACGCCCTTCCAAACGATTATATTCCAAATGATTTAACTGTACCAAATGTACCTTTTCCTTTTTCAGAAAGTGATCCAAAAAAACAATTAAGAAAAATTGCTGCGGTTGCCTTAGAAGAACTATTTAAAGCTTCTGATGATGATGGTTTAGAGTTATTTGCTCTGTCTGGTTATCGTTCTTACGAAAGACAAAAAACAATCTTTAATAATAACATAGCACGACACGGTGAAGAACATGCTAACACTTATAGTGCTCGTCCAGGCGAGAGTGAACATCAAACTGGACTTGTAATGGACCTTACAAATCAAGCTGTTAATTTCGAGTTGGTTACCGAGTTTGGCCAGACGAAAGAAGGTATATGGTTAAAAAACAATGCCCATAACTATGGTTATATTATCCGCTACCCTGAAGATAAAGTCGATATTACTAAATATCAATATGAACCTTGGCATTTACGTTTTGTAGGAGTAAAACTCGCTACAGAATTATATAAAAACGAAATAACTTTAGATGAATATTATAAAAAGCAGCTATAATTTTTATAGCTGCTTTTTTATTAAAACGGTTTAAGAATCATTAAGACAATAATCAGTGCTAAAATAGCATTTGTTAAATGTTCATAAAAAAACAATTCCTTAGCTGCTACATTATAAGCTTCTGGAATATCATCGCCCTTATGGTCTTTTAGAATTCTTTTAATTGGTTTCGTTCGAGAGATTAAAAGTAACGGTGCTAACGCCAGAGCTATTAAATACAAAATTAAACTTAATGTAAACCAAATTTCTGTAAATAATCCAGGTCGTAAGATCCCCATTATCACTCCTGTTACAAGTAATAAAGTACCACCTACCGTTACAAATATATGTACTTTCTTTCTTATGTAATAAGCATGTCTTAATTCAGTCATTGTTTTTGCATGCATTGCAATATACGTTAATACAAATCCGGGACCTAGACCAATGATCGCAGAAAAGATATGAATAAGTAAAATAAATTTATACAGTGTCACCGTAATTCCTCCGACTTTATTAAGCTATCATTTTGTAACATAACGATTTAATATGTCATCTATTTGTTTTCCGTAAACTTCACCAAACATAATAAGATGAACAAGTAAATAATATAATTGATAAATTGGTTTAATCTCTTCATAATTTTCATTTAACGGGAAGGTTTCTTTATAAGAATCATAGAACTCTTTTGTAAAGCCACCGAATAATTCAGTAAAAGCAAGTTCTAAATGACGGTCCCCATAAAAGAATGATGGATCTACTAAGTATGGTTCACCTGCTCTTCCTACTAACCAATTTCCACCATATAAATCACCATGTAAAAATGACGGCTCAACAAATGTAGGTATCCATTTATCTAATTGATCTAATAGTTTTAAAAATTTCGTTTTTCGCGCGCCTGTCAAAATACCTTTATTAATTGCATTTTTTACGTGGTGTCCTAAACGATATTCTCCGAAATAAGCAAGCCAATTAGGCCTAAGTGCGTTTGGTTGATTTAAAATACCTATGTATGTACTATTACCAAATCCATGCATTGACCCAAAGTTTTGATGTAATTTTGCTAAGTTTCTTCCAAGCTTTATTTCAGTATCTGGAGACTTCACACCTTCTATCCATTCCATTAAAAGAAATGCTTCCCCTGGTGAATCAGAATATGATAAATAATTAGGCACTGAAATTGTGTCTGTTTCTTTAATTATTCTTAGACCAATTGCTTCGCTTTTAAAAAAGCCTTTTCCTGAATTTGCATGATGTTTCATAAAGTACTCACCTTGTTCTGTTTTCACATAATAAGCTTCATTAATCGAGCCACCCGTGATCTTTTTAACTGCGAGTAATTTCGAATTATCACGACCATTTTCTAAGCCGATTTTTGTCATCGTTTCAATACTCATTTTATCGTTCCTTCCATAACTTCATAGGATTTATAGTTTCATCCGTTATTTCTTGTTTTATCATGCTTATATCTCTTTTTATTTTATCTTTACTTATTTCCTCATAAATATATTTTGGTTTTCTTAAACCGAATGCTAAAGCGTCCTCTAATGATTGAGCATAATAAACCTTTTTTATATTAGAAAAATACATTGCGCTCAAACACATTGAACAAGGCTCTCCACTAGCATAAATTACGCAATCTGATAAATCGAATGTTTGTAAATCTTTTTGTGCTTTCTTTATCGCAACAAGTTCTGCGTGATCTGTTATATCATAATTTAAATGGAGTTCGTTTACGCCTTGGGCAATAATTTTATTGTTTTTCACTAAAACTGCACCAAATGGTTGTCCGCCTGACTTTACATTTTTTACTGCTAAATCAACAGCTTGCTTCAAAAAAAATGTCATATCAATTCTCCTTTTGCGTGCTTACCCTTAATATTAATATAGTTAAGTCAATTAAGCTAATAATTAATATCTTTTACTATCCGCCAAAAAAACAATAATAATAGGCACACTTGTTAATAACTGATATAATGAAATTATATACTGTGAAATGGGTGATATTATTGGAGATTCAATTAATGACTGACGGTGGCGCTGACATCCCGAGCGAAATTAGTAATGACACAAACATTACTATTGTCCCACTTTACCTTAGATTTGGTGATCAGGAATATAAAACTGGAGAAACTTTAGACTCTACAACATTTCATAAAAAAATAAAAGAGCTTAAACAAGTGCCTAAATCTTCCGCACCAAGTCCTAATGATTTTTATGAGGCGTTCAAAAAAGTTGAACAAGACATACCTATCCTACTAATTAATATTTCTCAAACATTAAGTTCAACATACGAAAATGCTTTACTTGCCAAAAAACAAATATTAGACGAAGAACCTTCACGCAATATCGCTATCATTGATGCAAAATCTGCATCTTGTGGTATTGGACTTTTATTTCATGAAACTAAAAAGAAAATTGAAGAAGGCTACAGTTTTGAAGAGCTTGTCGCACATTTAGAAGATAAAGTTGAAAATATGAGTACACTTTTCCTTTTAAAATCGTTAGACAATTTAATTTTAGGTGGGCGTTTAGATAGAGTTCAAGGTGCTATTGCAAAAACACTCAATATTAAATTGCTCTTAAAAGCTGGAGAAGATGGTTCTGTAGAAGTGTCTGAAAAGATTCGTGGAACTAAGAGATCGCTTAAACGATTCATTAATCAAATTGAAGAATACGTAACAAATGTAGAAGAAAAAACAATTGTGATGACACATACAAATGCAAAAGAATATGGTCAAAGTGTCCTAAATAAAATCCTCGATAGATATCCTTTTAAAGAAGCATACTTAACTGAAACAGGTCCGCTTATTTCAACTTATGCTGGTGAAGAAGGCTTAGTTATTTCATTTTTTAATACCTAAACAAGCTGTTAATTAAATTAACAGCTTGTTTTTTTATTCATAACTAATTGTCATATCACCTTGTTTAATCCAGTTTTTCTTTTTCATATATGTAGCAATTATAATACTAATAACTGCTGGTGCTAAAATATGCATTACAATCATTAATATAAATACATTCATCGTAAAACCCATCGTTTCTAACATCATAATTTGTCCGACAAATCCACTTGTGCCCATTCCTGCTCCAGCTGTATTATTTGTCATATTAAACATAGTTATACCGATTGGTGCTATAATTGCTCCTGCGATTGTTGGCGGAATAAGTATTAAAGGATTTCTAATAATATTTGCTACTTGTAACATGGATGTACCGATTCCTAAAGCTATAAACCCACCTATACCATTCTCTTTATAACTTGTCGAGGCAAAACCAACCATTTGCGCTGAACACCCGAGTGCTGCTGCACCTGCTGCTAAACCATCTAAAGAAAGCATAAATGCAATTGCTACACTAGATATTGGGGCTGTTAGTGCCCATCCCATTAATACTGCAACAACAATCCCCATAACTATTGGCCTTTGTGTCGTTGACCAATTTATTATGTCACCAAACCACACCATAAATGTTGCTACTGGTATACCAATAAATTTACCAACATAAAAACCAGTAAATATCGTTGCAAGTGGCGTAACAATAATATCTACTCGAGTTAGTTTATAAAAAAACTTCCCTACTTCTGTAGCAAAAATAACTGCTACATAACTTACTGCAGGTCCACCCAGTTCTGCACCAAACGCTCCTGCAAAAAGTGCTGCAAAAAGAACAAGCGGTGGTGCTTTTAATCCATAAGCAATTGCAACACCAATTGCACCTCCCATAATTTTATTGTCCATTGCAAAGCTTCCCATTTCAACAAAAGATTCAATTCCTAATTGCTCACCGGTTGTTTTAATTATAAGTCCAATAATAAGCGATGAAAATAAACCAAGAGCCATATAACTTAGTGCCGTAATTGTATATTCTCTAATTGAAAGAGAAATGCCTTTTTTATTCAAATAATTTATCATTGTTACGCTCCTTTATCACTGTCTTGTCACATGTATAGTATCTTACATATGACTGATAAATAGCAAGCCATACAAGTTTATTGCTATTAATTTTTTGTTTAGCTATAATTTATATAGAAGATCCTAAGGAGGATTATAATGAATCTACCAGAAAAACTCGATTCTTCACTTAGAGAAACAATAAGAAATAGACGTGCAGTAAAAAGAGGATACACCAATAAAGAAGTGACCGAAGAATTAATTCGTGAACTTTTATCAGACGCTTCATGGGCACCAACACACGGGATGCGCCAGCCTTGGCGCTTTGTTTTTGTACACCAAGACAGTTTACCTGAGTTTGCTCGAGATATTGCTAGTACGTATCCAGAAACACTGCAAGAAAATCGCGAAGCATATTTGAATGAACCAAACGCTATTTTAATTGCAATAATGGATGAGCCAACACAGCAAAAACAATATGATGAGAACTTTGGTGCGATTGCAAGCCTTATTCAAAACTTTTGGTTGCTTGCGTGGGAACAAGAACTCGGTGTTGTGTGGAAAACGAATCCTCACATTTATAATGAAGAAGTTAGAGAC
>JARIBO010000067.1 GCA_029257405.1 Caryophanales bacterium
TTTCAAATAAGATAAAATGTGTTTCAATATAAAACCTCCCAATAATTCAATTTAAATAATCTTATCACAAATAATGTAGAGATAAATACTAGAAAGATAAGTATACTAAATTGTTTGACAATTAAAAATATAATTGCTAAGATAAACTTATGTAATTAAAGCGTAGTAAAAAGGTGCGAATAATAAGGTATTGAGGAAGGGTGGAAAAATGAAACAGTATAAAATAATATTTACAACATTATTATTTATAATAAGTTTAAGTTTAGTAGGGTGTAGTAGCAACGCTAGTGAGTCTGAAGGAAAGCAGAAAGTTAAAGTTGCTTATGCTCAGTCTGGTAAACCGATGTCATGGACTAATGAAGCTGGAGAAGCTGAAGGATATGATGTTGAAGTGCTAAAATTAATTGAAGGAAAATTGACTGATTATGAATTTGAATTTGTAGGCACTACAGATGATGATTTATTAATAGGAGTTGAACAAGGTAAATATCAACTTGGTGTTAAAAATGCGTTTTATACAGAAGACCGCGCCAAAAAATATGTATATCCAAAAGAGTTTTTAGGATTAAGTAGTATAGGTATTGTTTTAAGAGAAGAAGATAAGGATATTGAAGATTTAAATGATTTTGCAAAAAAACAGATGACGCTCGCTCCAATAGCAGCAAACAATGCACAATATACAATTATAGAAGAGTACAATCAATCGCATCCAAGTAATAAAATAGATCTTAAAGCAGGAGATACCTTTTCAATTGATATTGTTCAATGGGTTAATGAATCTAGAGTAGATGGAGGAATTATGATAGAAAGTTCATTTAATGAAAAAGTACTAGTAGAAAATGCACCCTATGAAAAATTTAAAGAAGACGTAGTTTATAAAGAATTCTCAGTTATAAAAACTTGGCCATTATTTAACAAAAAAGAAACAGATTTTGCAGATGCTTATGATATTGCGTTGCAAGAATTAAAAGAAGAAGGCAAACTAAGTGAATTAAGTAAAGAGTATCATGGGCGAGATTTATTTGAAGTATTGGATGAGGTAGAAAGATAATTTAAAAGAGGTGTCTCATTTGAATGAATATTTTGATAGTACATATTTAATAAATGCATTTCCCGAACTATTAAATTTTTTAAGTGTGACATTATTTATAACTATCCTTGCGTGTTTATTAGGTACAATTTTAGGTTTTTTAATTATGTTAACTAAATTAAGTAAATATCGTATATTACAAATACTTGGTAATTTATATACAACAATTATGAGATGTACACCATCTATTGTGTTGTTGTTTTTAGTTTATTATGGCTTACCAGCTTGTGCAGAAATAATAAATATTAACCTTCATGATGTTCATACCGGTGTTTTTGTTGTTGTTACATTTACTATACAATTTGCTGCAATTATTTCAGAAGTAATGCGTTCTGCCTATTTGTCGATTGATTCCAATCAATATGAAGCAGGTGTTTCAGTTGGAATGACCAAATTCCAAACATATAAAAGAATAATTATTCCACAAGCTATTGTAATAGCTATACCTAATTTTGCAAATGCGCTATTAGAGTTACTCAAAGAAGGTTCACTTGCATATACCATTGGTTTTATAGATATGGTTGGAAAGGCTAATTTAATCGTTGAAAGTAATTTTAATGCACATGCATTAGAAATATACCTTGCATTAGGTCTTATTTATTGGCTCTTATCAATCATTATCGAATACAGCTTTACAAAAATAGAAAGCTATTTCAATCAAGGAAAAAAATCAACAATTGCTTATTAAAAGTTAATTGAAAGGAGTAAGGAATGGCACTTGATATAGAGTTTTTAATTCGAACTTTCTTTGTAGCTGCTTCAGGTGTCCCTATAGCTTTACTTGTAACAATCATAGCTTTGCTTATATCTATACCAATCAGTTTTTTACTAGCCTTAACACAAATTAATGAAATATTTATTTTTAAACAAGTATCACGCGTCTATGTATCATTTGTTCGTGGAACACCGATAATTGTTCAGATTTTTATTATTTATAATAGTATTCCTTTAATGCTTAAAAAAACCTTTAATCAATTGGGTTATGAATTTAATATAGAATCTATTCATCCAGTTTGGTATGCAATTATTATATTTACATTTAATACAACGGCTATTTTAATAGAAGTATTTAGATCATCCCTTCAAACTATTGATCAAACACAATCAGAAGCAGGTTATTCTGTTGGTTTAACAAAATATGAAGTATACCGCCGAATTATTATTCCGCAAATACTTGTTTCAGCATTACCCAATTTGAGTACTGCTACAATCAATTTAATCAAAGCAACTTCATTAGGTTATGCGATTTCACTACATGAAATAACATTAAAAGCAAAAGTAGCAGCTAATTTAGGCTATAACTATTTAGAAGCATATATAGATGTATTTTTAGTTTATTTAATTGTTTGTAGTCTTGTAGAATATGGGTATAAGCGCTTGGAGATCATTTTAACTAGACATAAACAAAAAGAGGGTGTACATATTGCTTAATATATCTGGCGTTGAAAAACAATTTGGTAGTAATAAGGTTTTAAAAGGAATTGATTTAAATATAAAAAAAGGAGATGTAGTAGTACTGTTAGGACCAAGCGGTTCAGGAAAAACAACATTATTACGGACGATTAATTTTTTCGAACGAGCTGATAAAGGTCAATTAATATTTAATAATGAAGCAATAGATATGAGTAAAGCCTCAGGTAAAGAAATTTATAATGTTCGACAAAAAACAGCATTTGTATTTCAAAACTATGGATTATTTCACCATAAAACAGCATTAGAAAACGTTATAGAAGGGTTAATTATCGGTCGTAAAGTCCCACGTAATCAAGCTATAAAGGAAGCAAAAGAAGCACTAGATACGTTAGGTTTAAGTGATAAGTATAACCATTATCCTGTCTCCTTATCAGGTGGTCAACAGCAACGTGTTGCTATCGCACGAGCATTTGTTTTAAAACCAGAGATTATATTATTTGATGAACCAACATCGTCATTAGATCCAGAACTTGTAGGTGAAGTATTAACTGCTATGAAATTACTTGCAGATAAGGGAACAACTATGTTAGTAGTGACACATGAAATATCTTTTGCCAAAGAAGTAGCAACTAAAGCTATTTTTATGGATAAAGGTGTTATTCTTGAAGAAGGTATCCCAAATGAAATGCTTACTCATCCAAAAGTTGAGCGAACAAAACAATTTTTAAAACGCGTCATTCCAGAAGAATTTATTTATAATATATAATAATTTACAAGGGGGATAAACATGAGTTTATTAAATAAAAATAATTTTCAAGAACGTTATCAATATCTAGATAAAGTTGTACATACATTTACTAAAGTATTAGAAAATGATAAAGATTTAAGTTTCCCATTTGAAAATTTTCAAAAATTAATCGATATTAATTATCAAAGTTTACCGCTAAAAAAAGCAGATGGTGGTCTTGATATAAGCTTAACAGAGTTTTTAAAGTATCAAGAAAAAATAGCTACAGTAGACGCATCAACTGCACTCGGAATTGGTTGGCACATGGGCGTTCTTGGACGTATTCATGATAACCCTAATTGGAATAAAGAAGTTTACCGAGAAGTTATCGAAGCAATCAAATCTAAAGGTGCACTTATTAATAATGTAGCGAGCGAACGTGCTACTGGTAGTCCAACTCGGGGTGGAAAGCCAGAAACAACAGCTCAAAGAACAAAAGATGGTTGGTTAATTAATGGCAGAAAAACATATACAAGTTTAGCTCCAATTTTATCCTATGCAATTGTAACAGCGACAATTATAGAGTCAGATGAAGTAGCGCAATTTGTTGTAAATACTAAGTTAGATGGTGTCTCTGTAGATGAAACATGGAATTCGATAGCAATGAGAAGTACAGGATCACACGATTTAGTATTTGAAAATGTAAAAGTAAGAGATATTGATTATGTTAAAATGACAAAAGAAGAAACATCAAAACCACTCGCTTGGTTATTACATATTCCAGCTTGTTATCTTGGAATTTCTCGAGCAGCAAAAGATGAAGCAGTCAACTTCTCAGTCAATTTCAAGCCTGCAGGACTAGACCATTCATTAGCAGAACTACCAACAATTGAACAAAAATTAGGAAAAATAGAATTGCTTTATATGCAAAGTAGTGAATTTCTATATAGCATTTCTAGAAAATGGGATGAAAGCGATGAAGATGAGCGTATAGCATTAAAACCTGCATTAGAAGCAGCTAAAGTCATAATAATAAATAATGGAATTGATATTGTTGATCAGGCAATGCGTATAGTAGGCGCGAGAAGTTTAGCAGAAAAGCATCCTTTACAAAAGTGTTATCGTGACATTAGAGCAGGATTACATAATCCACCGATGGAAGATATTGTCTATAGTAATTTATCTAAACAAATGGTTAGCGCGTATGTTAATAAATTAAGTACTAAAAGTAATTAAAACCGATATAATTGACAATATAGATATATTTAGGTATATTAATATGTAGTGATTCATTATATCGGTTTCGTAGCTCAGCTGGGAGAGCGCCACCTCGACAAGGTGGAAGTCGGGGGTTCGAGC
>JARIBO010000073.1 GCA_029257405.1 Caryophanales bacterium
TTCCATCACCGTCTCCTGCATTTCCGCTTCCATCACCGTCTCCTGCATTTCCGCTTCCATCACCGTCTCCAGTATCTCCGCTTCCATCACCGTCTCCTGCATTTCCGCTTCCATCACCGTCTCCTGCATTTCCGCTTCCATCACCGTCTCCAGTATCTCCGCTTCCATCACCGTCTCCTGCATTTCCGCTTCCATCACCGTCTCCAGTATCTCCGCTTCCATCATCGTCTCCAGTATCTCCGCTTCCATCACCGTCTCCAGTATCTCCGCTTCCATCACCGTCTCCAGTATCTCCGCTTCCATCACCGTCTCCAGTATCTCCGCTTCCATCATCGTCTCCAGTATCTCCGCTTCCATCACCGTCTCCAGTATCTCCGCTTCCATCATCGTCTCCAGTATCTCCGCTTCCATCACCGTCTCCAGTATCTCCGCTTCCATCGCTATTTTCTCCTTCAGGATCTACTGGTTCATCAAGGTCACCCTCTGATTCTCCAGGTTCTTCGGACTCACTTTCTGGTTCCGTTGGTTCCTCGGGCTCAATCTCTGGTTCCGCTGGCTCCTCGGGCTCGCTCTCTGGTTCCGCTGGCTCCTCGGGCTCGCTCTCTGGTTCCGCTGGCTCCTCAGGCTCGCTCTCTGGTTCTGATGGCTCCTCAGGCTCGCCCTCTGGTTTTGCTGGCTCCTCAGGCTCGCTCTCTTGTTCTGCTGGCTCCTCGGGCTCGCTCTCTGGTTCTGCTGGCTCCTCGGGCTCAATCTCTGATTCCGCTGGCTCCTCGGGCTTACTTTCTGGTTCCGCTGGCTCCTCGGTCTTACTTTCTGGTTCTGTTGGCTCCTCGGGCTCGCTCTCTAGTTCCAATCGATCTTTGGGCTCATTTACTTCAGGTTTATTTTCTATTGTTTCTTCGTCAGATTTTTCTTTAATTTCTTCTAATCCTTCACGTAATGATACTTTTGAAACCTCTTCCTTATCTTCATATGGATTATCAGGTTTTAAAACTTCTCCACTTGTGAATGAGTACCCTAAATAAATTGCAAAAAATGAAATAATTCCTAATGCGTAGATATATTTTTGGTATCGTTTAAATAGACTCATCATCTTTCCTCCCAATTTTTAATGTAAAATAATTTTTATTTCAAATTACTTCTTTAAATAACTTCAAATAAAAATTATTTTAAAACATATTAAGAAGCCGTTTTAACGGCTTCTTAATAAATGATTAATTTACTTTTTTTCTTCTAACTAATAAAATCCCAAAAATAATTAATATTAAACCTAGAGCAAATAAATTAAATATATTGGTTGCTGAACTTGGTAATTTTTCTTTCTTATCATCTTGACGTTTTTCTTGTGCTATCTTATCTGTTTCTTTTGAATCTGGCTTTATATTATTTGATGATGGTTGATCTGTTTTAGACTCATCTAGACTCTGTATACTATCCGTTCCAGCATTCGTATCAGTATCGCCTTCGTCCGGCTTCGTTGTTCCATCGTCTGAATCAGTATCATCTTCCTCTGGCTTCGTTCCGCCATCTGAATCAGTATCGCCTTCGTCCGGTTTCGTTGTTCCGCCGTCTGAATCTTTAATAATAACTAATTCTTCAATAGCTTTTAATAATTTTTCTATTTGTTGATCTATTTCACTTTGTGTTACATTTTCGTCAACTATAAGATCATTTGATTGTTTAATCGTATCAGTTAAATTTTTAACTGAATCAGCTGTTTTACCATCTGTATCAACTGCTTCTGCTGTTTTGATTGCTGAAATTAAGCTTGATTTATCAACTGGCTTATCAACCAAGTTATCAATTGCTAATTGTAAATCTTTTACTGCTACGTCAACTTCTCTTTGCGTAATATATTCATTTTCTAAAATTACTTTAGATTCTTGAATAACTCGCTTTAAATTGTCAATTGAGTCAGAAGTTTTATCTGTTAAATCAGCATTTGTAGCTAATTGAATCATTTTTTCTAATTCAGATAAATTATTATCTGGTTTAAATAAATTCAACTTTTCATTTATATTTTTAATTGCTGTAGCAACTTCTTCTACAGTTGCATTTGGATCATTATTCACTTTTTCTGCATATTCTATTGCTAAAGCTAACTCGCTCATATCTGTTTTTTCTTCGATGACAGTTACTTGTGCGATTACTTCCGGCTTTTCTGAATCGATTCCTTCTGGTAAATCATATTTACCAACAAACTCATAAGTTCCTAGTCTAGTTGAATCATATGTTGTTGATTTCCAATTTATTTCGACAAATTCTGATTGAACTTTATTTGCTTGGAGCGATTGATTAATTTTCAATTCAATTTCTATAGGTAGATTTTTTTCTACATCACTCAGGCTCGTATTAAGTTCAACTTCAATATTATCTACTTTCTCTATTTCTATTGTCGTTAATTCTGTTCCATTATAAATAAGCTCTATTTTTTCATTACGTTCTATTCCATTATTAGCAAAAGCATGTTTACTTTCATTCACATTCTTTTTTACGTTATTAATCGTCGCGTTTCCTGCTTTAATTTTATTATCTTGAAATGCAGACGCTCCAATTTCAATTATGTTTTCTAATAAATGAACTTTTGTTATATCATTGCTAGCAAAGGCTAATTCACCAATTTTTTCTAATGACGCTGGAAAATTAACTGTATGAATTTTACTTTGTGCAAATGCTATGCGATTAATTTCTTTAATACCTTCTTCTAAATGAACTTTTTCCAGTGTTTTATTTCCACTGAAAGTTCCATTTGGAATGATATCTAAACGTCCTGGAATTACAATTTCTGTAAAACGATTATTTTTAAAAACTTCTGTCCCTAGTTGGCGTAAATTATCTGGCAATTTGATTGTTTCAATGTCGTTATTAGCAAATGCTTGAGCACCTATTTGATAAACTGTTTCAGGCATTATAACTGTACTTAAACCTTTTTTATTAAATGCTTTATCAGCTATTTGAGTCACTTTTCTTCCATCAATTTCAGTTGGAATAATTAGTGATGAACTCTCCCCACGATATTCGAGGATAACTAGTTCATAATCATTCAAAATTTCAAATCCAAAAAGTTCGCTTGGTGTTGAAAACTCTTTGTAATATGCATTTAAATTCTTATACAACTGATTAATTTGTTCTGGAGTCAAATCACTTTTTATGTTTTCTTCAATAGTTCCAATCAATCTCCATAAACTATCAATATCACTATCAAAATCTTGTGTATCTAATTTTTTTACTATTTCTAGTAAATTTACTAAATCTGCTTTTGTAAGTTCTTGATTTTTTTCAAGTTGTTCTTTTGAGTTAATTAAAGCTTCCACAGCCTGTGCTACTTCTTCTTTTGTACTATCATTTTCTAAAATAAAAAGTGATTTTTCATAATTTTTTTGATAATGATCATACGTTTCTTTTACATATTTAGATGCTTCTATTGTTTTATGTTGATCAATTAATTCAGCCAAATATGTTTTATCCACTTCATTAATATGCGTTCTTAAAAATGTTGGTGCAATCTCGCCAAAAACATTTTCACCTAAAGACACGCGTGATCTATAATTATCAATTTTTACTGAAAATGTTTTAAATTTATTTCCTCCGAATGCTTCATTTTCAATATTATTTACATGATAAGGTAAATAAACTTCTGTTAATACGTTATTTTTAAATGCTGCTGATTTAATTGTTAAATTTTCTGAAGATTTTAAATTAAAATAATCATATTTCTCTAAAATACGCGTTAATTTATTTACTTCAAAATGAACTTCTTCTAACTTACTATTTGCAAAAGCATCCTCTTCAATTATTTTGATTGTCTCTGGAATAGTCACTTGCTTTAAGTCACTCTTTGCAAATACTCGAGCATTAATTTGAGTGATTTTTGTTTCATTCCATGTACTTGGAATAATAAGCTTTGTTTTATTCCCATTATATTTAGTGATTTCACCAGCTAAGTTAACTTCTAAAATAAATTGTTTGTTATTTAATGCTGTTTTTAAATTAGTAAGAGCTTCATCAACTTCAGCTTGAGTACTTGTTTTTTTACTTTTTATTTCTTTCGCTACTTCACTAGCTTTCTTAATTTCTGCTTCTGAACTTTCTGTTAAAAGTGATGACTCAATTACTTTATTTGCATCTGTAATTTGTTCTTTCAATTTATCTTTATTAATAAATATACCATCTAAATTAACCGCATATTCCTTTTTCACGTCACCTTTTTGTAGTGTGAATATACTTGCTTCATTCAGATTTACGTCGTAGTAAATATTATTCCCTTCTTGTTTTTCATTATTAATTAGTAATGTCGTACCCTCTTCTACTTTAATATGGAATGAGGTTTCCTTATTTTTAATTAACTCTTGAGTATTTTCATTTAACACGTCATTAAAATAAATGAAGTTTTCTTTTTCTACTCCAGTTGTTATAAAGTTTTGATTACTTTTTAAAACAATATTAAAATTTTCAAACTTTAAACTCGCCTCTACATCATCTAAAAAGATTGGTGTAATTGAACCAAATGAATTATTACCTATACTTACATTTGATTTCTTATTAGCGATTTTCACTGATCCAATTGCTAATCTATTTTTATCAAATGCTTGTTCCTCAATTACTGTTGTTGTTTTAGATAAATCTACTGATTTTATTTCATTATCATAAAAAGCTTGTTTATCTATTTTTTCTACAGCATTTCCAACAGATAGTTTAGTTAAACTATTATTAGAAAATGCGTGTTCTCCAATATGTGTAACTGAATTTGGAATTTCAACAGAAGTTAAATCATTTGCTGAAAAAGCCGCTTTCCCTATTTTTGAAACAGTGCTTGGAATTGTTACTTCTTTTAATTCGTTATTAGCAAACCCTGTAACTTCTGTTAGATTAGCTGGAATAGTTAATGCTTTAATTTTGTTTGATGCAAAAGCACCTGTTCCAATTTTCATTAATTCATTTGGTAAGTTAATTTCTGTTAGAAGATTATCTTTAAATGCATTTGTTTCAATTGTATTTAAACTATTTGGCAGTGTAACCTTAGTTAATTTATTTGATTCAAACGCTCCTTTATTTATTATTTTAACCGATTCGGGAATAACTAAATTGTCAATATTATTATGTTTAAACGCTTCGATACCTATTTCTGTTAAATTATTTGATAAAACAACTTCCGTTAAATGAGCGCGGTAAAAAGCACGTTCGCCAATTTCTTCAACTGTATTTGGCAAAGTTACTTTAGTTAGTTTTTTACCTGCTAAATTTCTTTCTCCAAAAGCTAAATCGCCAATTTTTTTGACTTTGCTACCATTAATTTCTTCTGGAATAATTACGTTTTTATTTGTTCCTTTATATTTTGTAATTGTTCCTGTTTCTTCGTTAAACTCATAGTTCTCGTCTGTAATTACTAATTGATTAATAGCTGCTTTTAAATCTGTTATTGCTTTAGTAATTATTTCTTTATCTTTTGAGGAAACGACAGCCTCAGCTTGTTCCAAGATGTTAGTTAATGTGTTATAACTTGCTTCAGTATAGTCTGTAGACTGTTTTTCTTTAGCTGTGTTAATTAATTCGTCTAACTCTTTTGTATCGATTTCTTCTTCTAATATAGTCACTTTTAATTCAACAGGTAATTTTTTACCTTTAATGTTTTCAGGTAAATGATAGTTGCCTACTAATGTGAATTCACCTATTTCATTTTCTTTGAAATTAGTAAAATCCCACTCTACTGCAACATTTCTTTTTGTTGAATCATTTAATGTTAATTTTAATTCTTTCGGTAAAGCTTCTTTTAATTCACCTTTTGTTGTACCAAAATTAAATGTTTGATTTTCAATTTCTTCAATTTCTTCTAATTCAGGCTCTTCAATATAATCTGCGGTTTTTACAAGTACAGTATATTCAACTACCTCTTCATTTTCTTTTTTTATTTTAATTTTATACGGCTTATTTGCTTCCGCGAGATATTCTGTATAACCTTCTTTTAAATCAATTGTTTTATCGTCCTTGTTTAAAATTGTTATACCAGAATCTACTTCTAAATAAAAACCATGTTCAAAACCGATAAATGAATCTTTTGTTTTATATTTATTCGATAAATCAAAGACGATTAGATTTTCTTCATCGTCTTCTGATTCACTTTTGATTTCACCTTTATATTTAATCTTTTTATTTTCTTCAACATTTTCCTCAATTAGTTCTGGATTTTTTATTCCATCTTTATTAAAACTTTGTGCTTCTTCTGCAAATACAACAGTCATTGGTGTAATAGTATTTAATATAAGAATAAAAGCCATGAATACAGCTAGTATTTTTGATTTACTGAACTTGATAACCATTATTTTACCCCTACTTTCAAAGTATTATTCAAGTATTTTTTTACCTTCTTTAATTTTTTCTTCTAACTCTGATTTGTCGACAACTAATACTTTTTCAGCATTGTTAACTTTATCTGTCATTTGATCGATTGCTTCTTGTGTTGTATCTTGACTAGCAACTAATTCTTTTGCTTCTTCAATAATCGATGTAAACAGAAGAACAGATTCTTTTGTCATACCTTTTGTGCTTATCTTTTCTACTTTATTTATTGCTTTTTCAAGTGTTTGTGTATCAATTGTTAATTGATTCCATTTTGCAAAAAATTCAACATTAGAAGTAGTTCCTTTTTTAATTTCAGTGTGACGATCACCTATAAATTCTGCATTCTCATACCAACCAATAAACGCGTAACCTTTTTTGCTTATTTCATCTTTAGTAGGGAGTTTAACTTGATCGTCTACTGTAATTGTACTTGGAACTTTAGCTTCATTATAAGTACCACCATCTGAATTTAAAGTTAGCTTAAATTCATCCATGTCATAGACTGCATGTAAATTTAATTCATTACCTTGGCCTTGTAAGTTCGGAATAGAAAGTAATGCGCCTGGTTCGAATAATTTTCCTTTACCGTCTGTACGATTTGTCCAGCCAACAATTTTTTTACCCTCGTCTTCCCATTCAGGTAACTCAATTATTTCGTATGGTGAAACTGTTTTGGGTACTTTTTTATCGAGTACTTCTTTATTTTCATTTAAATATAAATTCATTTTATACTCAGTAGATTCATATGAATCATAAGACTTCCCACCGCGTCTTGAGAGCATATCTTGCATATCATAAAGTCTATTTTCATTTTGTTTAAATCGATCATAAGCAATCAATCCATAGAGAGATTGATCTGTAGCCATACCATTAACAGCTGTCCCAGCTCCTCCTCCACCATCGTTACCTGATTTAATATGCTTAAATCCACCAATAGCATAGGATTCGCCATTTGCTTTAGATTTTGTAGCAAAACTTCGGTCTGCCCAAAATGTTAATAAGGCATCAATCATGTTATTTGTAAAAACACCATTTTGAAAAACACCTAAAGTTTTAAAATTAACTGTTTGATTAATGTGTGGTAGTTTATGTCCTTCAGTTAATGGATCGATATTTAATTCTGTTAAACCAACAATTGCTTGCGTTGTACTTTCTGAATTTGTATTACCAAACGCTGCAAAACTTCCATCAGATAATTGGGTACGTTTCAAAGCAACAACTCCGCGTTCAACGGCTTGTGCAAATTCTTCATATGTATATTTAGAGTCTGTTGCTTCAAACATTGCTTTATCTAAGTAATACGGTGCGAGTCCTTGTAATGCCATCCCAGTAATATCTGGATCTGGCTGTGGATTATTACCATAAACAAATAGTGACCAACCACCAGTGATATCTTGAGTTGGATTGTAGATTTCTAAATCTAAAATGTAATCAAGCAGTTTTCCTTCGGTATTAGCATCAGCTTCTTCGGACTTATATAATTTATCTCGTCCTGTATTCATTGAAAGTAAAATCCAAATCGGTCCATTAATTCCTTGACGATAAGAAAACTGGTGTGATTCTGATAACTTTGCAATAAAATCGTAGCCTGCAATATTTGTTATATCTTGATTCATTGCGTTCATCGTTAAAATTGTTCTTGACCATTCTGTCGATTTGTTTCTATCTAAGTTACCATCTTTACTTTCCACATAATTAAATACCTTATCTCTATAACCTTCGAAATAATTATTTGGAATTTGGTTTATGTAATCAGATCCTGTATACATTCCTCTTAATAAATTCATTACTGACCATTCGCCAGCAGATGTTCCAAAATTCGGTTCCTTGACTTGCTGTAATGTAAAATTAGCAGCTGCGTTAATATAGAAACCTGTATCAGGTGTATCATCATGCCAAAACTCCACTCCATAATCATATTCTGTACTATGAGGATTATGCGCTGCACCAAAAGTTTGGAGTGGTATAAGCGTAGTAAGCATCATTAATGTGATTAATCCCACAAATACTTTTTTTGAAAACATGTGTGTATATTTCATTTTTTCCCCTCTTTTTCATTAATTTTAAACACAAAAAAGCTCCTACCTCCAGGTTCAGAGGTAAGAGCATATTATTTTATGGTTTTATTTCATAAATATATACGGGTCCCTATGCTACCTTTTTCCTGGAAGGTATATGTTGCATACATATTTAGGCAAGTCTCCTGACTTATGGTATTAAACGTTCTTTACCTTCCCAGTTTATTAACCAGTGGTAGCTAAGAACTTTAACCAATTACAGTGGCCGGACCGTTCGAGAATTTAACTCGATTCCTTATTAATCTTCTCACATTTTTTCTATAAAATGCAAAAGAACCTAAATATTTCTATTAAGTTTTTATGTTCGATTCTATAATTCAATATACACGATAAATACGTTTATGACAATTCTTTAACACTTTAATGACAATATGTAAAAAGCAAAAAATCCAAGTAGTTTAATTTAAACTACTTGGATTTTCCTAGTTACTTTTACGTACTTTATTAAAGAAGATTAAACCTAGGAGTAATAGAATTAATCCAAAAAATAAAATCACATAATAATTCGTAGCTGTCTTAGGTAATAATTCTTCTGTTTTTATATTTTCTTCTGAAGATACTTGTTTAGTCTGATGATTATTTTCTTTTGTACCTTGATTAGCTTTAAGTTCTTGTTTGTCTTTTACATTACTCTCATCTTTCGAGTCTACTTCTACTTCTGTTTCTACGTCTTCCTCTGTTTCTACGTCTTCCTCTGCTTCTACGTCTTCCTCTGCTTCTACGTCTTCCTCTGTTTCTATGGCTTCCTCTGTTTCTACGGCTTCCTCTGTTTCTACATCTTCCTCTGTTTCTACGCCTTCCTCTGTTTCTACGCCTTCCTCTGTTTCTACGCCTTCCTCTGTTTCTACGCCTTCCTCTGTTTCTACGCCTTCCTCTGTTTCTACGTCTTGCTTGGATTCGCCGTCTTCTTCAGGTGCTTCAACGACTACATCAAGCACTGTTACAGAAATTGTTACAGCTGGAACCTCTCCTTGAATATTTTCTGGTGCATCATACTCTCCGGTAAATAAATATTCTCCTGCTTCTTTACCATTAAAACTTGAATCTTTAGTTGACCATTTAACAGGTACTGTTGTGTTTGTTTGATCATTTAAAACAAGCGTCAACTCTTTTGGCAAGAGTAGCTCTGTTTCTTTTGTGCCATAAGGAACAATTAAGCTATCAATTGCTTCAATTGATTCAATATGTGGTAAAACTAGATGACTTTCTAGCTCACGAACCACTTCTTCAATAATTTTTATTGCTTGATTTATTTCCTCCTGGGAAACATCTTCTTTAATTAATAACGCTTCACCTTTTAAAAGAGCTTGAGCTAACTTCTCAACCGAGTCTGTTGTTTTTTCACTTAAATCAATTGCATTTGTTTCTTTAATAACTGATTTTAATTCTTCTTTATTTACTTTCTCTTGCTCATTTTCTTCTTCTTCCTTAATTAAATTCAATTTTGCTTCTTCTAATAATTTACTAACTTCATCTATTTCTTCTTGTTTAGCAGAATCATTTGATGCTATAATTTTTGCTTTACCTAACACTTTTATTAATTCAGTAACTGTTTCTTCTGTATAATTTGCTTTATCTTTTGCTTCAATCTCATTAATTAACGCTATTAATTGATCTTTATTCACCGATTCAATAGCAATATCTTCTAATCCTTTTATTGCCTGAGATAATTTCACAACCATCTCGTCTACTTCATTCTGTGTCATATGCTGGTTTTTTAACCCTTGTTTGACTTCATGAATCACATCTATTAAGTATTGACTAGATGATTCAGTTTTTCCTTCTGTATTTGTGTTTTCTGCTGAAATAATTAACCCTTCAAGTTCTGCTTTATCAATTGTTAACTCTAAAACTTTAATAACCAATGATGCTTGTGGCTTATCCCCAAACACACCTTCAGGCAATTCGTACGTTCCTATAAATGTGTAATTACCTGGCTTCCTTCCATCAAATCCTTGGTCTTCTTTTAAATGCCATTTCACATCTACTTTAATGTTTGTTTTATCACTTAAATTTAGTTCTATTGTTTTTGGTAAATTGATTTCTGCTTCATTTTTTTCGTATGGAACTTCGATTAAATCAACCTCTGTTATAGACAGAACTGTTATTACTTCTTCTGGAATTTTAATTAAATTATTTATTGCTTTATTTAATTTTTTAACAAGCTCATCAATCTTTGCTTGATCAACAACTTCCACTTCTATTATATTATTCGCTGCTTTTACCACTTCTTGAAGTTCGTTTGTTGTTTCTTTTGTATACATCGTTAAATCGATTGTTTCTGTTTTTTTAACTAATTTAATTAATTCTTTTTTATCTACTGTTGGTGTTGGAATATCTTCTAAAGCATCTATTGCTTTAGATATTTCTTTAATTTTGTCATCAATTTCTGTTTGAGTCGCAAACTCATTATCTAAAACTATTTTTGCTTGTTTAATAACTTTTGTTAAATAATTAATTGATGACTCTGTTTTTCTATCCGTATTCATTTTTTCTGTTGAACTAATTAATGCTTCTAGTTCTGACTTATCAACAGGCGCTTCTAATACTGTTACTGTTATTGACACATCAATTTTTTCACCTATGATACCTTCTGGTAACTCATAAGAGCCTGTAAATGTATAGTTATCAGGTTTTGTACTTTCAAATGTTTGGCCCTCTTTAATGAACCATTCAACATCGACCTCTACACTTGTTTCATTATCTAAATTTAATTCAAGTGTTTTTGGAAATCCAATTTCAGTTTCGAGCGTTTCAAATAGAACTTCAATGGACTTCACTTCTGTAATTGACTCAATGACTGGCATTTCAGTTAAATCTTTAATTGCTTTATTTAATGCTTTAACTGAGTCATCGATTTCTGCTTGGGTTGATAATTTATTTTCTAAAATGCTTTCTCCTTTTAATATATTTTTTTCTAATTCTTTAATCGATTTTTCTGTTTTACTAATCAAATCTAGTTTTTCGGCTTCACTAAGAAGTTCTTTTAAAACAGTTTTATTAACAATGTTTTTCTCTGCTTTAAGTTGTTTAAATATAGATTCTTGTTCTCTTACAGTTGCTAAGCTTAAAATAACTTGTTCAGTAACCATATTTAAAGCACCTGCTGTTGAACCTGCATTCCAAGCAAATGAACCATTTTCAAACTGATACTCTTCGATAAATTCTTGAATTATATTTTTATCATTTGTCCATTTATCACTTAATAATTTTTCACCATTGGCAGCTAGACCCATATGCATACTTGTAATCGCATTTCCGTTTTCGCCCCACTTCATACCTGGTAGTTTACCTGTATCTTTATAAGTATCATAAATATGAGTAATTGATTTATCCATTGCTTGTTTCACAGCTGGATGCGTGTCAGTATATGGTGCTAAAGCTGTTAGCATCCATCCTGTTGAATCTGCATCTCCAAACATTCCATCTGTATCTTGTAAACTTAAAATATAATCGATATGTTTATCTTTTTCATACACTTGACTATCTACTAATTCGAGAGCAATCATTGCCCATGGCTCTCCCCATATTGTAAAGAAGCTGCCATCTTCTTTTTGTTTTGCTTCTAAATCAGCAACAACATTTTGTGTTCCAAAATCATAAGGTGATTGATCTAAGATAACTGATCCAATAACTGTTCCAGCATCTTCATTAGATGTTCCATTCTTTTTTGAAAGTTTTTGTTCCCAAAATGTGTGCGGAGCTGATGGTTTTACATCGCCTTTCCATGTAAAATCAGTTTCTATATCTTTAAGTCCCGCTCCCCATAATGCTGAAAACATCCAGTAATCACTGTGACTGCCTGTTTTATTATCCGTATAATCAGGGAAACGATTTTCTGCATAACCAATTGCATCATTAACAGAATCAGTGACTAAATCTGCTAATTCTGTTTCTGTTGGTAAGCTTGGTTTCACTTCTATTTTTGTATAAGGTCTAACAATATTTCTTTCACCAGCAGCATTCAAACGATTTGCTGACACATGGTATGTACCTGGTTCGTCAAAATTAACTGTAACATTACCATTTGCATCTGTTACTAAGTCGGCTTGTTCGACGTCATCAATAAGAATTATTGCATTATCAACTGGGTCGACTATATCAAAATTAACACCCGTTAAATTTAATTCTAAATCTTCACCTGCATCAATTGAATAAGCTTCTTCTTCAAACCACGAATATGTATTGTCCATAAAATTCATCGTGTAATAAAGAACTATATTTTCGCCGCCTTCTAGCTCACGATCTAAAACTCCTACTGGTACAAATTCATTGTCTATAAAATACATCCAGCCGCTCATTGGTCCTGCTGTAAATTCTCCATTACTGTCAAGATGTTGAATATAATTACCACCAGATCCTAAACCTAAAACTTCATCATCTGTTAAATCTAAATCTGTTCTTGCTTCAATGGCTTGAATAATTGCATGTATTGCTCTAGGTGTCTCTTTGATAACTGAATTTCCGCCATTATTATTATTAATATATTTTTTTAAATCAAATGTTGATACTTCTACTTCAGTTGGTTCAACAATTGTTTCTTCATGTGATTCAACTCTTACAGTAACTTGCTTGGGTGGACCACGTTCTTGTTTAACCATTTTCGAACTACTTTTCATACTTATTTTATTTTCATTTCTATCTTGTTCTATTTTCTCTTGCTCGCTTAATACTTGTTCATTATTGAATGTAATTGAATCAACATCCGAACCTTTCTCTATTTGATCATTCACTTCTGCCTTACCTGCACTTGCTTCAACTAAACCTGTTGGTACAACAACATTCAATAACAATAATAATGATGCTATTATTGCTATTAACTTTCTAGACACTAACTGCTTGCTCGTCAAATTAATTCTCCCCTTTTCTTTTTAAAACAAAAAAACCCTTACCTCCAGATTAAGAAGATAAGGGCATATAATTAGATGTTTTTTCCATAAATATATACGGGTCCTTATGCTACCTTTTTCCTGGAAGGTATTTGTTGCATACATATTTAGGCAAGTCTCCTGACTTATGGCATAAATGCGTTCTTTACCTTCCCAGTTTATTAACCAGTGGTAGTAAGAACTTTAACCAATTACAGTGGCCGGACCGTTCGAGAATTTAACTCGATTCCTTATTAATCTTCTCACATTTTTTGAAATGAAATGGAAAAGAACCTAGATATTTATATTAAGTTTATTTAACATTTTAACTATACATCAAGCTTTGGTTAATAACTAGTTTTTTGTTGATAGATTATTTTAGTCAGTTTTATATTGCACTAACTTAATAAAATATTCTTCGTTTTCTTCTACTAGTTTTGTTCCAACAAAGTTGTGTTTAAGAAATTCTTTAATATGATTTACATCTGCTAATTTAACATATTCTTCTTTTTTTATTTCTTTTTTAGGTTTTTTTTGATTTATTTCTTTAGCAAACACATACCGTTGTTTCTTCCCGTAGATTGTTACAAGCGCTTTTATTTCCATTTGTTGTGCAAATTTGTCCTTTAAACTAGGGATATTATCAGGGGCAACTGTCGCACAAACATACAAATAAGGGTGTTCTTTTTTACTCAGTTCTTTCATAATTAAATCACCCATTATTTTTTGTAAGCTATTTCCCTGATAATCAGGATGTACAAAAGAAACTTCTTGATAAATGACTTTGTTCAAATCTTTTTCTTCTAGTCCAATTGCAAGCCCTAGGTGATTTGGGTCATCTTTAGGATCAAGTAAGGCACGCACAGCAATGAGTTCATTATCTACGTAAACACCAATCATTAATCCATTTTCTGATAAAATAAACTTGAATTCACTTTCATTTAAACGTTCTAATTTTGATTTATCTGCTAATTGTTCATACACATGATTTTGTAATTTAATTATTTTCTCTAGATGACTTGCATTTAATGACCTAACTTCATATATTTGTTTCGTTTTTTTAAATTTACCTTCAGTGATTTTAAGCATTTACTTCCTCATTTACATTACAAATATTGCGAACTACATTCGTTAATATATTAACACCATTCGTTATAGCAATTTTGTTAAATGTCATATCTGGATCATGTAAACCCGGTTGTACGTCAGCACCTAATGCTAACATTGTTGCTTTAATGTGAGGTCTTAATAACGTATAAAAATGAAAATCATCTGATCCTGGGGTTAAGAGACGCGGACGAAGTTGCTCTTCTCCTAACTCTTCAATAATTGCTTTTCTTAAATGTTTTTCTGCCTTTTTGTTAATAATCGCTGCTGGTACTTCATCAATGATTTCAGTTTTAATCTTTAGCTCATAAAGTGTCGCTAAACTATTTATAACATGCGATAATTTAGTTTTCATTTCAGTCATCACGTCATTTTCTTGTGCACGTAAATCTAACCCAAAACTTGCTCCACCAGGTATTATATTAAAACTTTCGCTACCTGCATGAAAATTAGTCATTTTAATTGAAGCCGGAATCGTGGGTGCAGTATATATTTGTTGCAACTGTTGAACAATTGCACTTCCTACTTCAATCGCATTAACCCCTTCATTCTGACGAGCTCCATGGTGGTCTTCTCCAAATATCTCACCTTTAATGAAAGTCCCGGCGCCATGCTGAATACCAGGGGCACAATTAGGATAAGGCATTTCATTATGAGGTCTTAAATGGACACCAAATAAATAATCCAAATCATCGGCTACTCCTTCTTTAACTACTTCGATTGAGCCATTTCCAAGTTCTTCACCTGGTTGAAATATAGCTCGGACAGTACCTTCTAACTGAGATTCTTGCTCTTTTAAACGTTTCATTACTCCTGTTACAATTGTCATATGAGCGTCATGACCACAAGAGTGATTCGCTTGCATCTCTCCATCTACATTCTGCATTAATGCATCCATATCCGCTCGTAAACCAATTACTGGACTTCCTTCCCCTAATTCAACATAAAATCCAGGAATTTTTTTAAATTTAACGGGAGAAAATCCTTCTTTTTTAAAATATTCAACTAAATAATCAGTCGTTTTAACTTCTTCAAAACTTACTTCAGCAAGTTCATGTAACTCTTTCCAAAGGGACAATAAAGTAGCTTGTTCATTCATGGCAATTCCTCCTATTCAACTATTATTTTATTACTTCTTTTTTTATTGTTAATTCTTCTAATATCTTTTCATCAACATCTATTCCCAACCCTGAGGCATCAGTCATTTGGACAAATGGTAGTTTATATTTTAAATTGCCTGGTTCTTTTATAAATTTAGTTGGACCAGATATTTCAGTTGAAACGATATTATCTTTAGATAAAGCTACGTGAAACCCTGCAGCAGAAGCAATACTTGATTCAACCATTGATCCTATTTGGCAGCTAATCCCAAACAGTTCTGCTTGAGTTGCCAAATTATATACAGGATAAATTCCACCACTTTTCATTAACTTAATATTAACATAATCAACTGATTCATCTTCAATCAATGTACGCAAATTTTGTTCAGTTACCATACTTTCATCTGCCATTAATGGAATTTCAGTGCTTTTTCTTAAACGTCTAAACATAGAGACGTCGCCTTGTTTAATTGGTTGCTCAACCCAAGAAATATCATAAGGTTCAAGTCGTTTAATTGTCTGCTTTGCTACTTGAACTGTTTCCCAACCCTGATTAACATCGACTCGAATGAGCATTTGACTACCAATAGCCTCTCTTACTGCTTTAACTCTCGCAACATCTTTATTTGGGTCAGTACCTAATTTCATTTTTATTTCTTTATAACCTTCATCAAGTGCTTCCTTTGCTTGCTTAGCTAATACTTCAGGTTCTAATATGCTCATCACTCTTGCTATCATTGGTTCTGTTTTTTTACGACCACCTAAAAGTGAATAGATTGGCAAATTACTGACTTTGCCTAATATATCATAGCAAGCAATGTCTAATGCAGCTTTTGCTGCACCATTTTGGACTAGTGCTTGATTCATTAACTTATGAATTTCTTTAATATTTCGAGGATCTTCATCTAATATAGCTGGAATTAAATGATGTTTTAATGCAGTAAAAACAGTATAAACAGACTCTCCTGTTACATGTTCATCCGGAACACTTTCACCATATCCTACAATTCCTGTGTCGGTGGTCATTTTAATAATTATTGCTGGCATTGTCTCATATGATGTATAAGCAATAATAAATGGTTCTTTTAATGGCATTTCTATTTGATAAATTTGAACTTCTTTAATTTTCATTAATAAACTCCTCTAAAAGCTACTTAAATATTTTCATTTCTTAATTATAGCTTAACTTAGCAAGTTAACTACGTCTACTTTTTAATTATAAAAATAAGCAAAAAAATAAAGCGTTAAAATTCAACGCTTTATTTCATATTATTTAACTCGACGGATATGATTATCAAATTCATTCTTCCAGTAACCTGAATTCATATCTGCTACTGCAACTCCCGTACTACTTTGAGAACCGATGAATTTACCGCCACCTAAGTAAATTCCTACGTGCGAGCCGCCTCTAAAGAAGACTAAATCTCCAGCTTTTGCTTGGCTAAGGCTTGGTACTTTACTTCCTTTTCCTGCAAGTGCTCCTGTATACGAAGGTAAGCTAACTCCTTCTTGACCGTAAGCCCATGCTACTAAACCAGAACAATCAAATCCACCTGGTCCTTTTCCTGCAGAAACATAAGGATGTCCTGATACTGATTGTGCAGCACTAATTGCTCCACCATTACTTCCACCACTTAGCTTAGCTGATGATTTTTCTACTTTTTTCTTTTTTGGTTCTGGCGTTGCTTGTGCACTTG
>JARIBO010000039.1 GCA_029257405.1 Caryophanales bacterium
TTATCAAATTAAAGTCACGAAAAAAAGTATTAGGTATAGGTAGTGCTGTAATACTTAGTTTATTTATCATGATTGGTCTAGCAGCCGATCCAGTTGCTGATAATGGGGCAATTGAAACTGAAGAAACTAATCAATTAGAGGAAGAGAAGTTAGCCGAACAAGAAGCAAAAGAAGCTGAAGAAGCTAAGAAAGCAAAAGAAGCTGAAGAAGCCAAGAAAGCAAAAGAAGCGGAAGAAGCGAAAAAAGCTAAAGAAGCGGAAGAAGCTAAGAAAGCGAAAAAGGCAGAAGAAGCGAAAAAAGCAGAAGAAGCTAAGAAAAATAACTTAAGCGACCTAAAGGCGCATTTTATCGATGTGGGCCAGGGAGATGCAATATTGCTTGAGTATTCATCTAACGAAACAAATTATACTATATTAATTGATAGTGGTGATTGGCGATCAGAAGCTGCAGTAAATTATCTTAATCAAATGAATGTTAAAGATATTGATCTTTTAGTGGGCACGCACCCTCATGCAGATCACATTGGCCAAATGGCTACGATTATTGATCAATTTAACGTTTCAGAAGTTTGGATGTCTGGAGCAATCGCAACATCTCAAGTTTTTGAACAGACACTTCACGCGATTGAAAATAATGATGTTGGTTATAATGAACCCAAAAGTGGAGAAGAATATTCAATTGGACCATTAGATATAAAAGTGGTCGCACCAACGAACTTAAATGGAAATTTAAACGACACTTCAATTGCATTTAAAGCAAGCTACGGTGGTATCTCGTTTTTATTTACGGGTGATGCTGAAAAATCATCTGAACAAACCATGTTAAGTAATGGGGCAGATTTAAAAGCTGATATATTAAAGTTAGGTCATCATGGATCTGATACATCAAGTACATCAAGTTTTGTCGAAGCAGTGAGTCCTAAAGTAGGAATTATTTCAGTTGGTGAAAATAATAGTTATGGACATCCAAGTGCCAGTGTAATTGAGCGAATGGAAAGTCGTGGCGTCGATCTTTACTCAACAAGTAATAATGGCACAGTGATTGTAGAAACAAATGGTAAAAATTATACGATTACAACAAATAAAGATGGTAAGGTCACACCATCTAGTAAAGAGAGTAGCAGTTCAAGCTCAACTAGTAAGAGCACAAGTAAAAAAACGACTGAAAAGAAATCTCCACCACCTAAAGAAACAGCTAATGGAAATTGTATCGATATAAATACGGCTGATGAGATTAAAATCCAAGAAATCATCCATATTGGTCCAGTAAGGTCAGGCGAATTAATTGAGCTTAGACCATATAATTCAGTTGATGATTTAACAAAAATTAAGGGAATAGGCCCCGCACGGATTGCTGATATTAAAGCGCAAGGCCTAGCTTGCGTAGGAGGTTAATAGATGGAAACAACAGGCGTATTAGACCGGATAACAGACGGAAAGTATGGTACAATTCTAGCTGAAAGTATCGGACGAGAATTTGTTTTAAAAATAGAAGACCTACCCGACGGTGCTGCTGAAGGAACATGGTTTGATTTAATTATTGAACAAGATGAATTAAAATCATTAACAATTAACTATGAATTAACAAAAAACCGTAAAGCTAGTATAGAAAGTACGATGGCAAGGCTAAGAAAAAGGTCGGGAAGTAAGTTTAAGAAAAAATAAGACATAAAAATGAATTGACTAGTCTAAGTATAAATTTAACATACTTAGATTAGTCAATTTTTGTTTAATTATTTCCAAATTAATGAAAAAATAATGCTATAATGAAATTAAAGAATGAGTTTGAAAAATTTATATTAATATCTACATGATAGATATTTGTATAAAGAGCAAAGGGAAGCTTCAGTAATATTTAAAGAAGCTATAGGATATTAAGATTTCTTCGATTTTAAATTTTTATAAAGATTGTAGTAAAGTATTTTCAACAAACAATCCAGATTATTCACTTCACATTGAGGCTGGTTTAGAGAGGTTTATAGAAAAACACATAAATGATTGCTCTCTATTGTCTTTGTAATAATCTTAAAAAAAGGAGTAAAGAATGAAAAATTTAAAGGAAAATCTTAACCCACCTAAAACTCTCGTATTAGGATTTGCTATATTAATCCTGGTAGGCGCTTTTTTATTAATGCTTCCTGCTGCATCAGAATCTGGTGAAGGTCTTTCTTTTATAAATGCATTATTTACTGCAACATCTGCAGTATGCGTAACAGGTTTAGTTGTGGTTGATACAGCAGACGCTTTTTCACTGTTCGGTGAAGTAGTTATTTTAAACCTCATTCAAATCGGCGGTTTAGGATTTATGACTTTTGCAACTTTTATATTCATTTTACTTGGAAAAAAAATCACTTTTAAAAATAGATTAATTTTAAAAAGAGCTTATAATGATGACTTTTCAAAAGACATCGTTATAATAGCAAGAAGAATTCTTATCTTTTCGCTAACAATTGAAGCGATTGGTGGCATCTTGTTATCGATACGATTTTCGTATGACATGAAAATTGGCCAAGCGATTTATTTTGGATTCTTTCACGCAATCTCTAATTTTAATAACGCTGGATTTGATTTAATGGGAGGGTATAAAAGTCTGACCTATTACGTTGATGATCCAATCGTTGTCTTCACTACCTCATTTCTTATTATATTAGGTGGTTTAGGGTTTATTGTACTAAACGAATTATATGAATACCGTAAAACTCGGAAACTATCACTTCAAACAAAAATTGTCTTAAGTACAACGAGTATCTTTTTGATAGGTGCAACACTGTTAATTTTAGTATTCGAATATGGAAATGACAAAACGTTAGGCCAACTGTCTGGACAAGGAAAAATTCTCGGTGCCTTTTTTCAAAGTGTAACACCAAGGACAGCTGGATCGAGTACTTTATCTATTGCTGATTTAACAGACACCACATTATTTTTAACAATATTTCTGATGTTTATTGGAGCTGGATCGGGGTCTACAGCTGGTGGAATTAAACTATCTACTTTTACTGTTCTACTTGCAACGATACTTTCACAATTAAAAGGAAAGCAGGACGTTGAGTTATTTCAAAAAAGAATTGTTCCAGAAACCATTTTAAAAGCATTTACAATTGCTTCGAGTGGATTAATCCTTGTGTTCCTAGTTACCTTTTTGTTAAGTATTACTGAAAAGGACCATTCATTTATTGCCTATTTATTTGAAGCTACATCGGCATTTGGAACGGTTGGACTTTCAATGGGCTTAACACCCGACCTTTCTATATTTGGCCGTATATTTATAATCGTTACAATGTTTATAGGTAGATTAGGTCCATTAACTATTGGATTTGCGATTACAAGAAGAATGACACGTAAATCTTATCGCAATGTTAAAAGTAACGTCATGATTGGATAGATAAAAAGGAGTGAGTCGAGTGCCTAAAAAACAGTTTGCAATATTAGGTTTAGGAAAATTTGGTACAAGTATTGCTAGAAAATTGTATGAAAACAAGCAAATTGTTTTAGGCGTGGATTTAGACGAAGATAATGTAGAAGACGCTGAGATGTTTCTTACAAGAGCTGTTATTGCAGATTCGACTGAAGAAAAAGCCATGAGGGGATTAGAAATAGATAGTTTTGATTATGTTGTTGTAGCTATGGGAGATATCGAATCAAGTATATTAACCGTAATGTTACTTAAAAATCTCGGTGTAAAACAAATTATTGCAAAAGCTACTGAAAAACGGCATGGACAAATTCTAGAGTCTATTGGTGTCAGCAACGTGATTTATCCAGAAAAGGATATGGGACTAAGGGTTGCTAATCATTTGCTCTATCCTAATACGATTGATTATATTGAACTGTCACAAAAACTTTTTTTAGAAGAAATAAAAATACCAGCTGAAATGGTAGGGAAAAATTTAGTAGAACTAAATCTTGGTGCTAAGTACAATGTAAATGTACTCGCTATATTTAGAGACGACAATATCATAGTTCCACCGTTTTCAAATGAATCACTTCAAAAAGAAGATATATTAGTGGCTACAGGTGATAGAAAATATCTTACTAAGTTATCAAATTTGAATCAAAATTAAAGTGAACAAAGTAAAAGGGCACTCAAGTAATATTGAGTGCCCTTTAATTTTGCAAAATAAATGAATCTAACATGTTATAGCATTTATTCTTCTTCAAGCCGACTCACAATATCTTTGACAGATGCTTTCATACTTTTAGAAATAATTCTGACTGAACTATTTCCGTATTGGGTGCCGGCAATTAATTGACCGTGTGCTTTTAGTGTATGAAGCACGCCATATTTCTGACTGACTGCGCTAAGTTCAGGCATGGTTACTTGAACACCACCGAATGTTTCTGGCTGGAGGATTCGTTCATTAACTAGCTGACTAATGAGTGGTGGGTGTTTCATATCATGAGAGACAATTCTGTTGTTTCCTGTTGCATTGATCACATAATCAATTTTAATTGTTTCATTGTTATCTAGTTTAAAATTAAATGACTCATCATTTTTTTCTATCGTAACTAAGTTATCATAGACTTGAAACTTACTTCCCCAAGCATTAACAAAGTCTTTGCCCGTTTCAGGTGGGAATGCACCTTGTAATTTATCGAGTGCTTTATCATACTTATCTTTGAAGGTGTGTTTATCTGCTTCTGTTAGTGCCATCCATAAGTAGGTTTGATAAAACGTAATATTACTCAGCACAGCTTGGACAATTCCGATTTTGCTTGTACCTGCTAGTTGACGTTCGATAGATCTTTTTGAACCGAGTGAATCAGCAGTTAATTTTTCTTCAGATGAAACCCCATGATAATTTAATTCTTGTTTGAACCACTTGATATAAGTTTCTAATGGAATCGTACCATTGTTAGCTGCTTTTGCCTGCTCAATATTTTCTAGCGTAAAATACTGATTTTTAACGGGGCTCGCATTACCAATCAGCGTTTTAAACGTCCCAGATAAGGAGAAGAATGAAAGCTTAATATCTGGTCGATACCTAGAAAAATAACGAAAAACGTCAATACTTGTAAGCCCAGTACCAATTACACCCACAGTTGCGCCGCCTGGAAGATTAGTTAGCTTTTTTTCCATAGGGTAGGGGTCAGCAATCGTGTGTGTGTGACTATTTATCTGATAAGGATTTTTGTAGGGTAGTGTACCAGTAGAAAGATGTACAGCATCGAAATCTCCTGTGAAAGATTGTGTCGAAACACGAAATTGTTTATTTGCTAAGATCTGAATAGACTCAACTTTTTCCTTAACGATATCAGCGTTTGATTCAGCTAACCATCCATTCATTCGGTCGGTAATATACGCACCAAACTTCGCGCGCGGATAATATTTAGTTTCTGGAAATGCATCTCCGTAATTTTCACGAATCCATTCCACAAAGTCCATGTCGTTTTCTGGGATAATTGAAGTAAATTTTGCAGCTTGGTTCATCAGTAAACAAGCATCATCTTGTTGAAATGCTTTTCCTGTTCCAAACGTTTCTTTATCCCCAAAGACCGTTAGTTGAATCGATGGATTGATTTTTTGTTCTTTTGTCCATTCTCTCAGTGCACTTGTTCCTGCAATGCCCATTCCAATAATCGCAATCTTCATAACTACCCCACCTAATATGTATTTATCTCGAAGTTATATTTTTAGTAATGTTATGATTCTATTTTACCAAGAAGCGAGTGGAAACACCTAATAAATACTGTTAGAATATCTGGATATTTAAGTCATAAATTCACACGTATAAAAAGTAGTTGATGAAATTTTATCCGGAAATGATATGATATATATAAATACAAGAAAGTAAATTAAAATAATAGCTATGAATTAAGAATAGAAAACTAATATAAAAGGAGACGATTCTATTGATTTCTTCATTTTATTTTATTGCAGGAAGTTCAGTGTATGAAGTAAGTAAGCAAGAAGCATCTTGGCATCTTTTAGAAAACAAAGCAGATCACGTTTTTTTATGTTTAACAGCGGATCCAGTAAAAAAAGGCAGATTGTACGGTGGAACATTTGATGATGGTTTATTTGTAAGTGATGACCACGGGAAAACATGGCAACCAGTAGGAGACGGGATTACTTATCCTCGAATTTTAAGCGTGACGGTGAGTCCAACAGAAGTCATAAATGGTTATAGTGTTGTCTGGGTAGGTACGGAACCAAGTGGACTATTCCGTTCAGAAGACGGAGGAAATACATGGACGACCTTCCCAAGTTTGCTCGACTTACCGTCTAAGCCAACCTGGAGTTTTCCGCCCCGTCCCTATACGCATCATGTAAGAGTGATTCAGCCTGATTTACATGATGAAAACAGTATTTACGTTGGTATTGAACTTGGTGGCGTGATGAAAAGTGTCGATCAAGGAAAAACATGGGAAGACCGAAAAGAAGGATCACAGTTTGATAGCCATGACTTAACAATGACAAAACAAGCAGAAGGACGCATCTATGAAGCAGCAGGTGGTGGTTTTGCCGAGAGTCTAGACGGCGGAAGTACCTGGGAAACGATAAATGATGGACTTGATCCGTACACATATCTCGTAGATATTGCAGTTGATTCAGGTAACCCTGATATCATTATCGCATCAGCTGCAAAAAGTGCACGCACGGCTTATCAACCCTCAAGAGCGCATACAGTAATTGTTCGCCGAGAAGGCAATCAACCATGGGAAGTTGTTTCTGAAGGTTTACCTGATGCAGACCGTTCTGCTGTTTTCCAGCTTCTTGCTGATGAATCAGAAAAAGGTGTGTTTTACGCAGTTAATAATACCGGTTTCTTTATATCAGGTGACTCAGGTCGTACGTGGGAACAAGTAGAACTTGACTGGCCTGATGAGATTAGAAAGAGAC
>JARIBO010000008.1 GCA_029257405.1 Caryophanales bacterium
AAAGCTTATAGAATCAATTATACTATTAAGCAAGAAGATGGTATAAAAGATTCTGTTGCAAATGATTTCTTTACTAATACAGGAATCTTGCTTGTAAAAGACGGAAAAACATATTTACAAATGGCAATAGAGAATGGTAATATGGTCAGAGATTTAAAAGGTAAATATGGTGAAGCTATTGTTGTGAAAAAAGAAAAAGACGGTTCTACAATTGTTCAACTTAAAGTAGACAATAACTTAGCTAATATGCTATTAGAAATGCATGTTGTTGTACCTGAAGGAGCGATTCCAGGATTCCCGGGATATGATGAAGACCATAAAGCATTACTTGTATTTGACAAAGGATCTCAACAAGAAATAGAAGTTGGAGATCTTAAATTAGCAGCACTTGCAGGTAATGATAATGGGCCAAAGGTAAGTCCAGAAAACAACACAGGATTAAGAATGGGTAATGGATCTAATGGTAACGGTGGAGATGGAACACCTAAATCTAAATTAGGTACTAATAATGCAGATAAGATTGCTGCTAATTTATCAAACGGTGGTCCAGATAAGCCTGAGTTTGGTTCAAATGGTAATGGCGGACTAAATGATAAAGCTAAATCAACTAACCCTCAAACGGGAGATTTAACTAATATTTGGTTATATGCTTTCTTGTTAGCAGGTTCACTGTTAATTTTAGGCGTTAAGTTTAGACGTCGCACAATATAAAAAGATTAAGTTAATTAATCAAAATGTGAGTCTTACTGCCTATTGGTGGTAAGACTCCCTTTTAATATTAAAGAATAATTTAATTAGGAAGGTGTGAAATTATTTTGAGGAAAAAATGGCTTTTATTAATTCTTACATTAAGTGTAATGTTACTTATTTCAGCATGTGGATCCGCTTCGGATGCAACAGAGAAAGAAGATGTTAGCAAAGAAGCAGAGGATAGTGAAACTCGAATTGTTACAACGACTGTAGCGATTGCTGAGTTTTTAGATGCGCTTGATATTAATGCAGTTGGTATACCAACAACATATAAGGAATTACCTGAACGGTTTAATGATGCAACAGAAGTAGGCTCTCCAATGGACCCTGATTTAGAGACAGTATTATCATTAAAGCCAACTCATGTTCTATCAGTTACTAATTTACAAGGAGATTTAGAAAAAGCTTTTACAGAATATGATATTCCAGCTGACTACTTAGATTTAGATACAGTTGAAGGTATGTTTACTGAAATCGAAAAGTTAGGTGAAAAATATAATCGTTCTGAACAAGCAAACGAGATTATTTCTAACTTTGATGATAAAATGAAAGATGTAGAAGAGGAAGTTAATGGTAAAGATTCACCTAAAGTACTTATTTTAATGGGTGTTCCAGGAAGTTACATTGTCGGAACAGAGCACTCTTATATTGGTAACTTAGTAAAACGAGCTGGTGGAGAAAACGCGGTTACAAATGAAGAGCAAGACTTTATATCAGCCAATACAGAATATTTACAGCAATTAGATGCTGATATTATTTTACGTGCAGCTCACGGAGCCCCTGATGATGTAATTAAAATGTTTGATGAAGAATTTGCCCAAAATGATATATGGAAACATTTTGTAGCAGTAAAAAATGAGCGTGTGTATGATTTAGAAGAAACACTATTTGGTATGTCAGCTAATTTAGCAGTTGACGAAGCGATCGATGAATTACTAACTATCTTGTACGCAGATAATTAAGTTGAACATGTGAATTGAGGTTAAGCTAATGAACAAAAAGGTTATCAGTTTTATCGTAGTTCTTTTATTAATTCCTTTAACGACCATTTATGCTGCTACGACAGGCAGTATCGATGTCACACCTATAGAGTTAATTAAAGGTCTATTTACAGGAACAAATGAAAACATTGCTATTATTAAAGATTTACGTTTCCCGCGGATTATTATCTCTTTATTTGCTGGGGCGGCACTTGCTGTTTCGGGCGTGTTATTACAAGCAGTTATGAGAAATCCTTTAGCTGAGCCAGGAATTATCGGAGTTTCTTCAGGAGCAGGATTTGTTTCGATTGTAATGGTTACTTTTTTCCCAACACTCTATTTTTATACCCCTTTATTTGCCTTTATTGGAGGTGCATTAGCATTCTTTCTAGTTTTTACTTTTTCTTGGAAGCAAGGACTCAATCCGCTTCGAATGATTTTAATTGGTGTGGCGATTAACGCTATTTTTGTTGGATTAAGTGAATTATTTGCAGCGGGAGGAACAAGTATCACCAATGCTGTTTCAGTAACTTCTTCTACCCTTTCAATGAAAACTTGGAATGACGTTGAAGTGATTGTCTTATATGGTTCAATCGGACTTATTTTAGCATTTATCTTTTTTAAATACGCGAATCATTTAGGATTACATGACCAAACTTTAAAAAGTTTAGGTTTTAGAGTAAATCGAGCACGATTTATATTATCAATTTTAGCAGTTTTACTTGCATCAATTGCTACAGCAGTTGCTGGCATGTTTACCTTTGTTGGATTGCTCATTCCTCACATTGGTCGTTCGCTTGTTGGGACAGATCATAAAGTACTCATACCTTTTTCAGCGCTATTAGGAGGGCTACTTATTTTAGTTGCCGACACGCTAGGTAGGACGATCCTTGCGCCAGTGGAAATTCCGGCTTCAATTATAATGGCAATCATTGGTGGACCGTTCCTCATATTCTTACTCAGAAAGAGTGATCGTATTTATGGAAATTAAAGATATCTCATTTGCCTACTCAGATAATATTATGAGACTAAAAAATGTAAATGGTAAAATTAATAAAGGAGAGATCACGACCATTATCGGACCAAATGGTTGTGGTAAATCAACTTTAATGAGCGTGCTAACTAATAACAATACACCAAAACAAGGGAGTGTTGTTTTAGATGGTAAATTACTAAATAGCTATAAACCAAAAGATCTTGCAAAAACAGTTGGTGTAGTTTATCAAAAAAACGTTGCCCCTTCAGATATGACTGTTGAAAAGCTCGCACAATATGGACGTTTACCACATCGAAGTACCTTTTCTCCGCAATCTGATAGAGACGCGGAGATGGTTAAGTGGGCACTAGAACGAACGGGCCTTTATGACAGAAGGCATAAAACAATCGATACACTATCAGGTGGACAACAACAACGCGTCTGGATAGCGATGGCACTTGCTCAAGATACACCCTTTTTATTTTTAGATGAACCAACATCTAACTTAGATATTTATTATCAATATGAAGTGTTAGAACTTGTTAAACAATTAAGCGAAGAACATGGCTTAACCATCGTAATGGTACTTCATGATATTAATCAAGCGATTCAATATAGTGATTCAATCATTGCTATGAAAAAAGGTTCTGTTGTGGCTCATGGGCATCCTAATCACATCATTACAGAACAATTAATTAAAGAAGTTTACGGTGTGAAAGTTATCGTAAAAGAAGAAAAGTCTGTTGGAAAGTATATTATCCCGGTTGGAATTTAAACAGATAATTAGGATGTGATCGAAATGAAAAAGAAAAAACAACGACCAAAAAATAAATTTATCTCTCGTTTTATTACGATTGCTTCTTTATCTGTCTTTATATATGCTGCTTATGGACTTTCAGATGTGTTAATTGATTATTATAAAAATCGACAAGCACTCTCAGAAGTTCAAGATATGTATTACGATTTAGATTCTAATGAAACAAGAGCACCTGATGAAATAAGGTCGGGGTTTGATGAGTTATTAAAGCATAACGAAGAAGTAGTCGGTTGGATAACAATGGATGGTACTCAAATTGATTATCCAATCTTACAAGCAGAAAATAATACTGATTATTTAACAAAGGATTATAATGATCGTGAAACGCGAGCAGGAAGTATCTTTTTAGACTATAGAAATGAAATAACTGCAGAAAATAAAAATACTGTCGTTTATGGACATAGGATGAAAGATGGTTCGATGTTTCAGCATCTAACTAAATTTTTAGATAAAGACTTTTTAAAAGACCACCAAACATTCGAGTATGATACGCTTTATGATAGTTACGAAGCGGAAATATTTTCAGTCTACAATACATTAACTGACTTTAATTATATTCAAACAGATTTTTCTGATGATGAAAAATATGGAGAATTACTTACTAAAATGAAAGACAAATCTAAATTAGAAACAAATGTAGAAGTAAATGCTAATGATATAATTATTACACTATCTACATGTGACTATGAATTAGATGAAAATGAAGGTCGTTTAGTCGTTCATGCAAAATTAACAAAAATATAATCTACATAAAAAAGTTCTTTCAATCATATTTGATTGTAAGAATTTTTTTGTGATAAACTATAAAAGATTAATATTGAATCATGTATGGTATAATAAATAACTTATAAGAAATTAAAGGAGAGAGTGTAATGACAAGTGAAAAAGCATATCTTGATTTATGTAATTTAATATTAAATGATGGCATTGAAAAAAGTGATCGAACAAATACAGGTACATATTCTAAATTTGGAAGTCAAATTCGGTTTGATTTAACTAAAGGTTTTCCATTACTCACAACTAAAAGAGTCCCTTTTCGATTAGTAGCATCAGAACTATTGTGGTTTTTAAGAGGAGATACGAATATTCGCTTCTTATTAGAACATAATAATCATATTTGGAACGAGTGGGCTTTTAAAAAATGGGTAGAGAGTTCTGAGTACAAAGGACCTAATATGGATGATTTCGGTAATAAATCGCTCGTAGATAAAGAATTTAAAGCAGAATATGATAAGCAAATGCAAATATTCATAGATAAAATCTTAAATGATGACGATTTTAGTCAAAAATACGGGGATTTAGGTGCTGTATACGGTAAACAATGGCGTGAGTGGAAAACATCTCAAAATGAAACAATCGATCAAATTAAAGAAGTAATTGAATCGATTAAAACGAATCCTGATTCAAGAAGACACATTGTATCAGCATGGAATCCAGAAGATATCCCGAACATGGCTTTACCACCATGTCATACATTATTCCAATTTTATGTAGCAGATGGAAAGTTATCATGTCAATTATACCAACGCAGTGCGGATTTATTCTTAGGAGTACCATTTAATATTGCAAGTTATGCTTTACTAACTCACTTAATCGCACATGAGTGTGATTTAGAAGTAGGCGATTTTGTTCATACATTTGGAGATGTGCATATTTATACGAACCATGTTGAACAAGTTAAAGAACAATTAAGTAGAGAGATGAAGGAGTTACCTGAGTTAGTCCTTAATAAAGACAAAAAATCTATTTTTGAATTTACAATGGAAGATCTAAAAGTAGAAGGGTATGACCCACATCCTGGAATTCGTGCTCCAATTGCAGTATAAATATTAAAAGGAAGTGATAAAATGATTTCATTAATTGCAGCAATGGATAATAATAATGTCATTGGTTATGAGAATGATATGCCATGGAATCTTCCAAATGACCTAAAACATTTTAAAGAAGTTACTTCACATCACACAGTTATTATGGGAAGAAAAACATATCAATCGATAGGCAGACCTTTACCAAACCGAAAAAATGTTATTTTAAGCCGTTCAGGATTTCAAACAGATGATGATGTCGAAGTTATTTCATCGATAGAAGAAATTCAAAAAAGAGCAGAAACAGAAGAAGTGTTTGTAATTGGTGGCGGAACGATTTATGAACAAGTCTTACCTTATGCTGATCGCCTTTATATTACACGTATAGATGCCGAATTTAAAGGTGATACGTACTTTCCGAAGTTTAATGAAGACGAATGGGAAGTCATCGATGAAAAAGAAGGTATTTTAAATGATCGTAACGAATACAAACATACATTTTACACTTATTCGCGGAGGTAAAACCACCCTGATTGACAAAACATGTGTTTCATGGTTAACTTGAATAAATTAAGGTTTAATTTAAACTTAAATAAGTTTATTGGAGGGAATATAATGGGTATTGGTTCAATTGGTATCCCTAGTCTTATTTTAATCGTTGTCGTTGCTTTACTTATATTTGGTCCTTCTAAATTACCTGAGATTGGAAAAGCTGCAGGTGGTTCACTGAAAGAATTTAAAAATGCAACTAAAGGCATTAATGATGAGGAAAATGAAAATAAAACAAAATAATTAAATTAAAAGATAAATAAAAGGTGTAGGGCGATTTTTTTACCTTACGCCTTTTTTATTTGTTAGGAGTGTCGAAATTGGCGAAAGAAGAAATAGAAATGAATTTAGTAGGACATCTTACAGAGTTAAGAAATAGAATTATTGTGACGCTTATTTTCTTTGTTATCTTTTTTATTATTGGTTTTATATATATAAAAGACATATATGGTTTTTTTGAAGCAGACATTGATTTTAAATTAACTGTTACTGGAATAGCAGATATAATTTGGATCTATATTTCAATGGCAGGTATTCTTGCTATCGTAGGAACATTACCGATTTTGAGTTTGCAAATATGGTTATTTATTAAACCAGGACTCAAAAAACAAGAAAGAAGAGCTTCTTTATCTTATGTCCCAGCTGTTTTTTTATTGTTTGTATTTGGACTTGTATTTGGATATCTTCTATTTACTAACTTAATAGTTCCGTTTTTATTATCGTTAAATGATGGTTTGTTTAATGAACTATTCACAGTAGATAAGTACTTTAAATTTATGTTTAAAGTAACAATTCCATTTGCACTTTTATTTGAAATTCCGATTGTAACAATGTTTTTAACAAGTCTTGGAATCTTAAATCCAGTATTTTTAAGAAAATCTAGAAAATATGCATATCTTATCTTGCTAGTATTAAGTGCATTAATAACACCACCTGACGTGTTCTTACAATTAATTGTTGCCGTTCCATTATTTATTTTATATGAGATAAGTATTTATCTTTCAGCTCTTGTTGAAAGACGTAAAAAAAGAAGACATAAAGAGTATATGGAAAGTTAAATAATGTTTTAAGTATTTTCCTGAATTTAATGCTACAATATAAATAGTTTATAATTGTAAGGAGTTTATAATAATGATAAAGCCAAATGATTTGATCTTACGTTCGACAACATCTTTAATTACTTTCATATTATTAGGTTTTGCAATCTACTTATTATTTGCAGGACATAATTCTCCAGGAGGAGGATTCGTTGGTGGTTTAACAACATCTGCAGCATTTTTACTCATGTATATTTCGTTTGGCCAACCAACAGTTGATAAAATATTCCCAATCGAGTTTATAAAACTTGTTCCAATTGGTTTAATGATTGCTTTATTAACTGGTTTAGGATCGTTTCTTTTCAACAAACCATTCTTAACTCAGACATTTGGTCACGTTACTTTACCAATTTTCGGTGAATTTGAATTAGCTACAGCAATGCTATTTGATGTAGGTGTTTATCTTACAGTCCTTGGAACAACAATGACAATTATTTTAACAATATCAAATGATCAAAAGTAATTTAATTTTGAAATGATTATTTAATTAAAGGGTTGATCAATTGAATTTAAATAGTCCGCTATTTTTAATATTAAGTACAATTGTAGCAGCTATTATGGCTTCTACGATGATATTTGTGAGAATGAAAGCTTCTGAAAAACCAGCTTCAGTTAAAAAAATAATTTTACCTCCTTTATTTATGAGTACAGGTGCATTGATGTTTATATTTCCTATGTTTCGTGTATCATTTGGAGATGTGGTTGAAGCTTTAACTGTTGGTGTTATTTTCTCTGTTTTTTTAATTAAATTTTCTAAGTTTGAAATTAGAGATAATGACATTTATTTAATACCATCAAAATCTTTTGTGTTTATATTACTAGGTTTATTGCTTCTACGAATAATTATTAAATTAATTATCGGAAGCAAAATTTCATTTGGTGAAACTTCAGGTATGTTTTTCTTACTTGGTTTTGGAATGATATTTACTTGGAGAATAGCCATGTTATATAAATTCATGAAATTAAAAAACATATTAAAAAAAGAAAACGTCTACCAAAATTAATTGGTTGACGTTTTCTTTTTCTGATTTTGTTGTTGTTTATATTTTTGTTCCCAACCTTGATTGTATTCTTTTCTCGATTGATGAAAGAACTCTTCAAAAGGCGTAACATCTATATTTTTTTCTTTTAACGTTTTTCTTAAAAACTTATGATCTCGTTTAGGTGTCCCAATTATATATCCCTCAATTAATATGTCTCTTGTTATCATGTCACTTTCTTTAAGTAGTGCTATTTCTCCAATTTTGCTAGCAATGGTATCTCTTGCAACATCTCTGAAAAGTTCTGGTACAGGGTAAACAAGTTCTTCTAATAATTCAAGCTCGTCTTCTTGCCACATATGTTTTGTTTGTTCTATATAATGTCTTTGCCAATCCATTTCTGATCTTCCGTCTTGTTTTGGTAATTGCTTTAGAAATTTTCTGAACATAAAAAATCCACCAATTCCTAAAAATCCAATAAGAAAGAATCCCCAAAGTATGATAAAATATTCATATAAAAGACTCAAGCTAAACCCAACTCTCTATTTGTAATGATAATTCTATTATAAGCATTCAATCTGTATGAAACAAGTAAGAAGTTTTTAGTGTATTTGATTTACTTTGTATTTGTATGCATTGGTATAACTATTTTTAATATGCTTATATCAGCATTTAATATAGATGAATATAACTAAAACATTTGTTTTATCAAGTAATATCGTATAATATAGGGAATGTGAGGGATTTTATGAGTACTAACTAGAGCTATAATAATAATTATAGCTCTTGAGACATGATATGAAAGGGGTAAATATTATGAGTAAAGAAATTGAATTTCGTTCAAAAAAGAGCTTTGACTTAAACGGTAAAACGTACAATTATTTTGATTTAAAAGCAATTGAAGAGGCTGGACTTGGTAAATTAGAACGTCTACCTTATTCAATTCGTATTCTTTTAGAATCAGTTATTCGTCAATATGACGGTCGTGTCATTAAAGATGAACATATTAAAGGACTAGCACAGTGGGGATTAGAAAATGATGGTGCAAATGATGTTCCATTTAAACCTTCACGTGTTATCTTACAAGACTTCACAGGAGTTCCAGCTGTTGTTGACTTAGCTTCAATGCGTAAAGCAATGGTAGACCTTGGTGGAGATCCAAGTAAAATAAATCCTGAAGTACCTGTTGACTTAGTTATTGACCACTCAGTACAAGTTGATCAATACGGTAATCCAGGTGCATTACAAGCTAATATGGATTTAGAATTCGAAAGAAACGCTGAGCGTTATGAATTCTTAAATTGGGCTCAAAAAGCATTTAAAAACTATCGTGCAGTACCACCAGCAACAGGTATTGTTCACCAAGTTAACTTAGAGTATTTAGCAGATGTAGTTCGTGCTAACGAAAATGGCGATGGGTCATTTGAAACATTCCCAGATACATTAGTAGGAACAGACTCGCATACGCCGATGATTAACGGTCTAGGTGTACTAGGTTGGGGTGTAGGTGGAATTGAAGCTGAAGCAGGTATGCTTGGCCAGCCTTCATATTTCCCAACTCCAGAAGTAATCGGAGTTAAATTTACAGGTAGTTTCCCAGAAGGTACAACAGCAACAGACCTTACACTTAAAGTTGTTCAAGTTTTACGTGAAGAAAATGTTGTAGGTAAATTTGTTGAGTACTTTGGTCCAGGGCTTGCAAGTATGCCACTTGCAGACCGTGCAACAATTTCAAATATGGCTCCAGAATATGGTGCTACAGTTGGATTCTTCCCGGTTGACCAAGAATCATTAAATTACTTGCGCTTAACAGGTCGTGAAGAAGAGCAAATCTCTGTTGTTGAAGAGTATTGTAAAGCAAATGGTTTGTGGTATTCATCTGATAATCCAGATCCTGAATATACACAAGTTATTGAAGTTAATTTAGATGATTTAGTTACTAACTTAGCAGGACCAAAACGTCCTCACGATAGAATTGAATTAACTGATATGCGTGAAGAGTTCAAAAAAGCGATTACTGCTCCAGAAGGTAATCATGGATTTGGCTTAGACGCTTCAGAATTCGATAAAAAAGTAGATGTAGAAGTAGATGGTAAAAAAGCTGTCATGGAAACAGGTGCAGTTGCAATTGCAGCAATTACATCATGTACGAACACATCTAACCCACACGTAATGCTTGGAGCAGGTTTACTTGCTAAAAAAGCACACGAATTAGGTTTAGAAGTTCCTGCATATGTTAAAACTTCACTTGCACCAGGTTCAACAGTTGTTACACGCTATCTAGATGATTCAGGGCTTTCAGAATACCTTGATAAATTAGGATTTAACACAGTTGGATATGGTTGTACAACGTGTATTGGTAACTCTGGTCCTTTACGTCCAGAAATCGAAAAAGCAATTGTAGAATCTGATTTAACGGTATCTTCAGTTCTTTCAGGTAACAGAAACTTTGAAGGACGAATTCACCCGTTAACTAAAGCAAACTACTTAGCTTCACCACCATTAGTAGTAGCATATGCTTTAGCAGGTACTGTCGATATTGATTTAAATAATGATTCATTTGGTAAAGATAAAGATGGTAATGACATCTATCTAAAAGATCTATGGCCAACAATGGAAGAAATTCAAACTGTAATCAATGAAGTTGTTACACCAGAAATCTTCCGTTCTGAATATGATAACCTATTTGAATCAAATGAGCGTTGGAATGCAATTGAAACAACAGATGAGCCGTTATATGAGTGGTCAGACGATTCTACTTATATTCAGAATCCACCATTCTTTGCAGGCTTAACACCTGAAATTGAAAAGATTAAACCTTTGAATAACTTAAAAGTATTAGGTTACTTTGGAGATTCAATCACAACAGACCATATTTCACCTGCAGGAGCAATTGCGATGGATATGCCTGCTGGACAATATTTACAAGATAAAGGTGTTACACCGCGTAACTTTAACTCATATGGTTCACGTCGTGGTAACCATGAAGTAATGATGCGTGGAACATTTGCGAATATCCGTATTCGTAATAAGATTGCACCAGGAACAGAAGGTGGATATACAACTTACTGGCCTACAAACGAAGTTATGCCAATTTATGATGCAGCTATGAAGTATAAAGAAGATAATACTGATTTAGTTGTTATTGGTGGAGAAGACTACGGTATGGGGTCAAGTCGTGACTGGGCAGCTAAAGGATCTGATCTTTTAGGTGTTAGAGCAGTTATAACTGAAGGTTTTGAAAGAATTCACCGTTCTAACCTTGTAATGATGGGTGTTATGCCTCTTGTATTTGCTAACAACGAAAGTGCAGAATCACTTGGTTTAACAGGTGAAGAATCATTTGATATTCAAGTAGATGATTCACTACAGCCTAACGCAGAAGTACCAATTGTCGCAACAGACAAAGATGGTAAAGAAACTAAATTTAGTGCTGTTGCTCGCTTCGATAGTGAAGTTGAGTTAGATTATTACCGTAATGGTGGTATCTTACAAACAGTATTAAGAGAGCGTCTATAAAAATAAATATTTTAGCCTTTCACATTCGTGTGAAAGGCTTTTTAATTCAAAAAAAGAGAATAACTATTTAATTTATGCTAATATATAAATAAGGAGTTGAATATATGCTAACGGTAGAAAATAAAATTAAAGTTAGATATCAAGAGACTGATCAAATGGGTGTTGTCTATCATGGGAATTATTTAGTTTGGTTTGAAATTGGTAGAACAGAATATGTAAATAAATTAGGGCTTAAATATACAGAGTTAGAGGGATTAGGATATTACTCTCCTGTAATTGATATAAATATTCATTATAAAAAACCAGTAACATATGGACAAACCGTCACTGTAAAAACGTCGCTTGAAAGTTATAATGGGATTAGGACAGTATATGCATATGAGATTTATGATGAAAAAGGAGATTTAGCTGTTACTGGAAATTCTACTCATGTTGTCGTTAGACAAACTAATTTTACTCCAGTTTTAATGCGTAGAATTTATCCTCATTGGCACCAAGCCTTTATCGATCAGGTATCAGAGGATTAATTCATGGCATTTGGTTTAAAAAGAGAAGAACTTATTGAGTGGAAAAAACAAGTGATTGCTTCAGAAATTGCGATTATTACGCATTACTGGCAGGATGATAGGTTTCCTCATATAACAACGGTAACAAAAATAGGTTGTGCTGATTTGAATAAATTAGTTGAATGGGGTAGCAAATATAATTTAAAACCTGAGTGGGTTGATTTAAGAGTAGATTATCCACATTATGATGTGTTTGGAAGCAAGCAAATTGAAATATTATTAAGTGAAAACCAAATCAATCAAATTAAAAGATTTAAAATAAAAACACATTATTAACTTAACATAGTTAATAATGTGTTTTTGATTATTTACTGGTAAATAAATTTAGGTTCTTGTAAATCATGATTAAAATCAATGAGTAAATCTTTATCTTCAAAATACCAAGCATCTTGTTTTTCTATATAGAAAGTCATGTTATTAATTGTTTTTTCAGCATAAATATCGTTTGGAGTCTCAATACTTAATCCTAAAGAAAAACCAGGAATTAAACCACCAATTCCGCCATATCTTACAAAAAGTCGCATTTGAGTCATGTCAATAATTTCATATTCGTTTTCATACCACTCTACAGCTTTATCAGTAACATCTAATTTCATATAGATTCACTCCTAGATGAATTTTCTTTCTTTTTTTTAGTTTTTTTATCTGGAACTACATCTACACCACCTGGATGAAATGGATGACATTTACTTATCCTCACTACGGTTAAATAAGTACCTTTTAAAGCACCAAATCGTTGGTATGAAATAAGGCTATATTCAGAACAAGAAGGATAAAATCTGCAAGATGGTGGTTTATAGGGACTGATTGCTTTTTGATAAAATTTGACTAAAGCAATAAAAAAATGTTTCATTTTAAACCCCTCATTTTGAACTTAATTTTTATTTTTATCGAAATTAATTGTCGCAATTGCATTGTGTAAATGAATTGATTCTTCATTTTCACAAGTCACTGAAAATGTTTGAATATAAGGTAATTCATATAAATTCGCTGCTACAAGTCTAACAATATCTTCAACAAATCTCGGGTTTTCATAAGCAGTTTCTGTCACTACTTTTTCATCAGTTCTTTTTAATACAGGGTGAATTTTAGCACTACTGCTAGATTCTGCGGCATCTAAGAGATCTTTTTTCCAATCATAAATCGCTTCGTTAAATTCCTCATTAAATGTAACGTTCATTTTAACTCGTCCGCGCTGACTATGTGCACTATATTCACTTATTTCTTTTGAACATGGACATAATGTTGTAATTAATACTTCCATTCCAGCTTTAATCGTGTAATCTCGGTCATTTTTATAAGCAATGTTTATAGAGACATCCGAATGATTCATTCCAGGTGACTCAGAATCTGGTCCACGTCGTTTGTAAAACCACGGGAATGTAAGGTCAGTATAAACAATTTCTTGTTTTAAACGATCTTGTAAATCTCTAGAGAAATTAAACATGGTTTTAAAATCAGCTCGTAAACCAATGTCTTCATAAATATTAATTTGTTCTAAAAACCGGCTCATATTCGTACCTTTACTATATTTATCAATATTCGCAGTTAAGTCAAAAGTCGCTATTGAAGTTTGAGTCGTTGGGTTTAAGGTACTATTTATAGTAATAGGATACTTCACATTACTAATTCCAACAGAATCTATATCAAAGAGAAAATCTTTACGTTCACTTTGAATATCAATCATTTCTTTTTTTTCATTAGGTTTTGTTCGAGGACCAGGTTCTACGGAACCAAAAATCTTATGACGTTCTTTTTGATCAGGTAGATTAAGTAACTCATTATCTATTTTATTATTCATTTTTATCTCCTTATAATTTACATGTTCATAATAATTGCTAAATAAAGTATATACGATAACCTAAATGTTTATCAATGAATTAGTCTATAACCAAGTTATCTTTGGTTCTGTTTTATTTATTATTCTTTTAATATTATCTTTATGTCTTATACATATAAAAATTGTTAGTGCTAAAATGACAAAGAATAAGAAACGATCACTGACTAAGTAAGAGACAATCGATGCTATAATCCCAGTCAACATAGAAGATAGTGAAACATATTTAGACAAATATAAAATTGTGATAAAAACTAAAACAATAATGACAAACATAAGTGGACTAACTCCTAAAATGACACCTGCTGAAGTAGCAGCAGCTTTCCCACCTTTAAATCTGGCAAATACAGGATATGTATGTCCTAAAACTGCAAATAACCCTACAAATAAACTTGAAATATCAACATCAATATAAAATGATGCAAGCAGTGGGAGAACAGTCGCAAGTGTACCTTTTAAAATATCTGATAAAGTGACAATAATGCCAGCTTTTGTTCCTAGTACTCTAAATGCATTTGTTGCTCCTAAGTTTCCACTACCATGTTCTCTAATATCGATATTTTTACTAATTTTACCCACGATTAAAGCTGATGGAATCGATCCTAATAAGTAAGCTATAATAATAAATAATATAATATACATAACGTTCCTACTTTCATTATTTGATTTCTTATTGATTTTATCATAAATCAATCTATTTATACATAAGACACGTAAATATCTATAATATATATCGTTTTTAGAATAAATATGATAGTATAGAGATAAGAAGTTGATAAGACAGTTAATTAGGAGGTCTTTATATGTCTTGGAAAAACCCTTCAAATGAACAAATTAAAACACTCCTTGAAGAATCAAAAACAATAGCGGTGATTGGTTTATCTGATAAACAGGAAAGAACATCGTATCAAATAGCTAAAGCAATGCAAGATAGTGGCTATAAAATTATTCCGATAAATCCTAATGTGGATACAGTTTTAAATGAACCATCTTATAAATCATTAAAAGATGTTGAAGAAGAAATTGATATTATAAATGTTTTTAGAAAGTCTGAATACTTACCTGCTATTGCTAAAGAAGCTCAGAATATTAAGAGCAAAGCATTTTGGGCACAGCAAGGTGTAAGTCACGAAGAAGTACCGAAAATATTAGAAAATAATGATACGCTCGTGATTATGGATTTATGTATAAAAGTAGCTCATTCAGTTATATTAAAAAAATAAACGATTAAAGAGATGGCATAGAAACGTCATCTCTTTTGTTCTGTTATATATACAATTTGAATTTTTTATATTAATATATAAATGGTATTTTATTTTTATACGTAATCGTTTTAAATGAGTAAAGAAGGAGTCGATCTTGATTGGTAGATAGATCTAATCAATACACAGAACAATCAATTCAAGTTTTAGAAGGACTTGATGCAGTTAGAAAAAGACCTGCAATGTATATTGGAAGTACAGATATTAAAGGGCTACATCATTTAGCTTATGAAATAATAGATAATGCGGTAGATGAAGCTCTTTCAGGTTATTGTAATGAAATCAAAGTAACTTTACACACTGATGATAGTATTTCAGTTGAAGATAATGGACGCGGGATTCCTGTTGGGATGCATGAAAGTGGTGTACCAACATTAGAAGTTATTATGACTGTGCTTCATGCTGGTGGTAAATTTGGTCAAGGTGGATACCAAGCAAGTGGTGGACTACATGGTGTAGGTTCATCAGTTGTAAATGCTCTTGCAGAATGGTTAGAAGTAACAGTTAACCGTGAAGGTTATCAATATTTCCAGCGATTTGAAAATGGAGGAAAGCCTGCAAGTAGTTTAGAGAAAAAAGGCAAAACAACAAAAACTGGTACATTAATTAGATTTAAAGCAGATGAATCAATTTTTTCAACAACAACATTTAATTTTGACATTTTATCTGAACGATTAAGAGAAGCAGCTTTTTTATTAGCTGATTTAAAAATTCAAATTGAAGATAAAAGAACAGAAACGCTAGAAGTCTATGAATATGAAGATGGCTTAAAGGCGTTTATTGAATATTTAAATGAAGGTAAAGACGGTTTACATGATATTATTTCATTTTCAGGAGAAGCTGACTTAGAAGTCGATTTTGGTTTTCAGTTCAATGACGGCTATGCGGAAAATATGCATTCATTTGTAAACCATGTAAGAACAAAAGACGGTGGTACGCACGAAATTGGTGCGCGTTCAGCAATCACAAGAACATTTAATGAATATGCCCGACGTCATGAAATCCTAAAAGAAAAAGATAAAAACATTGAAGGAAAAGATATCAGAGAAGGGTTAACCGCTGTTGTATCTGTTCGGATACCTGAAGACCTATTACAGTTTGAAGGCCAAACTAAAGGGCGTTTAGGGACTCCTGAAGCACGTTCAACAGTAGACTCGGTCATATCTAAGAAAATGAATTATTTTTTAGAAGAAAATAATGAAATAGCGACTCAGCTTTTATCAAAAGCAATCCGCGCGCGAGAAGCACGTGAAGCTGCACAAAAAGCAAGAGAAGAAGCGCGTTCAGGAAAAAAACAACGCCGGTCAGATGCATTATTAAGTGGAAAATTAACACCAGCTCAATCCAAAAACGCTAAACGTAATGAACTTTACTTAGTCGAGGGTGATTCTGCAGGAGGATCTGCTAAACAGGGAAGAGATAGAAAATTCCAAGCAATTTTACCTCTACGTGGTAAAGTGATCAATACTGAAAAAGCGAAACTTGAAGATGTTATGAAAAATGAAGAAATATCAACAATTATTCATACAATTGGTGCCGGTGTAGGTAGTGATTTTAAACTTGAAGATGTTCAATATGATAAAGTTGTCATTATGACTGATGCTGATACTGATGGAGCACACATCCAAGTTTTACTACTTACTTTCTTTTATCGTTATATGAGGCCTTTAGTCGAAGCAGGTAAAGTGTATATTGCATTACCTCCCTTATATAAAATATCTAAAGGTAAAGGTAAAAAAGAACAAATCATTTATGCCTGGGAAGATGAAGAAATGGAAGCAGCTATAGAAAAATTGAAATCTGGCTACATGGTTCAGCGTTATAAAGGTCTCGGTGAAATGAACGCAGATCAGTTATGGGAAACGACGATGAATCCAGAAACACGTACGTTTATAAGAGTAACAATTGATAATTTAGCTCGTGCTGAAAGAAGAGTAACAACATTAATGGGTGATAAAGTAGCACCAAGAAGAGAATGGATTGAAAAAAATGTTCAGTTTGGTTTAGATGAAAATGATAATATTCTAGAAAACGAGCAAATTCATTCAGAGTAAAGGAGTAATTAAATGTCCGCATTACAAAATAATCTAGACTTACCGTTAGAAGAAGTGATTGGTGATCGTTTTGGTAGGTATAGTAAATACATTATTCAAGATAGAGCACTGCCTGACGTTAGAGATGGCTTAAAGCCAGTGCAAAGACGTATTTTATACGCGATGCACGTAGATAAAAACACATATGAACAAAACTTTAGAAAAGCTGCAAAAACAGTTGGTACTGTTATAGGTAACTATCACCCCCATGGTGATAACCCTGTTTATGAAGCAATGGTTCGTTTAAGTCAACACTGGAAAATTCGCCATGAGTTAATTGAAATGCATGGTAACAATGGAAGTGTTGATGGTGATCCACCAGCAGCAATGCGTTATACTGAAGCACGTCTTTCAGCTATTACAAGAGAACTCCTTCATAATTTAGATAAAAACACGGTTGACTTTATTTCGAATTTTGACGATACAAATTCTGAACCAGTCGTTTTTCCAGCTCGATTTCCTAACCTTTTAGTAAATGGATCGACGGGAATATCAGCAGGTTATGCTACAGATATCCCACCTCATAATTTGGGCGAAGTAATTGATGCAGTGATTATGAAGTTAGATAAACCAAATGTATCTGTCGATGAATTAATGACTGTTTTAAAAGGGCCAGACTTCCCTACAGGAGGAATTGTTCAAGGTACAGATGGAATTAAAAAAGCATTTGAGACAGGTAAAGGCCGGTTTATTATCCGTGGATTAGCAAACATTGAAAAAATGCGGGGTAACAGAGAACAAATTGTTATTACAGAAATCCCTTTTGAAGTAAATAAAGCATCGATGGTCCGTAAAATTGATGAGCTAAATTTAGATCGTAAAGTTGAAGGTATTACCGAAGTTAGAGACGAAACAGATCGTACGGGTATGCGGATTGTTGTTGAACTAAGAAAAGATGCTGATAGTAATGGTATTTTAAACTATTTATATAAGCATACAGATTTACAGGTGACTTACCATTATAATATGGTCGCTATCCAGGATAAAACACCTAAATTATTATCATTAAAAGCAATATTAGATGCGTATATTGCTCATCAAAAAGAAGTCATTACAAGACAAACGAAATTCGATTTGAAAAAAGCTAAAGATCGCTCTCACATTGTTGAAGGATTAATTAAAGCTATTTCAATCTTAGATGAGCTTATCCAAACAATTCGTACGTCAGCAAATAAAAGTGATGCAAAAGATAAAATCATGGAACAATATAATTTTAGCGACTTACAAGCTGAAGCAATTTTAGCCTTACAGTTATATCGTTTAACAAATACAGATATAACAATGCTTACTAAAGAGCAAGACGAATTAACAAAAGAAATAAAAGGACTTGAAGCTATTCTTTCAAGTGAGAAAGTACTATTATCTAAAATTAAAAAAGAATTAAAAAAGGTAAAAAAAGAGTACCATTCAGATAGACAAACACAAATTGTTGATGAGATTGAAGAAATAAAAATCGATATCGAAGTAACAGTTGCAAGTGAAGAAGTTTTAGTTTCAATCACAAAAGATGGCTATTTAAAACGGACGAGTTTAAGGTCATATTCTGCCTCAAATGGGGAAGGTTTACCTTTAAAAGAACGAGACTACTTAGTTGGTACGATTGAAATGAATACTACTGATGATATACTTGTCTTTACTAATAAAGGTAAATATGTCAGTATCCCTATTCACGAACTCCCTGATATAAGATGGCGAGATCCTGGTCAGCATATGTCAAATATGACGAGCTTTGAAGCTGATGAATATATCATTGAAGTTATTCCAGTACGAGAATATACAAGTGATCAATACTTAATATTCTTTACTAAGCAGGGTATGGTTAAAAAAAGCACCTTAGATTTATATGACTCGCCTAGATATTCACGGAGTATGAATGCATTAAATTTAAGGAAAAACGATGAATTAATTAATGTTTACCAAAGTGATGGAACAAATCACATCTTCATGAGTTCAGATATTGGAAACGGACTTTTAATAGATGAGCAAGAGATATCACCAAGTGGACAAAGAACGATCGGTGTCATTGGACTTCAACTAAAAGATGAAGAACAAATGATCAGTGGTCATGTATTTAAAAAAGGGACGAACAAACAAATAGCGATTATTACGCAACGAGGCGCAAGTAAGCGAATGAAAATGGACTTATTTGATGTTTCACCAAGAGCAAGACGCGGATTAATAATGCTACGAGAATTAAAAGCAAGACCACATCACATAGCTGGTTCCTTTGTAGTTGAAAAAGAAGATATGATTGCCTTTAACACAATAAGAAATGTTAAAAAAAGTTTTTCACCCTATGAATTCCCGTTAAGTGAACGTATGAGTAATGGGTCATTTATTATTGATTCAGATATCGACGGAGAAGTTAATCAAACATGGTTAAAAGAAACTTATACTAAGCCTTTTCCAGATAAAGAATAAATAAAAGCTTGTAAACAAATAATATTGTTTACAAGCTTTTTATATTTTTTTATGATATAACGGAATAAATCATGTAAGGGAGGGAATGTATGTTGGATTTACGTGATCAGATTATTCATAGTGCATTAGATTTATTTGAAAAGAATGGATACCATGCTGTTTCAGTTAATAAAATTGTTGAAGCGGCTCACACATCTAAAGGTGGATTTTACCATTATTTTTCATCCAAAAATGAAGTATTGTTTGTTATTCATGATTTATTTATTACACACGCATTAGATAAAGCGAAAAGTGCAAATATAATAAAAGATACACCTACACATAGACTAATCAAAGTTGTTGATGAATTCATTGAAATATTTGATTTGTATAAACCACATTTAGCTGTATTTTATCAAGATGCATTTTTTCTAGACGAAAAATATAAAGTAATTATTAAAGAAAAACGGAATGAGTTTAAACAAGTTATTATTAATATTTTACATGATGGAATCATTTCAGGAGATTTTAGAAAAGAACTCGATGTTGAACTGACAACAATGGCTATCTTAGGTATGGTTAATTGGATTTACAAATGGTATGATCCAAATGGCAAAAAAACAATTAGAGAAATAAGTACGATTTATATAGACTTGATTTTACATTCCGTTGTGAAAGATTACAAAATAAACTGAATATTCGTTTGACTATTGGTAATTTAAACCTTATAATTCATATATACTTAAAACAGACTGACTGGTCTGTTTTAAACTAAAGGGAGGACTGCATAATGAATTTTGAACTAACAGAAGAACAAAAAATGACCCGTCAAATGGTAAGAGAATTTTCAAAAAATGTAATTAGTCCAAAAGCAATTGAAGTTGATGTTAAAGCTGAATTTCCAATAGATACTTTTAAAGAAATGGGGAAGTTAGGATTAATGGGGATTCCTTTTCCAGAAGAGTATGGTGGTTCTGGTTCTGATACAATTTCATATGCAATCGCAGTTGAAGAAGTAGGTAAATCATGTGGGAGTACTGGTCTTAGTTACGCAGCTAATGTCTCTTTAGGCGCAAGTCCTATTTACAACTTTGGAACTGAGAAACAAAAACAAGATTATCTCGTTCCAATCGCAACGGGTAAGACACTAGGAGCTTTTGGTTTAACTGAACCAAATGCAGGATCTGACGCTGGTGGCACACAAACAACTGCTAACTTAAAAAACGACGAATACGTGATTAATGGCGAAAAAATATATATTACAAATGCGAGTTTTTCTGATACGCTGATCGTTACTGCGGTAACTGGGAAAGATTCACGTGGTAAAAACATAATTTCAGCATTTATTGTTCCAACTAATTTGGAAGGGCTTACAATCACGAGTGATTATGACAAAATGGGCGTAAGAGGTTCAGATACTACTCAAATCGTTTTAGAAGATGTCGTCGTGCCAAAAGATGCACTCCTTGGAGATAGCCAAGCTGGATTTAAACAGTTTTTAACAACGTTAGACGGCGGAAGGATCTCAATTGCAGCATTAGGTGTCGGAATTGCCCAAGCGTCTCTAGATCGCTCATTAGCATATGCAAAAGAAAGAACACAGTTCGGGGAATCAATTTCAAAATTTCAAGCAATTCAATTTAAATTAGCAGATATGGCTATGGAAGTCGAGATTGCGAGAAATATGGTATTTAAAGCAGCTTGGTTAAAAGATAATAACAAACCTTTTATTAAAGAAGCTGCTTATGCTAAATTATTTGCAACAGAAACAGCAACGAGATCTGCCAATCAAGCGATTCAGATTCACGGTGGATATGGATATATGAGAGAATATGAAGTTGAACGTTTCTTACGTGACGCTAAACTACTTGAAATTGGAGAAGGTACTTCAGAAATACAACGTATGGTTATTGCTAGACAACTAGGATGTTAAATTAATCGGAGGGTGGTTACATTGCCATTATTAGAGTTAACATTAGGAAGTTTACTAGAAGAACAAGCAGAATCTTATCCAAATCAAGAAGCAATCGTTTATCCAGAACATAATTTTCGTGTGACTTATCAAGAATTCAATAAAATTGTTGACCAAGCTGCTAAAGCATTTATAGCTATAGGTGTTGAAAAAGGTGACCATGTAGCAATGTGGTCAGATAATAAATTTGAATGGCTCGTCACACAGTTTGCAACGGCTAAACTAGGTGCAGTATTAGTTACTGTTAACACAAACTACCAAACAACCGAATTAGAATATTTATTAAAACAATCAAATGCAAAAGTACTTGTCATGGATACTAAATACAGAAACACTTCTTATATTAAAGTTTTAACAGATGTGTGTCCAAATATTGTAAAAAGCAATAAAACATTTATTAATTCGGTTAAATTACCACATTTAGATCAAGTGATTATGTTAGGGGATAAAGCACCAAGCTTTGCTTATACATGGGATGAATTTATTGAAGCGGAAAATAATGTTACTAATGAACAATTAAATGTTGCAAAAAGTAACTTACATTTTGATGATGTGATAAACATGCAATATACTTCTGGTACAACTGGATTTCCAAAAGGAGTCATGTTATCGCATTATAATATTTTAAATAATGCAAATCAAATCGGTAAACGCATGAATTTATCACACTTAGATCGTCTTTGTATTCCTGTACCATTCTTTCATACATTTGGCTGTGTCTTAGGTATTCTTACAGCAGTGACAAGTGCTGCGACGATGGTAATTGTTGAACAATTTAATGCAGAAGAAGTATTAAAAGCTGTTTCAATTGAAAAGTGTACAGCATTACACGGTGTACCAACAATGTTTATTGCAGAATTAAATCATCCTAACTTTAAAAACTATGACTTATCACATTTACGTACGGGCATTATGGCGGGATCGACTTGTCCGATTGAAGTGATGCAAGATGTGATGAATAAAATGGGAGCAGATGAAATTACAATTTGCTACGGATTAACTGAAACATCACCTGTTATATGTCAAACTAAAATAGATGATCCAATTGAACTCAGAGTGAGTACGGTTGGTCAAGTTCATCCACACATCGAAGCTAAAATAATTAATCCTGAAACAAAGGAAGAGTGTCTGCCTAACGAAACAGGTGAACTTATTACAAGAGGCTACCATGTGATGAAAGGTTATTATAATAATTCTGAAGCAACAAAAGCAACGATTGACTCAGATAATTGGTTATGGACAGGAGACCTCGCTACAGCAGATGAAGATAATTATATTAAAATTATCGGTCGCAATAAAGATATGATCATCCGTGGTGGAGAGAACATCTATCCTCGTGAAATTGAAGAATTCTTATATGGTCATCAAGCAATATTAGATGTCCAAGTTGTTGGTGTACCTGACAAGAAATATGGAGAAGAGATTATGGCTTGGATCATTTTAAAAGAAGGTATTAAAGTAACTGATACAGATATAAGAGATTATTGTTTAAATAAAATTTCATATCACAAAATTCCAAAGTATATTGAATTTATTGACGAGTATCCGATGACAGCAAGTGGTAAAATACAAAAATATCGCCTACAAAAAATGGGTGAAAATCTAATCGAAATTTAAAGAAATGGGGGATAAAATGATTCAAAAAATATTGATTGCTAACCGCGGGGAAATTGCGCTAAGAATTATGCGCGCTTGTCGTCCACTAAGTATTAAAACTGTAGCAGTTTATTCTGAAGCAGACCAGGAAGCAGATTTTGTTAACTATGCAGACGAAAGTTATCTCATTGGTACACCACCTGTGAATCAAAGTTATTTAGATACAGATAAAATTATCGAAGTAGCTAAAAAAGCAGGAGTAGATGCGATTCATCCAGGTTACGGATTTTTAAGCGAAAGTAAATTATTTGCTAATCTTTGTGAAGCGAACGATATTATCTTTATTGGGCCTTCTGCTGACTTGATTGAGCAAATGGGTGATAAGGTTTCTTCAAGAAAATTAATGGAAGAAGCGGGTGTTCCTATTATTCCTGGAAGTAAAGATGTTATACTAACAGCGGAGGATGCAATTATTGAAGCAAAAGCGATTGGTTATCCCGTTATGCTTAAAGCATCAGCTGGTGGTGGTGGGATAGGGATGCAAATTGTCTCTGATCCAGATAATTTAAAAGAGGCATTTATAAACAATTCAAAACGAGCCGAACAATTTTTTGGTGACGGTTCAATGTTTATGGAAAAACTACTCGTTAACTCACGCCATATTGAAGTTCAATTACTAGGAGATCATCACGGAAATGTCATTCATTTATATGAAAGGGAATGTTCGATACAGCGGCGTAACCAAAAAGTGATTGAAGAAGCACCATCTACATTCATTTCAGAAAAAACAAGAGAACTCATGGGTAAAACAGCCGTTAAAGCAGCAAAAAGCATTGGGTATACAAATGCTGGAACAATCGAATTTTTAGTCGATGAGAACGAAAACTTTTATTTTTTAGAAATGAATACACGCGTTCAAGTAGAACACGGGATAACCGAAGAAGTAACACATATCGATATTGTTAAAGAACAAATTAAAATTGCTAATAACCAAAAGTTAAGTATTAGTCAATCAGAGGTTAATCTGAGTGGTCATGCAATCGAAGGTAGAATTTACGCTGAGGATCCAGTTACTTCATTCCCGTCTCCAGGACAAGTGACGCATTACCGTGAACCAGTAGGAAAACATATCCGAGTTGAATCAGCTATTTCAGGTCCTTCAGCTATTACGCATTTCTATGATCCGATGATTAGTAAGTTAATTGTTAAAGGAAGTGATCGAAACGAAGCAATCAAATTATTTCAAGATGCATTGGAAAGTTATGAATTAAAAGGAATTAAAACAAATATTCCAATGCTAAAAGCAATTGCTCAATCAGAAGAATTTATTAATGGAAAGACAACAACAGATTTTATCGAAAAAAATAAAACAAAATTACATGAAATTATACAGGAGGAATTATAATGAAGGAAGTTAAAGCAGTAATGGCAGGTAACATGTGGAAAATAGTTGTAGCAGAAGGTGACACTGTAGAAGCAGGACAAGATGTTGCTATTTTAGAATCGATGAAAATGGAAATTCCAATAGCTACTGAACAAGCAGGAACGATTAAAGAGTTAAAAGTTAATGAAGGTGACTTTATTAACGAAGGTGACGTTATTGCGATTGTTGAATAATTGATATCAAGTAGAGGTGATTTCATTGGATAAAACGATTGAATTTAACGTAATCGAAAATCATATTGCGCTTATCACGTTAAATAGAGAAAAAGCAGCAAATTCATTAAATAAACAATTACTTATTGAGTTTAATAATGCAATTGATCAAGTGAACGAAAATCGTAATATTCATTGTGTCATTATTACAGGTAAAGGCAACAAAGTATTCTCAGCAGGTGCAGATTTAAAAGAGCGCGAAACAATGAATGACCAAGAAGTTATTGAAGCGGTTAAGTATATTGGTAGTACGACTAACAATATCGAAAAAATTAAAGTACCTGTCATTGCAGCAATAAACGGAAGTGCTTTTGGCGGCGGACTTGAAATAGCATTAGCATGTGATATTCGCATAGGAAGTGAAGATATATCGATTGGTTTAACAGAGACTTCACTTGCAATAATCCCTGGCGCAGGAGGAACACAAAGGCTCTCCAGACTAATTGGTACGGGTCGTGCTAAACAAATGATTTATACGGCTGAAAGAATAAGTGCAGAAAAAGCTCATGCATATGGATTATTAGAAGAAATTATTCCCAAAGAAAACTTTATAGATCAAGTGATTATTTTTGCTGAGAAAATCATTAAAAATGGTCCACTTGCACTAAAGTTAGCTAAACAAGCGATTGATGAAGGAATAAACCTTAGTTTAGAAGAAGGTTTAAAATTAGAACATCAGCTTTATAAAAAAACAATTCCAAGTATAGATAGAAAAGAAGGTTTAAAAGCTTTTAAAGAAAAAAGAAAACCTACATATAAAGGAATTTAAGGAGGAATAGCTTAATGTCTTATGTTGATGAATTAAATAAGCGGATTGAAAAGATTTCTCAAGGTGGAATAGAGAAATACCACGAAAGTAATCAAGCAAAAGGAAAGATGTTTGTAAGAGATCGCCTCAATTTATTATTTGACGAAGGCTTAAATGTAGAAGATGCATTTTTTGCAAATTGTATGGATGATGAATTACCTTCTGATGGTGTAGTGACAGGGATTGGGAAAATAAATGGTGAAAAAGTATGTGTGATGGCAAATGATTCCACAGTAAAAGCAGGATCATGGGGAAAGCGAACAGTTGAAAAAATTATTCGCATACAAGAAACCGCTTTAAAACTTGAAATTCCAATGCTTTATTTAGTAGATTCAGCAGGTGCGCGTATAACAGATCAAGTTGACATGTTCCCTAATCGACGTGGGGCTGGTCGAATATTTCATAATCAAATAAAAATGTCAGGACGTATACCTCAAGTCTGTTTATTATTTGGACCGTCTGCAGCTGGTGGGGCATATATACCTGCATTTTGTGATATTGTCGTTATGGTGGAAGGTAATGCCTCAATGTATTTAGGTTCACCACGAATGGCAGAAATGGTGATTGGTGAAAAAGTTAGTTTAGAAGAAATGGGTGGAGCTAGAATGCACTGTTCTGTTTCAGGTTGTGGTGACGTGCTAGTAGAAAGCGAAGAAGAAGCAATTGCCTTTGCTCAAAAATACTTAAGTTACTTCCCAGCTAATTTTAGAAATAAACCAAAACAAATAGATAGTTCGAATGCGAAAGAATTCGAAAAAACAATCGAACAAATTATCCCCGAAAACCAAAATGCTCCTTTTGATATGATGGAATTAATTAATCGTGTGATTGATGAAGATTCATTTTGTGAAATCAAAAAACTATTTGCTACTGAATTAATTACAGGTCTTGGCAGAATTAATGGAGAAGTAGTTGGGATTATCGCAAATCAACCACGAGCAAAAGGTGGTGTATTATTCACAGACTCTGCAGATAAAGCAGCTAAATTCATTCAATTATGTGATGCATTTAATATACCTTTATTATTCTTAATGGATGTACCTGGATTTATGATTGGAACAAAAGTAGAGAGTGAAGGAATTATTCGTCATGGTGCAAAAATGTTAGCCATGATGAGTGAAGCAACAGTACCTAAAATTTCAGTTATTGTAAGAAAAGCATACGGTGCAGGTTTATATGCAATGGCTGGACCTGCATTTGAAACAGATGCTGTTTTAGCTTTCCCAACAGCGCAAATTGCTGTAATGGGTCCAGAGGCCGCAATTAATGCTGTTTATGCAAATAAAATCGCAAGCCTCGAAGGCGAAGAGCGAACTGCATTTATTAAAGAAAAACAAGATGAATATAAAGAAGATATAGATGTTTACCATCTAGCTTCTGAAATGATTGTTGATCAAATTGTTCAGCCAAGTAAACTACGAGCTGAATTAATTAATCGATACGATATGTATGAGAATAAAAATGTAAACTTCACTGATCGAAAACATGGTGTTTATCCTGTTTAAAACTTTATATTTATTAAAGAAACAAGCTAAATTAATCAGTTACCGGTATTAAGCGGTAACTGATTTTTCAGTTGCTAATTAATTACTAGTAAAACAATACCTTATTACGTATAATAAGAATATTATGATATTTAGAAAGGGATAGTATCTTGAAATTTAAAAATATTACAGATCAAAATTTAAAAGTACTATATTCTACACTGTCTGAAAATAACGACTTGGCAAGCGCTGATAAAGCACTAGATTTATATATAAAAAAAGAAAATAAAGAATTCAATTTAAGTTTTGCTGGCCATTTCTCAGCTGGAAAGTCATCCATGATTAATTACTTGCTAGATAAAGATGTTTTGCCTAAAAGCCCAATTCCAACAAGTGCAAACATAGTAAAAATTAATTCAGGTGATGGAGTTGCGCGTGTCTACTTTGCTCATGAACCTCCTGTTGAATATAGCGAGCCATATGATATTGATATTATTAAAGATTTTTGTATGGATAAAGATTCGATTAAAAGTTTAGAAATAAGTACATCAGAACCAATTCTTCCAAAAAATAGCTCAATTATAGATACACCAGGAATTGACGCTGCTGATGATGCAGATAGGTTAATGACTGAATCATCATTACATTTAGTAGATTCATTATTTTATGTAATGGATTATAACCATGTTCAATCTGAGGTAAATTTATACTTTTTAAGAGAAATTCAATCGATGTCAATTCCTTTTTATGTGATTATTAACCAAATTGACAAACATAATGATGATGAATTATCTTTTAATGAATTTGAACGAAGTGTAAAAGAAACATTTTCTCAGTGGAATGTTGTTCCTGAAGATGTTCTTTTTTCATCTGTTTTAAATAAAGATGCACCACATAATAATCTAGTGGAAATTAAAGAAACTGTTTTTGATATTCTAGAAAAAAAACCGCAAACTGATTACCGAATTGATGTAGCGACTAATCGGGTAATAGATGAACATTATAAACATTTAGAACAACTAACTGAAGAGAAACTTTATGATAGTTTAGAAAACACAATTTCAAATAACAATTTAGATACCTTTATTGAAATGGATAAATCAATTAATGAATTAAATGCTAAATTTAAGCGTTTAAATAAACGTTATACTGATATGGTTAATTTAACGCTGAAAAATGCTTACTTAATGCCTTCTAGTTTAAGAGATAAAGCACATATATACTTGGAGTCATTAGAAAGTTCATTTAAGGTTGGTATGTTTGGTGCAAAAAAGAAAACTGAAGAAGAAAGAAATAGAAGATTAACAAGCTTTTTATCAGAATTGCAAGAAAATATTGATAAAACAATTCAGTGGTCATTAAAAGAAAGATTAAATACATTTTTAAGTGAAAACGAAATTCAAGATGAAAATCTCGTTCAATCGATTCAAGTTTTAGAAGTGAATTTCACTGAAGAAGATTTAAAGAAATTTTTAAAACCAGGTGCTCAAGTGAACGGACAATATGTATTAAATTATACAAATGAAATAAGTTCACATATCAAACAACTTTTTAGAAATAAAACAAATTCATTTTGGATAGAAGTTGAAAATAAATTAAATGAAGAAATTAAAACAATTAGAGTTAACGCTCTATCAACAAAAGAGATTGAAGAAGCATTTGCAATATATCAAAATAAAAAAGAGGAATTAAATAAAGAATTAAAAGCTGATATAGCTGACTTTAATCATATTATTGCAAATCATGTTAGTAATGCTGAAATCGATACACTCATCGAAAATGAAATTTATAAACGTTCAGATATACGTAAAGAAACATTACCTGAGATAAACGATAGTCATGAAGAAGTTACGATTGAAAAAATTGAAGCAGAAGAAGATGTAAATTTAAAAGAAAACAATATTTCAACATCTACAATTATTAGTGCAATTGATCATGTTGTGAGTACAGTAAATGAATTACCTGGTTTTGATCAATTAATGGATGACTTATTAAGCAAAAAAGACCGCTTGGAAAATAGAAAACTAACGGTTGCTTTATTTGGTGCATTTAGTGCAGGAAAATCATCATTTTCTAATGCTTTATTTGGTGAGCAAATATTACCTGTATCACCGAATCCCACAACAGCAGTAATTAACCGTATTTCACCAATTGATAATCGTCATCCACATGGAACAGTAATCATCACTTTAAAAGATGAGCAAACACTAATTGATGATATTGTAAGTATGACGCGTGAATTTTCACCGAAAAACTTAACTTTTGATGAGTATATGAACTGGATTAAACAAGAGAAAATATACGAACATTACGCACTGACTAAAACATATCAATCCTATTTAAGAGCTATGGTTACAGGTTATGACGCAAGAAAAGGTAATTTAGGCGTTGAATTAGAAATTACGCTGGATGAATTTGCTTCATTTATTGTTGATGAAGAGAAAGCTTGTTATATTGAAATAGTGGATCTTTATTATGATTGTGAATTAACAAGAAAAGGAATTACAATTGTTGATACACCAGGAGCAGATTCAGTAAACGCAAGACATACGAATGTTTCTTTTGATTACATTAAGTATGCTGATGCAATTTTATATGTTACGTATTATAATCATGCGATTTCAAGTGCAGATAGAGATTTTCTCATGCAGTTAGGACGAGTTAAAGAAGCTTTTGAGTTAGATAAAATGTTTTTCATTGTAAATGCTTCAGATTTAGCACAAAGTGAATATGATTTAAAACTTGTTTTAGACTATGTTAAAGATCAGCTATTAGAACTTGGTATTCGTTTTCCAAAAGTTTATCCTGTTTCAAGTAAGTTATCATTGGAAAACAAACTTGATAATCTTCCATTAAATAAAGAAATGAGTAATTTTGAAGATGATTTCTATCAATTTATAGAAAATGATTTAGCAAAACTAACGATTGATTCAGCTCTTTGGGATATCGAGCGTGGAAAACAGTTACTCAAAAATTATATAGAGACTGTTGGTTTAACAGACGAAGAACAAACAGATTATATCGAATCTCTTAAGAAAAGCTCTATAAAAATGCATAAGTTAGTAAATGAATTTAATTATCCAGTTTATGAAAATCGATTGTTAGAACGCATTACGCGTCAATTGCATTTTGTTCATGAGCGTTTATACATTCGTTTCCATGATATGTTTACTCAACACTTTAATCCGACTACTGTTACGGAATCAGGTAGAAAAGCACAAGATGAATTGAAAGTGAACCGAAATAACTTTGTTGATTATGTAGGATATGAATTATTACAAGAGTTACGTGCGGTTTCACTTAGAGTAGAAGGATATTTAAAAGAATTATTAAAAGACGTATATAGACAATTAAACGAAAATATTAAAGCAAAAGATGATATGTATTTATTAAGTAGCCTTAATGACTACGAAGTAGAAACACCTGAATACGATCAAGCATTTTTAGAGATTGATTTTAGTGAATTTGATCAAGCATTAAAAACATTTAAAAATCCTAAAGCTTTCTTTGAAAAAAATGAACGTGAAATAATGAAAGATCTTTTCTTTGAAATATTAGATAGTAAATCAAAAGAATACTTAATTGAAAATGAAGATATTATGAAGCAAGCCTACGAAAATCAGTGGGATAAAATAATTACAGACTTAATCAAGCGTATAAACACTGATATTGATTTAACAGTAGAAAATCAAATATCTATCGTGACGGAAACAGTAGATTTAGATTTCTTGTCGACTAAAGAAAGTGAATTAAATAATGTTTTAACTAATATAAAGGATGATAATTTAAGTGAAAAAAAGAATATTACTAGTTGACGGTATGGCTTTATTATTTAGAGGTTATTTTGCAACAGCTTTTCGTCAACAATTCATGTTTAATGAACAAGGAATTCCAACAAATGGAGTTTATCAATTTATCAGATATTTTCTAGACGGAATTCATACTTTTGAACCGACTCATGTTATAGCTTGCTGGGATATGGGCAGCAAAACATTTAGAACTGAAATTTATGATAATTACAAAGCAAATCGGGACGCACCCCCAGAAGAGTTAATACCTCAGTTTGATTTAGTTAAAGAAGCAGTAAGTTCTTTTAACATTCCAAATCTAGGTATTCAAAATTATGAAGCTGATGATATCATTGGTACATTAGCAAAGAAATATAACGGAGAAGCTGAAATTATTATCCAAACTGGTGATTTAGATATGCTTCAACTCGTCGATCATCAAATTGATGTGGCCATTATGCGAAAAGGTCTAGGTAATTATGAAGTATTTAATCAACTTAATTTTCTAGAAAAAAAGGGTATTCTTCCACATCAAATTGTTGAATTCAAAGGATTAACTGGAGATTCAGCCGATAATTATCCTGGAATCAAAGGTATTGGTGAAAAAACAGCTTTAAAATTATTAAAAGAGTACGAAAGTATGGATAATATCCTTTTAAATATCGAAGCACACACAAAAGGTATCCAGACGAAATTAACTGACGATATAAGTAATTATAAGCTATCTAAACAGCTTGCAGAAATTAAATGTGACTTAGATATCAACTTAGATATTAATTCAGCAGCATGGGAATTTGACAGCAATGATTTAAATGATAATTTATCTTCTTTAGGTATCCGTCCAATGAACTTAAATTTTTTAGAAAACAAATAAGTAGACATTTCCCTAAATTTAAATTAAAATACGGGTATAGGTATAAAGGAGATGATCATATGGATTATTCTAATGAAGTTAAAAATAGATTAAAGCGTGTAGAAGGTCAAATTAGAGGTATTTTACGCATGATGGAAGAAGAGAAGGAATGTAAAGATGTTACTAGCCAGTTATCTGCTGCTCGTACAGCTTTAGATCGCTCGATTGCATTAATAGTTGCTCAAAATTTACAACAATGTGTTAAAGATAGTCATGAAAACAATGAAGATACTTCAGAACTTGTAAAAGATGCAATTGATTTACTAGTAAAGAGTAGATAATCAGAAATTATGACTGAATAGGAGTAGTTAAGATGAGCGAAATAAAAGTTGCGACAAATGATGAAGTAGAATCAAAGATTAATGATGAAGACTCAATTATTTTAGATGTACGAGAACCAGCAGAGTACGCATTATCACATATTCCAAATTCAATATTAATACCATTAGGTGAACTCGATCGCCGGTTAGATGAATTGGATAAAACTAAAAAAGTTTATGTGATTTGTCGTACGGGTAATCGAAGTGGCTATGCTGTAGAATATATGATGAGCCAAGGATTTAATGATATTTATAATGTTTTACCAGGTATGATTAACTGGACAGGTTCTACTGATACAAAATTTAAATAAAGTCATATAAAAATACTGTTTAAGTAAACAGTATTTTTATTTTTGTTTTCTTATTTGTTGATTGTCTGAGTTCTTACTATTATGATTGAGTAGAGTAAGAAATATAAAGGAGAACATGAATATGTTATGAAAAATAAATCAAATGATCCGTTAACAATGTCAACTTACGAGATGCTTAGTAAAACAATAAAAACTGGCATTATAAAATCTAATTTAATACCTATGTTTGCAGGTTTAACTCTTTCAATGTACACACATCAAATTGGTATTTTTGATAAATGGCTTGAAGTTATATTAGCTTTTATTGGTTCATCTTTGATTATTGCAGCAGCTGGCTCTTTTAATAATTTATATGAAAGAGACATAGATGCTATTATGGAAAGAACAAAGACAAGACCTACTGTAACTGGTCAAATTAATCCGTATTTAGTGATGATTATGGGTACATTAATGTCATTTACAGGAATTACAGCACTTTGGTTTACTACACCAATGGCAGCATATTTAGGCTTTTTAGGTCTGTTTTTTTATGTTTTCCCTTATACAATTTGGAGTAAGCGATTTACGTTTCTTAATACTGAAATTGGAAGTATTTCAGGAGCAATGCCTCCATTAATTGGTTGGGCAGTAATTGATGCAAACATTTTACATCCAGCAATTATAGGTTTATTTATTATAACTGTTGTTTGGCAAATGCCTCATTTTTATGCAATTGCTTTAAGAAAACAAGTAGATTATACTGCAGCAAAGATTCCGATGCTTCCTGTAGTAAAAGGCGTTAAACGAACTTATGTTCAAACGAACTTTTATTTAGTCATATTATTGGCCGCAAGTTTTTTATTTAACCCAATAAGCCTAGGGCTAACATTAATGGCATTTGTATTGAGTCTAGGGTGGTTAATACTTAATATTTATGGTTATAAGAAAATGGAGACCCAAAAGTGGGCCACAATGTTATTTATATATTCTTTAATACATATGACCGTATTATTTTCAACAGTAATCATTTATTCATTAGTAAGTGTCATTTTTAAATTATATTAGAGTTATATAGATAAATAAGAGAAGGTAAGAGACTTGTTAAATACGAGTTTCTGCTTTCATTTTTCCTTGTTTACATAATATATATTATAGGAAGCTATATTGATAAAAATAATGTTGATCTAAACTTAATATTTTTAGTTTAGATCAACATTATTCACTATTTATTACTTTTTATTACTTTTTTTACTATTATATGGTCCGATATCTTCATTTCCGGTCAATTGTAGTAAATCTGTCACTGTTACAAACTTATAACCTTTATTTTTAAGATCTTTTAATATACTTGGTAATGCATCTGCTGTAGTTGGATGAATATCATGCATTAATACAATTGCTCCAGAATGCATATTATTCATAACTTTTGAGTAAACGGAATTTACATTTGGATGTTTCCAGTCAAGCGAATCGACAGACCATAAAATAAGTGGTTGATTTATATCTCTTGCTTTATTAATAACATTTTGATTTATTGCTCCATAAGGTGGTCTAAATGTTCTTGGTTTCACACCTGTAGCTTGTTCAATTAAAGTAGTACTATCAGTCATTTCAGTATGGACTTTACTTGAGCTCACATTACTTAAATCAGCATGCGTAACAGAATGACTTGCTATTTCATGTCCCTGATTAGCAACAGCTCTTGCTGTTTTTGGATATTTCTTTGCTTGACTACCTAACATATAAAATGTTGCCACTGCATCATACTCGTCTAAGTATTTAAGTACACGAGGTGTAACATTTGGATTTGGTCCATCGTCAAATGTAAGTGCAACATATTTCTCTTGATTATCAAGCGGTTTTAGATTTTTTGCTCTTTCTTTTTGCTCTTTCTCTTCTAACATTTTTTCTTCGTATTTTCTTTTTTCTTCTTCTTTTATTCTCTTAGCTTCTTTTAGATATTCTTCTTCTTTTTCTTTTTCAATACGAACAAATTCTTTTATATTTAACTTTTCAGCAAGCTGCTCATCGATATTTCCATCTAAATTAACTAGAGGAATATTAACGGTTAATGCCTCTTGTATATCTGACTCAATTTCACCTTTATCAAAATGTAGCCTAAAGTCTGTTTGATTTAATGACCAAGTCAAATCTTTCTTCGTATTTAATGATTTTTTTAATTTATCATGGTCGATTAAACTATAAATGTTTTGTTCTTTCTTTAAACTATCATCTACAAGTTTGTATAAAAGTTCTTTGTTATTTAATAATTTATTTATTTTATCAGATTCAATAATTTCACTTTCATTAAGATCTACTACAAACGTCTTAATAGTATTGTGATCATTTTCATCATTTATAAACTCTGAGTGATTTAAAACAAATGTTACAATATCATCTGTTACTTCTAATACTTCAGTATTAATGTCTAAATTTGCTTTAAAGTCATCATTAAATTCATTTTTATTCTTTTTTACTTTTTTCTCAAATTCTTTTTCTTTGGTTGATATCCATTTATCAATTTCTTTATCAATAATATCTCTATCTATTTTTGGAGATGTTATTGAAGACGTGAAATAATCTGTTTCTTTTTGATTATGTATAAGAATTAAATCTTTATAAGCTGCTATATCAGTTACATTTTGTTCTATAATCTTCTCACTATCTTTATTGCTAACAGCTGTAGTAACGGTGTTGACAGTTAAAATAATTAATAATATCGGCATAACTAATACAATTATTACCTTATTCCAGTTAAGCTTACGTATACTCATAAAAAATTCCTTTCAAAAGCCATAATGTTTTAACTCAACAATTATTATAACAGATTTTATAAATATTTTGTCTGTATTACTCTTAAAATCTTACATAAATAAAAATAAGACTGTAATATTAAATAATTTCAACATTATAGTCTTATTTTCTTATTTTAAATTTTTATACACCTTCAAAATATGTTTTATAGTAACCTGCAACTTTACCTGAGTTATCTTTGATGAAAATAAAATCATCTGTTTCATTTTTAACTTCATAAATTTTACCAGGTGTTAACTTAGAATCAACTTTATACTTTGCTGCATCAGCATGTACACATTTCACTTTTTTAATCGTTTCATCATTTTCCCATGTTAAATGTTTCATAATAAGCTCCCTTTTCTTGTTTACATAATCGAATTATTGTCAACCCGTCTTGTTTACATAATTAAGTTATTGTTTACTTGAACAGTTTGACGTAATCTACATATCCTTCTTTTTCTAATTCATCAACTTCAATAAATCTTAATGCTGCAGAGTTAATGCAATATCTATCTCCACCTGTTTCTTTAGGTCCATCTGGAAATACGTGACCTAAATGAGAGTCGGCAGTTTTACTCCTTACTTCTACTCTTCTCATACCTAATGTTGTATCTTCTTTTTCAATCACTTCTTCTTCTTTAATTGTTTTTGTAAAGCTTGGCCAACCACAACCTGCATCATATTGATCTTTCGACGAAAATAAAGGTTCGCCAGATATAATATCTACATAAATTCCTTCTTTCGTGTTATCCCAATATTCATTTTGGTATGGAGGTTCTGTTCCATTTTCTTTAGTTACATGATGCTGCATAGGTGTTAATTTATCCATTTAAATATCCCTCCAATATTTGTCTACAAAACTATCTCTACCTGATTTAAGACGATAAGATTCATAATGTTCTGGGTCTTTTTTATAAAAGTCTTGATGATGTTCTTCTGCTTCATAAAATATTTTCGCTTCTTTAATCGGTGTAATAATTGGATTTTTAAAGATGGCTTTTTCTTCTAATTCTTTTTTACTTTGTTCAGCTAATTGTTTTTGTTCTTCATTATGGTAATAAATTGCTGTTTGATAAGACACGCCTCTATTATGGAACTGGCCACCTGGATCTGTTGGATCAATTAAAGGCCAATAGATATTGAGTAATTCTGTATAAGACATTAGGTCAGGATTATAAGTTATTTGAACTGCTTCTGAATGTCCTGTTGTATCAGTACAAACTTCTTCATATGTTGGATTTTCTACATGTCCACCAGTATATCCTGACACAATGCTTATAATTCCTTCTATTTCATCAAATGGTTTGACCATACACCAAAAACATCCACCTGCAAATGTTGCTTTTTCTTGTTTACCCATTAATTTTAGTCTCCCCTACTTAAATTAAGCTTTACTCCAATGCTCATCTATAAATCTATCTCTACCTGACCCGCGACGGTATGCTTGGTAATGTAAGGGATCTTTTTTATAAAAATCTTGATGATATTCTTCTGCTTCATAAAACGGTTTTGCTTCTCTTATTACTGTAACAATTGGTTTATTAAAAACACCTTTACTTTCAATTTCCTTTTTACTTTGTTCAGCAAGTTCTTTTTGTTCATTGTTATGATAAAAGATTGCTGTTTGATAAGATTCTCCTCGGTCATGGAACTGGCCACCTGGATCTGTGGGGTCAATTTGGGTCCAAAACATATTTAGTAATTCAGTGTAAGACATTAATTCAGGGTCATAAGTTATTTGAACGGCTTCTAGATGACCTGTTTTGTTAGAACAAACTTGTTCATACGTAGGATTCTCTAAATCTCCCCCGGTGTAACCGGACACAATACTTATAATACCTTCTATTTCATCAAATGGTTTGACCATACACCAAAAACAACCACCTGCAAACGTTGCTTTAGCTTGTTTACTCATATATTTACCCTCCCTATATATAAAAAAATAAAACTTACTTCCAATATTAATTATAACATTGGTAAGTAAGTTTTACTAAAATTTCTTATTTTTTATCTTGTTGATCATTCATAGCGCGCATCATTTGATTTATTTTCTTTTGACTTGGCTTTTGACCCATTTGCATCATTAATGTACGTAACATTTGCTCGTTAATAGGTGGATTTTTCTTTAAATAATCCATCATATATTTTCTAGCAATAAAGAAACCTAATGCTACACCAGCAATTAATGCTACTAATGCAATAATTACAACCCAAATTGTTGACATTGACTCGTCCCCCTCTTAACTAAAGTACCTTATATATTATAGTAAAAAACATGAATTAAAACAATCTTTTATTAAATATAATTATTTAATCTTATTTTCTACTTGTTTAACAACATTTTCAACGTTAAATCCATATTCTTCTAAAACTTTATTACCAGGAGCAGAAGCACCGAATGTGTCAATACCAATTATTGTACCTTCCATACCCACATAGCGTTCCCACCCAAGTGGATTAGCCATTTCGATTGCAATACGGTTAGTTATATTTTTAGGTAGGACAGAATTTTTATAGTCTTCTGACTGAGCTTCAAATAAATCCCATGAAGGCATACTAACAACAGAAGTATTAATTCCCTTTGTTTCTAGTTCCTTTTGTGCTGAAATCGCTAGTTGAACTTCTGATCCAGTAGCAATCAAGATTGCTTCAGCATTTTCTGCAGGACTAATAACATATGCACCTTTTTTAACATTTTCGTATGTTTCATTAGCATCTTTAGTTATTGTTGGTAATCCCTGACGCGTTAAAACTAGTGTAGTCGGTTTATTTGTCGACTCCATTGCTAAACGCCAAGCAGCTTGAGTTTCATTACCGTCTGCTGGACGAATGACAGAAAGGTTAGGCATTGCTCTTAGTGAAGCTAATTGCTCCACAGGCTCATGTGTTGGTCCATCTTCACCAACTGCGATTGAGTCATGGGTAAACACGTAAGTAACTGGCGCATTCATAATTGCCGACAAACGTATGGCTCCGCGCATATAGTCACTAAATACGAAGAAAGTTCCGCCATATGGCTTTAGTCCACCATGAAGCGCAAGTCCATTAAGTGCTGCACCCATTGCAAATTCTCTTACACCAAACCATATATTACGGCCTGCGTAATTATCTGCTGTATAATCATCTTCTTCTTTCATCATTGTATTATTTGAACTAGCTAAGTCAGCACTCCCTCCAAATAACTGCGGAACTGATTTAGATAAGGCGTTAATTATTTCACTTGAAGCAACACGTGTAGCTAACGTATCTTCTCCAAATTTATAATTTGGTAAATTCTGATCCCATTCTTCTGGTAATTCATTTTTCATCGTTTGATTAAATTCATTAGCAAGTTCTGGGTATGCTTTACTATATTTTTCTAATAACTCATTCCAAGCTGCTTCTTTCTCTGCACCTTGATCAGCGATTTTAGTTTTAAAATCATCATAAACTTCTTCAGGTACTTCAAATGGATCATGTGGCCATTTATAATTAGCTTTAGTCAAAATTGCTTCATCTTCTCCTAAAGGCGCACCATGTGATGCTGAAGATGCTGATTTATTCGGCGAACCGAATCCAATAACCGTTTTAATCTCAATTAATGTTGGTTGGCTTGTATTTTCATGAGCAGCTTTTAATGCAGCTCTAATTTCTTCAATATTATTCCCATCTTCAACACGAATAACTTGCCAATTGTAAGCTTCAAAACGAGCATGAGTATTATCTGAGAATGAACGATCTAAATCACCATCTAATGAAATATCATTAGAGTCATATAAAACGATTAATTTATCTAAAGCTAAATGACCAGCAAGTGACGCAGCTTCATGTGAAATACCTTCCATAATGTCACCATCACCTACAAGTGAGTATGTGTAGTGATCAACTACATTAAATTCATTGCGGTTGTATTTAGCAGCTAAATGACTCTCAGCCATAGCCATTCCAACAGCCATCGAAACACCTTGTCCAAGTGGACCAGTTGTTGCTTCTACACCATCAGTATCTAATACTTCTGGGTGTCCTGGTGTACGTGATTCCCACTGACGAAAATTCTTTAAATCATCAATTGTGACATCATATCCCGATAAATGTAACAGACTATAAAGTAACATCGAACCATGGCCTGCTGAAAGAACAAAACGATCACGGTTAAACCATTGTGAGTGACTTGGGTTCTGATTCATAAAATCAGTCCATAAAGTGTAAGCCATTGGAGCTGCTCCCATAGGTAAACCTGGATGTCCTGAATTAGCTTTTTCAATTGCATCGATAGATAGTGTACGTATTGCGTTAATAGATTGTTGTTCAATTGATTTTGACATTTTATTTATCATCCTTATTTAGATTGTTTTTGTTCTTTTAATTGTTTTACTTTATCAGGAGTTACATCATTACCTTCAGGATCAACAACTTTTAATGTAGTGATTTGATTTGTAAACGAGCTTCGAATACCGTCTAAATATTTTTGTCTCAATATTTTTTGCTCTTCTTTTTCTTCAATCGTTAAACCTTCAGTTGTTTTCGATTTTCTTGCAAGTTCATTTATACGATTTATTTCTGTATCTAATATCATATTTAACGCTCCTTAATATTTATAACATTACCAATCTCTATTATACTTCATATCAATGCGTTATAAAAGTGAAGTGAATGTAAATAGCTTTGTTCTACAAATATGCGAACTTATGTTTGACTTTTTAGTGCTAAATGATAAAATTATGATTAACCAAGCATGAAGATAGAGGTGATTATATGGAAAAGTTATCTAAAAGACAACAAATGATTTATGATTTTATAATAGCTGAAGTCGAAATGAAGGGATATCCACCTTCAGTTCGTGAAATAGCTAAAGCTGTAGGGCTTGCATCTAGCTCGACTGTTCACGGACATTTAGAAAGAATTGAAAACAAAGGATTTATCAGACGCGACCCAACTAAACCAAGAGCAATTGAAATTATTGACCTCGATTACAATGATGTAGATAAAGACATAGCACGTTACGCTCCTTTAATTGGTAAAGTTACAGCTGGGATTCCGATTACTGCAGTTGAAAATATTGAAGAATATATTCCTGTACCGAGTTCAAGTGCTAATAAAAGTGATAATTTATTTGTGCTTATTGTTGAAGGTAGTAGTATGATTAATGCCGGTATTTTAGATGGTGATAAAGTTATTGTAAAACAACAAACAACTGCTAATAATGGCGATATTGTTGTTGCAATGACTGATGATGAAGAAGCTACTGTGAAAAGATTTTTCAAAGAAAAAAATCATTTTCGTCTTCAACCTGAAAATGATAGTCTAGATCCTATTTTATTAGATAATGTAATTATATTAGGTAAAGTTATCGGTTTACACCGACAAATCACTTAAATAAGTATCCCTAAATCAGTATAACTAGATTTTAATCTACATACTTACTGATTTAGGGATTTTTTTATTGCTCTAAAAGATTCATCGCTTCAATGACTGCGATTTTAACATGAGAGTAAGTTAAGCCACCTTGTAAAAATGCGATGTAAGGCGGTTTAATTGGACCATCGACCGAAAGCTCAATACTTGACCCTTGAATAAATGTACCAGCTGCCATAATAACTTTTTCATCGTATCCTGGCATTTCACTTGGATATGGTTCTACATAGGAATTAACCGGAGATCCTTTTTGAATATTTTGACAGAATGCAATCATTTTTGACTCATCTTCAAATTTTATTGTTTGAATAATATCAGTTCTTTTAGCATCATATGCAGGATTCACTTTATAATTTTTTAATTCTAGATAACGTGCCGTAAATACTGCTCCTTTAAGAGCTTCACCAACCACATGAGGTGCTAAAAAGAAGCCTTGATACATTTCTTGGAGCATATTTAAGGTTGCACCTGTCTCTTTTCCAAGTCCTGGAGCTGTTAAACGATTAGCTGCATTTAATATTAGTTCTTCACTACCTGCTATATAGCCTCCAGCTCGAACTAAACCACCACCAGGATTTTTAATTAATGATCCTGCAATAATATCCGCGCCAACATGAGTGGGTTCTCTTTCCTCGACAAATTCACCATAACAATTATCCACAAAAACAATCAAGTCTGAATTTATTGATTTAACGTAATCAACCATTTCTTTTATTTCTGAAATTTTGAATGAAGGTCTATCTTCATAACCTTTTGACCTCTGTATGCCAATTACTTTAGTTCGTTCGTTAATTTTATTTTTTACCTCGGCAAAGTTTACTGCACCATCTTCAAGTAAATCAACTTCATCGTAAGAAACACCTAGGTCTTTTAATGAACCTGAGCTATTACCACGTATCCCTATTACTTCTTCTAAAGTGTCATATGGGCTTCCTGTAATATATAATAACTCATCATTTGGTCGTAATATTGAAAAGAGAGCTGTTGAAATTGCGTGTGTTCCTGACACAATTTGAGGACGCACAAGTGCATCCTCAGTTCCAAAAACATCTGAATAAACCGCTTCTAGATTTTCTCTTCCACTATCGTCATATCCGTAACCATCACTTGACATAAAATGAAAATCACCAATATAATTTTTTCTAAACGCATCTAAAACACGTTTTTGATTTACCTCGACATTTTGATTAATTAATTTATATACTTCCTGACAATCTGTTTCTGCTTGAATAACTGTTTCATTTATTAATGTATGCATATTATGTTCGTTTCTCCTTTATAACACCTTGTATTGGGTGGTCACGTCTGATATAACCTGCTAAATAATATTCGTTTCTTGTTTCATCATACTTACTTTCTTCAAGAATTGTTTCGCGTTCAATTTGGTGCATGACCTGTCCTTCTTCTGGACCTAGATTAATTGAAAAATAATCCCAGTCGTCTTTTAACTCTTTTTCTATCCGGAAGAGTAGTTCATCTAAATCAGTTTGATCATATGCACTAATTAACATATAAGGATGTTGTGTAGGAATAAAGTCATCTTTTAATTTATCTCGCTTATTATATACTGTTAAAATCGGAATGTTTTTTGCATCGAGATCTTTTAAAATATTAATGACTGTTTCTTCTTGCTGGTCTTTATCTTCATGTGTGACATCAACAACATGAATAATCAAGTCCGCTTCTGCTACTTCTTCTAATGTAGATTTAAACGCCGCAATAAGCGATGTAGGCAAGTTTTGTAAGAATCCTACTGTATCTGTAACTAAACATTCAAAGCCCGATGGTAATGCGATTTTTCTTGTTAAAGGATCAAGAGTAGCAAACAATAAGTCTTCTTCTAAAGAAGTCTCATCTGTTAAGCGATTAAAAATCGTCGATTTACCTGCGTTTGTATAACCAACAATTGCAATTTGAATGATATTATTTGATTTCCTGCGTTCACGGTACTGTTTTCTTTGCTTAACAACTACTTTTAAACGTCTTTTAATTTCATCAATTCTTCTTCTAATATGTCTCTGGTCAGACTCTAACTTCGTTTCACCCGGACCTCTTGTACCAATCCCCCCACCTAAACGCGAAAGGATTGTTCCCATACCATGTAGGCGTGGTAGCATATATTGTAACTGCGCAAGTTCAACTTGAAGCTTACCTTCTTTGGTATCTGCTCTTTGAGCAAAGATATCTAAGATCAACTGACTTCTATCAATGATTCGAATTCCTAATTGGTCATTTAAGTTTCTTAATTGCCCTGCCGACAATTCGTCATTACAGACAACTAGATCAATTTCATTTGCTTCGATAAATTCACTAATCTCTTCTACTTTACCTTCTCCAACATAAGTTGCAGAATGAATTCTTTCTCTTTTTTGCGTTATTATATCAATGACTTCTCCACCAGCTGTTTCACTTAAAGACTTCATTTCTTCTATCGTAGAAGCAAAATGTGCGTCAGAGTTTTTTTGTAACTGGGCGCCAATTATTAATACTCTTTCTTTTGACAAATGAATCACCTCTTTTTATTTTTTTAACAAAGAAAGCAACTATCTCTACTGATAGTTGCTTTCAAGCTAATCTATTCACTTAGATTAACATTTTTTACAGGTACAAATGTTGAGATTGCATGTTTATAGATCAATTGTTCCTTACCATCTGAGTCGAGTAGTACTGTGAAATTATCAAAACTCTTAATATGACCCCTTAACTGAAAGCCATTCGTTAGAAATACTGTAAGAGCTGTTTTGTCTTTTCTTAAAGTATTTAAATATTGATCTTGAATATTAACTAATTTTGACATCTACTCGGCTCCTTTCTTAATAGTCCATGTAATAATATCTCTTTTAATTGTATCATAAAGTGAGGTTTCATTGCTAGTCGAGAAATCGTACCACGGTATATCCATTTTATTTTTAAACCACGTGTATTGTCTTTTAGCAAAACGACGTGAATTTCTTTTTAATATATTAATACAAGCTTCAAGTGACATCTCATTTTTAAAATAAGGAATGAATTCTTTATAACCTATCCCACTCATCGACTGACTACTCTCACCCACTTGATCATACAAGGCTTTTACTTCAGCAAGTAAGCCCTGTTCAATCATCAAGTCAACGCGGTTATCTATTAGTGGATATAAGACACTTCTTTCTTTTTCAAGTCCAATAATTTTAGCGTCATAAAGGGGTGTTATTTTTTGTCTCTGTTGAATTTCGGTCATTGTTAAACCGGTTGTTTTATAAATTTCGATTGCTCTAATCACTCGCCGGTGATTATTCGGATGTATTTTTTTAGCTTGTTCTGGATCAATTCGAATTAACTTCTCATACAAGGGATCAATCCCATTTAGATTTACTTCTTCTTCAAGCTTTTTTGTTACCTGATCATTTCGAGCTTCGGTCGGGAATTGATAATCATAAAGGACGCTTTGAATATAAAGGCCGCTTCCCCCCACAATAATGGGGAGTTTACCACGAGCGGTAATCTTTTTAATCAATGCTCTTGCTTCTGTTTGAAATTGTGAAACCGTAAACTCAACTCCCACATCGATGATATCAATCAAATGATGCGGTACAATGCTTTGTTCTTCTTTAGTAGCTTTAGCAGTTCCAATATCTAATCCTTTATAGACTTGCATTGAATCCCCACTAATTATTTCTCCATCTAAATCTTTAGCTAGCTTTAAGCTTAATTCTGTCTTTCCTACAGCCGTAGGCCCGACAATGACGATTACTTTATCTTTCATATTTATCTCCTTAAGTCAGTTATCACATAATCCGTTTAAACATTTTTTCAATTTCGTAGGTTGTAAAATGAACAATCACTGGTCGGCCATGAGGACAAGTAAATGGATCTTCACAAGCTCTTAAATCATTTAATAATCGATTCATCTCACCTATATCTAAATGATGATTTGCTTTAATTGATCGTTTACAAGACATCATAATTGCTACTTCTTCACGAATTTTTTTAACATTTATTGTACTATCAACAATTATTTGTTCAATCATATCTCGAACAATTTCTTCTTCAGTCCCTTTAGGAAACCATGTTGGTACATCTCTAATTGCGAGCGTCTGATGTCCAAATGCTTCAAAAAATAAACCCACATCATTTAATAATGTTTCATTTTCTTTAATAAACATAAGTTCTTCGTTTGTAAATTCAAAAGTAACTGGAATTAATAAAGACTGTAATTCATTATTGGTTTTTGCTAATTTGTCTCTGAAAAATTCATATTTAATTCGCTCTTGTGCAGCATGTTGATCAATCATATAAAAGCCTAACTCATTTTGTGCTAAAATATATGTTCCTTGTAATTGACCAATTGGATAAAGAGGTGGAATGCGCTCTTGTGGTAATACGTCATTATCACTCTTAGCAAACGCTTCTGCAAACTCTTGATGCTCACTCACAGATTCCGCTTCGTCACTTTTTATTTCTGCGTAATTTTCTGCAAATAAATTTGGACGTTCAACCGCTTCAAAAGACTCCAGAGACTCTTGTTGAAAATTTTCTGCATCCATTTGTAAAGTCTTTTGTTTTCGTGTTTTTTCTACTGGTTGTGTTACATGAGGAATTAATGTTAAATCTTTAAAACTCGTTTTAATCGTTTGCTCAATTAAAGAAATGAGTTCTTTTTCTTTACTGAACCTGACTTCTAATTTAGTTGGGTGGACGTTTACATCAACTAATATCGGATCCATTTTAATTGCAATTACGACAATCGGGTTCCGGTGAATAGGTAATAAAGTATGATAAGCTCTTAAAACTGCTTGAGTTAGTCCTTGGTTTTTTATATAGCGTCCATTAATAATTAAGGTAATAAAATCACGTGATGACCTTGTTACTTCAGGCTTACAAATGTAGCCTGAAATTTTAAAGTCTTTTGTTTCTTCTTTTATTGGGATCATCTGGCGGGCAACATTATTACCGTAGATATTAGCGATAACTTGTAGCAACTGATTCGTACCAGCTGATTTAAATAAAACCTTATTATTATGCGTGATTTCAAATCTAACATTCGGGTGCGCTAGTGCATAGCGATTAATTAAATCAGTTATATGACCTAATTCAGTATAAATTGTTCGCATATATTTTAACCGAGCTGGTGTATTATAAAATAAATGTTCAACCGTTATTTCAGTTCCCTGTCTTGCATCACTTTTAGAGGCTTCAATAATTTTACCACCTTCTAAATAAAGCTTTGTTCCAGCTTGCTCACCAGTTGATGTTTTAATTGTTAATTTACTAACTGCTGAAATACTTGCTAAAGCTTCCCCTCTAAATCCAAGTGACTTCACATGAAATAAATCGGTATCAAACTCAATTTTACTCGTTGCATGTCTGAGAAATGAACGTTTAACATCGTCTTCAGACATACCCACTCCATTGTCACTTACTCTAATTAAATTTAAACCCGCTTCTTCTACATCAACTTTAATCCATGTACTTTTTGCATCTATACTATTTTCAATGAGTTCTTTTACGACAGAAGCTGGCCTTTCAACGACTTCACCTGCAGCAATTTTATTAGCAAGTGACTCTGGTAATTGGCGTATCTTCAAACTTTTCATTCCTCCTGTTAATTTATTTTAATTTCGATTGTAATTCATATACTAGGTTCATTGCCTCAAGTGGCGTTAATTCCAGCAGATTTAATGCTTTTAGTTGATTTAAAACTTCAGTATCATGATTACTTAAGTTCTCTTTTGTTTTATTCTTGTTTTTTGTTTGTACATTTGAGTCAACAAAAAATGTTAACTGGCCTGAGGGTTCATTAACTTGTTTTGTTTCAATATTTTCATTTTTCGTTTTTGCTTCAAGTTCGCCTAAAATCACATTTGCTCGGTTAATTAGCTTATCTGGCAGATCGGCTAATTTTGCTACATGGATACCATAACTTTGATCTGCCTTACCTTCATCGACTTTATGTAAGAAGACTATTTTTTCATCGAACTCCTCTGCTTTTACATGTAAATTTTTAAGCGCAGCTAGAGATGTTTCAAGCTCTGTGAGTTCATGGTAATGAGTTGAGAATAAAGTCTTTGCTTTTATCTCGTTATGAATATATTCAATAATTGCTTGAGCTAAAGCCATTCCGTCGTAAGTGCTCGTCCCTCTTCCAATTTCATCTAAAAGAATCAAACTGTCTTTAGTCGCATTTGCTAAAGCGTGATTTGCTTCAAGCATTTCTACCATAAAAGTACTTTGTCCTGCAACTAAGTCATCTGCTGCACCAATCCGGGTAAATATTTGATCGAATAGCACGAGTTCTGCTTCTTCTGCTGGTACAAAACAGCCGATTTGTCCCATAATAATAGTTAAAGCGAGTTGACGCATATACGTACTCTTACCCGACATATTAGGACCGGTAATAAGTAAGATTTGTTGGTCATCGTCTAAATAAATATCATTTGGTACAAACATTCCCTCATGCATGACTTTTTCAATGACTGGATGGCGACTGTCTTTTATATCAACGTGATGGTCATTAAAAGTAGGCCGCTTATAATTGTTTAGTTCACTTACTGTAGCAAATGATTGATAGTTATCAATTTCACTTAATGTTTTAGCAAGTGCTTGAACTTGTTCGATGTTTTCTTTTAAGGTTTCTCTAATTTCTAAAAATAATTGATGTTCTAAATCAACACTTTTTTCATTCGCTTCAAGAATTAATTTCTCTCGTTCTTTTAATTCTGGCGTCACGTAGCGTTCGGCATTTGTGAGTGTCTGTTTACGTTCATACCTACCTTTAGGTATCAAATGCTTATTTGCGTGAGTGATTTCAATATAATAACCAAAAACACGGTTATAGCCAATTTTTAAAGATCTAATATTCGTTATTTCTTTTTCTTTTCGTTCAAGTTCTGCAATCCAATCTTTTCCGTGTTTGGATACATCCCTGTATTTATCCAATTGTTTATTAAACCCATCTTTAATTAAATTACCCTCAGTAATTGATATCGGTGGATTTTCAATGATACTTTCTTCTAATAACGCGACCAGCTCTTTTGGGAAGATTAATAAGTCATTAAGTTTATCTAATTCGTTTGTTTTGAAACTTGCTAAAGCTGTTTTAATCGCAGGTATCTGACTTAAAGATAATTTTAATTGATTTAAATCCCTGCCATTAACATTACCAAATGAAATACGACCTGCAAGGCGTTCTAAATCATACACTTGTTTTAATGATTCTCTTAAAGTTTCTCTTTCTAAAAAGCCATTAAACATTGATTCGACAATATTCAATCTGTTTTCTATAAGAGGACGACTAAAAAGCGGACGTTCGATCCATTTCTTTAGCGTTCGTGCGCCCATTGCTGTAACTGTTTCATCAAGAATCCAGAGCAAGGAACCGTATTTTTCTTTCTTTAATAATGTTTCAGTTAATTCTAAATTACGTCTTGAGTACATATCTAAAGATAAATAACTATTAAGATGAATAATTTCAGCTTTTTGAAAATGATGGAGCGATCTTTTTTGAGTATACATTATATAATTTAATAAACGATTAAAACTTGTAAGTAAGCGTTCGTTATGAATATCATCTACTAGATGACGAAATTTACCTGCAAAATTTACGTTATCTTCATATGAAAATGTAATATTTAAACGAGATTTTAATTTTTGTTGTAAAGTTTCAGGAAAATCTGTAGCAATAACAAGCTCTTTAATGCCTCGATTACCTAGTTCATGAATGACAAAATCAAATCCTTCGTCAATTTCTACTAATTGGGATTCACCCGTTGAAAGCTCATGATAAACAATGACATAGATATCATCTTTAAATTGTGTAATACTTCCTAGATAGTTACTTTCTTTTTCCTTTAACATCGATGACTCCATAACTGTTCCTGGTGTAACTAATTGAACTACTTCTCTTTTAACGACACCTTTAGCAGTTTTAGGATCTTCTACTTGTTCACATATTGCTACTTTATAGCCTTGGTCGACTAATGTTTTTATATAATTTTCAGCCGCATGGTGAGGTACACCACACATGGGAATAGAATCTTTTTTAGCAGAATCTCTTTTGGTTAAAGTGATTTCGAGTATTTGGGAAGCTTTTATAGCATCTTCAAAAAAGAGTTCATAAAAGTCACCTAATCGGTAAAATAAAAAAGCGTCTTGATGTTCTGCTTTTATACGTAAATATTGCTTCATCATTGGTGTTGTATTTGACATATTTGTTCCTCCAGAATTAAATCTTCTTACTAATTATAACATATTTATATTTTTTTGAATTAATCCTTCCTCGCTGATTTGTTTAATAATCACTTGCTTGTAAGTTTATTAAGTAATTTTTATATACTGAGGAAAGAAAAAAAGTATTTCTCCGTAATAATGAACATCTTTCAATGATCTTTCCTTATACAAATCAACTAAAAAACGTTATACTTTAGATATTAAGTTTAATATCGGGGGATTTTCATGGAAATTACATTCTTAGGTACCGGAGCAGGTGTCCCTTCAAAAGAAAGAAATGTTTCTTCAATCGCACTAAATTTAACTGAAGAAATCAATCAAATATGGCTTTTTGATTGTGGTGAATCAACGCAGCATCAAATTTTACATACGAATCTAAAACCTCGTAAAATTAATAAAATATTTATTACCCATCTACATGGGGATCACATATACGGCTTACCGGGTTTATTAAGTAGCCGTTCATTTTTAAATGGTGATGATTTACTAACCGTTTATGGTCCACCAGGTATAAAAGACTTCATCGAAACGAGTTTAAGTATCAGTGGAACACACTTAACTTATCCACTTGATATTACTGAGTTTACTGAAGGTGTTTTATTTCAAGATGATACATTTAAAGTAACAAGCTTTTTATTAGATCATGGCGTATCAAGTTACGGATTCCGTATTGAAGAAGCTGATAAATTAGGCGAATTACATGTCGATAAATTAAAAGCTGCAGGTATCCACCCTGGTCCAATTTATAAAACAATTAAGTCGCAAGCTTCAACTCTTTTAGATGACGGAACGATTATTAAACGGGAAGATTTTATTGGTAAGACAAAAACAGGTAGAATAGTTTGTATTTTCGGTGATACACGCTTTAATCTTAATTTTAAGGAGCATGCCTTAAACGCTGATTTACTTGTCCATGAAGCTACTTTTGATGGTACTAAAGAAGATTTAGCATATAATTATTTTCATTCAACGACGACACAAGCAGCGACTCTTGCGAAGGCTGCTGATGTTAACAAACTTATTTTAACGCATATTTCTTCTCGCTATCAAAATAATGCTCTCAATGATTTACTAGAAGAGGCAAAAGCAATTTTTGAACCGACTTTAATCGCACATGATTTTTTAACCTACAAGATAAAATAAAGGAGTTGGCCAAATGAATGCTCAATTATTATTAGATTTACAGAAAGAAACATTTTTAAAAGGTGCAACGCATAGTTATGAACATAGAGAACTTATGTTAACGACATTAAAAGTAATGTTAAAAGATAATGAATATGAAATTTATCAAGCACTTTATACAGACTTAAATAAATCAGATCATGAGACACTTACTACAGAGTTAGGCATTCTTTATACTGAAATAGATTTTGCGCTCGATAATTTAAGTAAATGGATGAAAGATGAAAATGTTGCTTCTCCGATTACGCATAAAGGCACTAAAAATTACATTATTCACGAACCTTTAGGTAATGTACTCGTTATTTCACCATGGAACTACCCCTTACAGCTTGCTTTAGCACCTGCAATTGGTGCACTTGCAGCAGGAAATACAGTTGTTTTAAAACCATCTGAAGTAGCACCCGCTGTAGAAGAGCTTCTAGCAAGACTAATTGCTGAGTATTTTGAAACAAAGTATTTTGCAGTTGTTACAGGAGATAAAGATGTAAGTGATGGATTAGTTGGCATGAGATTTGATTATATCTTCTTTACTGGAAGCACGAATGTTGGAAAAAAAATAATGAAGCGAGCAAGTGAAAACCTAACACCTCTTACGCTTGAATTAGGCGGCAAGAGCCCTGCAATCGTAACAGCTGATGCTAATATCAAAATTGCAGCGAAAAGGCTTGTATGGGGTAAATTTACAAACGCAGGACAAACGTGTGTTGCACCTGATTATATCTATGTGGAAGAAAAGATTAAAAATAAATTTTTAAAAGAACTTATTAAAAACATTAAACGTTTATATAAAAACAAGCCCTTAAACAATGGAAATTATGTTAAAATTATTAATGCAGATCATTTTAATCGCTTAACTAATTTAATTAATCTAAGCGATGAAAATCAAATTATTTATGGTGGTTTAAGCGATAAAGAAACTCTGAAAATTGAACCAACCTTGCTCCACAATATATCTTGGCAAGATGAAGTGATGAAAGATGAGATATTTGGTCCGATTCTTCCGATTTTAACTTTCACAGATATTGATGAAGCAATTACAGCTATTAATCGTCAAGAAAAGCCGCTTGCATTATATTTTTTCGGCGAAGATAAGAAAATTGAAACTAAAGTACTTAAATCAATTCGTTTTGGTGGTGGAGCAATAAATGATACTTTATATCACTTAGCAAATCCACATCTCCCATTTGGAGGTATTGGTCATAGTGGACAAGGTTCATATCACGGCAAATATAGTTATCGCACGTTCACTCATCAAAAAAGTATGATGGAACAAACAACTAAATTTGATTTACCGTTCCGTTATCCAAACGCTAAATTTACAAAAAACTTAACTAAATTTCTTTTAAAATAAATGTATATAAAAAAATAAACTTAAAATAAATGTAACCATCCATTTATTTTAAGTTTTTTTATAATCATTTAAAAAATCTTTTTGAAAACTAGTTTTAAATAGTTCTGATTTTACTTCTTTAGATGCTTGCTCATTTTTAATGTTTTTAAAAGTATCTTTGCCATATTTTTTTGATAATTCTGCTACCGTCGTTTCTAGCTTTTTTTGTTTAATACTTTCTTCATATGTAAATAAACTAAGTTGTTCATGGATTTCTGAAATATATAAAATGTCTTGTACAGTCACACCGAGTAAACGAATCGGTTCTCCGCTCCAATGCTCATCAAATAAATCTGTCACGACTAACAATATTTCTTCTTTAGTATTTGTATATTGAGTGAGTCTGCGGCTACGGTTCACTGTTCTTCGGTCAGCATAACGCAAGGTAAGTTGTATTGTTCTTCCCATAACTTCTCGTCTTATGAGACGTGCTTCAACTAAACTAACTAATTTTAAAAACCACTGATAAATTACCGTCTCATCATCTGTATCTTCTTTTAAAGTTCGCGAGTTACCGATACTTTGAAATTCACTTGCTGCGTCTGGATCAACTTTACTTTTATCAATGCCATTTGCCCTATTTTTTAATCGCTCTCCGTTAATACCTAATAATTGACGTAAATTATAAACATCCGCATTTGCTAAATCACCAATCGTTAAAACATCTATACTATGAAGTTTTTCTGCTGTTTTTTTGCCAATTCCATACATTTCTCCAACATCTAACGGCCAGAGTAATTCTTCTATTTCTCTAATTCGAAGGACTGTTATTCCGAGTGGTTTTTTCATATCTGAAGCAGTTTTAGCTAGAAATTTATTCGGACCGATTCCAATACTACATGGTAAATCAAGTTTCTTTAAAATATCATTTTGAATCCTTTCTGCGAGTTGAATAGGATCTCCTTCATAATCCGTGACATCCATAAATCCCTCGTCAATCGAAATAGGCTCTACTTGGTCTGTGATGTCATGAAGTAAAGAAAATATTTTATTTGATGCATGCCGGTACCTTTCCATGTTAGGAGGTAACACGATTAATTCCGGGCATAATTTTTTAGCTTGCCATAAAGGCATGGTTGTTTTAACGCCTTTTTTACGGGCTTCATAACTACTCGTTACAATAATTCCTTTTCGTTCTTGTGGATTACCTGCAACTGCAACAGGTTTACCTTTTAATTTTGGATTGTATGTGACTTCTACAGATGCATAGAAACTATTCATATCTAAATGAAAAATAATACGTGCTTTGTTTGTCATTAAATACATCCTTTAAATATGAAATAAGAAATGCCCTATAAATGTATAGAGCATTTCTTATTTTTAAATTTTTATTGCATTAGAAATGATTGCTAAAACAAATTGAGTTAGCTTTTCTAAATCATCTTGATGGATACGTTCAGCTGTTGTATGGATGTGCTCATAACCAACTGATAAGTTAACTGTTGGAATACCATAACCATTAAAGATATTTGCATCACTTCCGCCACCACTATTAAGTAGTTCACTCGAAAGCCCCAGTTGTTTAGCTACTAACTGAGCATTACGAACAACTAGCGCATCTTTTTGATGTGAGAAACCTGGGTACATTATGTCAACATTTACAATTGCATTTCCACCAAGTGACTGAGCAGTCTCTTCAAATTGTGTTTTGATGTGTGTTATTAAATCATTTAATTTTTCTTCTTTTAATGATCTTGCTTCAGCAAATATTTCTACATGATCACACACGATATTTGTTTGTGTTCCACCTTGAAAGGAACCTATATTTGCTGTTGTTTCTTCATCAATGCGTCCTAATTTCATTTTAGCTATCGATTTTGCTGCAAGCGTAATTGCAGAAACACCTTTTTCTGGTGCGACACCAGCATGAGCAGACTTACCTTCGATAATAACATGAAATTTAGCTTGATATGGAGCAGAAACAACAATATTACCTATCTCACCATCACTATCTAAAGCATAACCAAAATCAGATTTAAGTAAATCCTGATTAATTTCTTTAGCACCAATTAATCCAGATTCTTCACCCGCTGTAATAACAAACTGAAGCGGACCATGTGAAATATTGTTTTCTTTTAATAGCTTAATTGCTTCTAACATAACTGCAAGACCTGCTTTATCATCTGCACCAAGGATTGTTGTTCCATCAGAGACTATATACCCATCTTTTATAGAGGGCTTAATATTTTGACCTGGAACCACTGTATCCATATGTGATGTAAATAGTAACGTAGCAACATTTGTGAAATCAGGTGATGATGCAGGTAAATTACATATTAAATTACCTGCCCCATGACCAGTTCTTTTAGCACTATCATCTTCGATAACTTCTAAACCGAGTTCATTAAATTTATTAGTTAATATTTTAGCTATATTTGTTTCAAATTTCGTCTCAGAGTCTATTTTAATTAATTCAATAAATTCATTAATTAATCTCTCTTGATTTACTAACACCATAATTAAAAATACCTCCGATTATAAAGGAATATTCCCATGTTTCTTATAAGGTCTTTCTTCTTTTTTATGACGCAACATCTCAAGTGATTGCATTAACTTTAATCTTGTTTCTCGCGGATCAATGACATCATCAATCATTCCAAGACCTGCTGCAACATATGGATTTGCGAACTTTTCTTTATACTCATCAATTTTTTCTTGACGTTTAGCATCTGGATTGTCACTTTCTGCAATTTCACGAGCAAAGATTATATTAGCAGCGCCTTCTGGACCCATAACTGCAACTTCAGCATTAGGCCATGCAAATACTAAGTCTGCACCAATTGATTTACTATTTAATGCAACATAAGCACCACCAAATGCTTTACGAAGAATCACTGTGATTTTAGGAACTGTGGCTTCAGAATACGCATAAAGAATTTTTGCTCCATGACGAATAATTCCGCCGTGTTCTTGTTGAATACCAGGGAAGAAACCTGTAACATCTTCAAACGTAATTACTGGAACATTAAATGAATCACAGAAACGAATAAAGCGAGCTGCTTTATCACTTGAATCGATGTCGATTCCACCAGCCATATAACGCGGCTGATTACATACAAGACCAACAGAATGTCCATCAATACGAGCAAATCCAACAACAATATTTTTTGCAAATCCTTTATGAATTTCAAAGAAGCTATCTTTATCTACTATTTCATTAATAACTTTCTTAACATCGTATGGCTTTGTACCATCATATGGGACAATTTCAGTTAACTCACTGCGGTAATTGTCTTCTTCGTCTTTTTCATATGGAATTGAAGGTGGTAATTCAGTATTATTACCAGGTAAGTAGCCTAAAATATCTCTTACCATTTCTAGTGCTTCTGCTTCATCTTTTGCATTTAAATGAGCATTACCACTCTTAGTATTATGTAATTTAGAACCTCCAAGGTTTTCAGCACTAATAACTTCTCCTGTAACTGTTTCAATAACTTTTGGTCCGGTAATAAACATTTTTGATGTTTCTTCAACCATAATTATAACATCTGTAATAGCAGGAGAATAAACGGCTCCACCAGCACTTGGTCCCATAATTACTGATATTTGTGGAATAACACCTGAATAGATCGAGTTACGGTAAAAGATTTGACCATAACCATCAAGAGAAGTTACGCCTTCTTGAATACGCGCTCCACCAGAATCATTAAGTCCAATGAAAGGAGCACCACTTTTAGCAGCAAGATCCATAACATTCGCTACTTTTTTAGCGTGCATTTCACCAAGCGCTCCGCCAAACACTGTAAAGTCTTGTGAAAATAAATAAACAGGACGTCCATCTATTTTACCATAACCCGTTACAACACCTTCACCATGTGTCTCAGCTTTATCCATACCAAAATCTGTGGTTCTGTTTTTCATAAAAGGATTCAATTCAACAAAGCTATCTTCATCTAATAATTGATCAATTCTTTCTCTAGCTGTTTGCTTTCCTCGTTCGTGTTGTTTATCGATACGATCTTGTCCACCACCAAGCTCAATTTCTCTTTTACGATCGTATAAATCATCAATTTTTGAAAAAATATCCATTAAATGTCACTTCCTTTTTTATATTCACATAACTCATAAAGTACACCATTTGTTGATTTTGGATGTAGGAAAGCAATTTTTGCATCTCCTGCACCATCTTTTGCTTGTTCGTTAATTAATTTGATTCCATTTTCACGCATATCTGCTAATCTTTTTTCGATATTATCAACTTCTAAAGCGATATGATGTATGCCTTCACCTCGTTTATTAATAAAACTTTGAATGGGTGAACTCTCATCTAATGGTTCTAACAACTCTAAGTGTGTTTCTCCTACTTTTAAAAATGCAACTTTTACTTTTTCTGAATCTACTTCTTCAATTGCCTCTAACTCCATTTGTAAGACATCCCGGTAAAACGGTAATGCTTCTTCTAGATTTTTTACTGCAATACCTATATGGGCAATTTGTTTTACATTGTCTTTTTTATGTAATGTTTGGTCACTCATTATATCCCTCCATTAAAAATAATGTAAAAATACTTGTTCAATTAATCATTTAGCGATAAACTAGATGATAGAACTATGTTTGAAGGAGGTTTATTTCGTGGCTAAGAATAAAAATAAGAATGTTAAACGTAAATCAAAACGAGCACGACGCAATAAAATAATCATCTATATTATGGTCATAGCAATGGTAGTGTCCACTTTAACTGCAGGACTTGGAAGTGTGTTATCGCTTTTTTAATATGTAATAAAGGCAAATAAATTATTTTTTATTTGTCTTTATTTTTTTCTTTATATTCAGTTTTCTTACATTAGGTTTTTTAAATCTTTGTTTTAATTTTAAATAAGATTCAAGTTCGTTGATTAATTGGAATAAACTTGCTCTTGTTTCGAACTCTTCTTGAGTCTGTGGTAATTCTTTACCTTTAAATATTTCTCTAAGCTCATTTAGTTCTGTTAAAAATAAAAACGCTGTATTATCTGGATGAATAGAGTCTGCTAATTTCAAAAAGAAATCTGCAACGAGTGTTGATACATCATCTTTTTTCGGTAATCTTGTAGCTAACGGTAACATGTTTTCTAAAATAGTAAATTGGTTTTGTCGCATTGTAAAATAAGTGTAATTTGAATGCTTATCTCTAAATAAATGGTTTTCTTTATCAAGCTCTACAAGCTGCATTGCATCGTCTAATATTTTTTCTGCCTCTGCAAATTCTTTTCCATCCCAGTCTAAATTACCTTCTCGTATATACCTTGCAATTTCAGTTAATATTATTTGGTAATTTTTTTCTAATTTAATTTGCTTTTCTTTTATTTTTCGATCAAGACTTGGCATATAAAGGTTCATTAGTAACCCAGTACCTATTCCGATGAGGATAAGGAAGATTTGTTCCTTTATAAAAGAAAATTGAATTGATCCAAGCGCATATAAATTAAGTGTAATAACTGTACTTGTCATAATACCTTTTTCAATTTTGAAAAAAACTGTTGTTGGGATAAATAAAGTTAATAATAGTGCTAGTGAAAGCGGTGTATAGCCCAATAGACCAAAAAATACAATCGAAAAACCTATTGCAATAAAACATGCTACAAATCTATGCCATGCACTTTCTACTGATTTTTTTCGAGATGGTTGAATGCATAAAATAGTTAAAATTCCTGCTGACATTATATTAGTAACACCAATTAATTGCGCAATTGTTACAGCAAGTGGTGTCCCAATTGCTGTCTTTATTGTGCGATATCCTATTTTCACAATCTAAGCTCCCTTTTATGTGACTATTAAAAAAATAAGACTGGGCCTTTTTAAACTGACACAGCCTTATTCGTTAGTTTATAATGCTTCGCAATGCTCATCAAATAGTTTTTGCAACTTACCAATGACATCTACCGGAGAAAAACCTTCAATATCATGGCGTTCAATCATTGAAACAATTTGACCATCTTTTAAAAATGCAAAGGATGGAGACGATGGTGGATAATCACCAAAGTAAGTTCTTGCTTGTTCTGTTGCTTCTTTATCTTGACCTGCGAACACAGTTACTAATTGGTCCGGGCGTTTATCGTAATGAATAGCGTTTGTCGCTGCTGGTCTAGCAATTCCACCAGCACATCCACATACAGAATTAAGCATAACAAGTGTTGTCCCTTTTTGAGATAGCGATTGGTCAACCTCTTCTTTAGTTCTTAATTCTTTATATCCTGCTTCTGTCATATCTTCTCGTGCGACATTTGTAACGTCATTCATGAATACATCAAAATCCATATATCAACATTCCTTTCAGAAATGAATTTTACTTACATCTTAAGTTTATCAATATTAGTGCGGATATTCAATCTAATTAAACTTTCTTTTACAATTAAAATAAATTTGTTGTTTGTTCATTTATACTTTCTAGTCTTTCTTTTATATAAGCTAAGAATCTACCACATACAAGACCATCTAAAATTCGGTGATCTAAAGATAATGAAAGATTTACAATATCTCGCGCTGCAAACATTTCATTAATGATAACTGGTCGTTTAACGATTGATTCAATTTGTAAAATTGCTGCTTGAGGATGATTGATAATTCCCATTGAGCTAATTGATCCAAAAGTCCCAGTATTATTTATTGTGAACGTACCACCCGAAACATCATCTTGAGTAAGTCTGTTTCGTCTCGCTTTTTCTGCTAATTCATTAATCTTTACGGCTATACCTTTAATACTCATTTCATCAGCACTTCGAATGACTGGAACAAAAAGTTGATCATCGTTTGCTACTGCTATCGATAAATTAACATTTTGTTTTTGGATAATTTTATCTCCAGCCCACATGCTATTGAGTTCAGGGAATTTTTTTAAGGCATTTGCAATAACTTTTACAAAAAATGCAAAGTAAGTTAGATTGACGCCTTCACTTTCTTTGAATTCTTCTTTTACACGGTTACGATAGTTAACAAGATCAGTAACATCTACTTCCACTGTCATCCATGCGTGAGGGATTTCTTGTTTGGATTGTACCATTTTATTTGCTATTGTTTTACGTAACTGAGTTACTGGGATTTCAACATCTGTTTCATTTAAAGTAATATTTGAATAACTTTCTTCTTTTGTTTCTTTCACTGGTACTTTTTCTTGATTGACTTCTTTAGATATGGTTTTAACTTCATCTAGTTTTTGTTGATTAGATTCAACCAAAGCTAAAATATCTTTCCGTGTTATTCTACCACCTAATCCTGTCCCTGTAACTTCTTGGAGGTTTATTTTATGTTCTTCAGATAACCTTAAGACTGCTGGGGAATACCTACCTGCCATTCGGACCTCGTTATCTACATTTTGATTATTTTTGATTTCTTCATTTTCAACTACATTGTTTTCAGAATCTTCATTATCATTTTCAGTTTCTTCTGTTTCTATATATGCAAGTAAACTACCAACTTTGACAGTCTCACCTTCACTGACAATAATTTCTTTAATTGTGCCTGAATAAGAGGAAGGAATTTCTGCATTGACTTTATCAGTCATTACATCAGCTAAAGGATCATATTCGTTAATATAATCCCCTTCTTTAACTAACCAATGATTAATAGTACCTTCTGTGACACTTTCCCCTAGTTGAGGCATAAGAATTTCTTTTTGTGCCATATAAATCTCCCCTTTTTAAAATTCAGCTAATTTCCGAATTGCGTCTTCTATTTTTTCTTCAGTCACCATAAACTCTTTTTCTAATGGAGGCGCATACGGCATTGCTGGAACGTCTAATCCTGCAAGCCTTCTCACTGGAGCGTCTAATTCAAACAAACAATTTTCAGCAATAATAGCTGACACTTCACTAATTATACTACCTTCTAAATTATCTTCAGTAATTAATAATACTTTACCAGTTTCTTTAACTGCTTCAATAATTGTTTTTTTATCTAATGGATAAACAGTGATTAAATCAAGTAAATGAACTGATATACCTTCTGCTTCTAATTTCTTGATAACTTGTAACGTTTGGTAAACACATAAACCATAAGTAATCACAGTAAGATCAGTGCCTGTATGTTTCACTTTCGCTTCACCGATTGGAATAACATAATCTTCATCAGGGACTTCTTCAGATATTAATCTGTACGCTCTTTTATGTTCAAAAAATAATACAGGATCATTATCTCTAATTGCTGCTTTTAAAAGTCCTTTTGCATCATAGGGACTTGATGGTATAACAATTTTAAGTCCAGGTTGATTACTAAAAATAGCCTCCATTGATTGGGAATGGTATAACGCACCGTTAACCCCACCACCAAAAGGTGCTCTAATAGTAATTGGACAGTTCCAGTCATTATTTGAGCGATATCTAATTTTAGCCGCTTCTGAAATGATTTGATTAACTGCAGGTAATATAAAATCTGCGAATTGTATTTCCGCAATAGGTCTTAACCCATACATTGCAGCCCCAATAGCTACACCTACAATTCCTGATTCAGCTAGCGGCGCGTCAATCACTCGTCTTTCTCCGTGCTTATCAAATAAAAAGTCAGTTGCCCTAAAAACGCCACCTTTAGCACCTACATCTTCTCCAAATACAAACACGTTTTCATCTCTATTTAATTCATCGTCCATTGCAGAAGTAATCGCTTGAAGATAATTCATCTCTGCCATTAAGATCCCTCCCTACTTATTTTCGTAAACATAATCATTTATTGTAGATATATCAGCATATGGTGCTTGTTCTGCGTAAGTAGTTGCTTCATTAATTTCTTTATTTATTTCTAAAAGCATTTCTTCTTCTACTTTATCTGTTAACAAGTCATGTTCGATTAAATATTTTCTAAAACCTATATTACAATCTTTTTCTTTAGACAATTTTAATTCATCTTCTGTGCGGTACTGGCTATGGTTATCATCACTTGAGTGAGCTGATAACCTTTCAGACACAGCTTCTATCAGAGTTGGACCTTCGCCGTTTCTAGCTCGATCGTGAGCATTTTTCATTGCTTCATATACTTCTAAAGGATTATTACCATCTACTCGGATTCCTGGCATCCCATATGATTTAGCTCTCACTGCAATATTTTCACTAGCAATTTGTTTTTCAAAAGGCACAGAAATGGCGATTTTATTATTTTCTACAAGTGTTATAACAGGTAGTTGATGAACACCAGCAAAATTAAGCCCCTCATGAAAATCACCCTGATTTGTTGAGCCATCTCCAAGTGTTGTTAAAGTTACGAAATCTTTTCCCTCATATTTCGCAGCAAAAGCAAAACCAACTGCATGAGGCACTTGAGTTGTAACTGGAGATGACCCGGTGATAATTCGTAATTTTTTATATCCATAATGAGCAGGCATTTGTCTCCCACCTGAATTAGGATCTTCTGCTTTTCCAAATAAATGGAGCATAACTTCTTTAGGCGTCATACCAGCAACTAAAACTAGTCCAAGATCTCGGTAATAGGGCGCGATATAATCTTTTGTTAAATCAAGAGCAAAACCAGCGCCAATTTGAGTTGCTTCTTGACCTTGTCCTGAGATTGTAAAAGCTACCTTACCTGCTCTATTTAATAACAACATGCGTTCGTCAAGTTTTCTAGCAAGTAACATATAGCGGTACATTTCTATTACTTTTTCATCTGATAAACCTAATTTTACATGATGAGGTTTTGTCATATAATCACTCCTTAATTATGAATTTCTATATTTTCAAGCGCTAATGATGCTTCAACAAAAATTTCTGAAAGTGAAGGATGGGGGTGAATTGTTTCATGTATTTCCCATGGAATTGCATTTAACATTTTAGCAAGATTTGCTTCTGAAATCATATCTGTTACACCCGGACCAATCATGTGCACTCCAAGAATGTCTTTTGTATTCTTATTAATAATAAACTTGATAAATCCCTCTGTATCACCAATAATGATTGCTTTTCCTATACTACTAAAAGGAAATTTACTTACTTGATAATCTATTTTTTGATTTTTAACTTCTTGTTCTGTTAAGCCAATCTGAGCTATTTCAGGTGCCGAATAAATACAAATAGGAACAGAATTTTTATCAATTGTTACCGGATTTAATTGTTGCATATGTTCAGCCGCAACTCGTCCTTCTGCCGAAGCCACATGAGCAAGTTGTAACCCTCCTATACAATCACCTATTGCATAAATATGAGATTCGTTAGTTTGATAATATTCATTCGTTACAATATTACCATTGTCAGTTTTAATCGACGTATTTGTTAAACCTATTTCCTCGACTAGAGCTTTTCGACCAATCGACACAATGACTTTATCGACAGTTACTTTATCATCTTCATTTATAATAAAATCTATTGACTCATCCGTTTTATTCTCTGTAGTAAATGTGCTATTTAAATAAAAGTTAACACCTTTAGCTTCTAATGAACTTTTAATTGCTTTACTTATCTCAAAATCCACTTGTGGGAGTATTGTTTCACCACTTTCAATAACTGTTACTTCTACATCTAAATCAATAAGCATAGAAGCCCACTCAATTCCAATTGCACCAGCTCCAATTATACAAATGCTATTAGGTAGTTCTGGTAAATTAAGCGCACCTGTCGAAGATAAAATTATTTTTTCATCAATTGGCAAATCATTTAATTCTCGTGGTTTAGATCCAGTAGCTATAATTATTTTTTTAGGGATAATCATTGTATTTTCATCACTATTTTCGTGTTCAATAGAAATTGTACCTGGTAAAGGCGAAAAAATACTTGGACCTAAAATTCTACCGTGTCCTTCAAATATGTCTATTTTATTTTTTTTCATTAAATAATTTACACCTTGATAAAGTTGATCAATCGTTTGTTGTTTCTTTTTTTGCATTTGAGGGAAGTCTATTTCAGTTAATTCAGACTTCACCCCAAAATCAAAAGCGTTTAAAACCATTTGATACACTTCAGCACTTTTAAGTAGAGATTTTGATGGTATACAACCTTCATGTAGACAAGTACCTCCTAGAAGGTGCTTTTCAACTAGTGCTACACTCATACCTAATTGACTTGCCCTTATCGCAGCAACATAACCACCCGTACCTCCACCTAAAATTACTAAATCATATTCTTTAGTCATCAGACCACTTCCTTCTTATACGTTCCTGTAAGTGCTTACAGTACTATATTTTTAAAATTACCATTTTAAAGCATATGGTAATTTTAATTATCTAAAATATGTGTTTTTGGTTGATTAAATTGATGACTTAATCGACTAATTTTACTTATTCTTTCTTCTGCCATTCGATCAGCCGCTAAATAAGTAGGTATATCCTCTTCTTTTGAGATTTCAAAAACACGCATTAAATTTTCATAGATTTTTTCTACTTTTTTCATCGCTCTTTCTTGATTATAACCGACCATTTCTTCAGCTACATTAATTACGCCACCTGCATTTATAACAAAATCTGGAGCATATGTGATACCCATTTCATGCAATAAATCTCCGTGTTTGTCTTCTTTTAGTTGATTATTTGCACTACCTGCTATTGCTTTTGCTTTAAATTGTTTAATTGTTTGATCATTAATTACTGCACCAAGTGCACAAGGTACAAATATATCACAATCGACAGAATAAATTTCATCAGGTTCTACAGCAGTAGCCCCGAAATCTACGACAGCACGACTTACAGCTTCTTTGTTAATATCTGTAACGATTAATTTTGCGCCTTCTTCAAATAAGTATTTACACAAGGTATACGCTACATGACCTATCCCTTGAACTGCTATTACTTTATTTTCTAAAGAACGATTATTAAAAGTAACTTCAGCAGTTGCTTTAATTCCTTGATAAATCCCATAAGCGGTCACAGGTGATGGATCTCCAGAGCTTATTCCACTCGAAGTACCAGCGACATACTTGGTCTCCATATTGATATAATCCATATCTTGTTCAGTTGTTCCTACATCTTCTGCAGTGATGTAACTTCCACCTAAACTATTAACATATTGACCAAATTTTCTAAACATCGCTTCACTTTTATCTACTCTAGGGTCACCTATAATAACTGCTTTGCCTCCGCCTAAATTTAAACCTGCAGCTGCATTTTTATAAGTCATACCTTTTGCAAGTCTAAGCGCATCTTCAAGCGCTTCTTCTTCTGAATGGTATGGCCACATACGTGTACCACCTAAAGCAGGACCAAGCGTTGTGTCATGAATGACGATAATTGCTCTTAAGCCCGTTTCTTTATCAGAACAATAGATAACTTGTTCATAATCATCTTCTTCTAATCTTTCAAAAAGATTCATTGAAATCACTCCTTATCATATTATTAATCATGTATAATTGTCAGAATATTAAGTCTATATGTGTGTTATTATAACTACACTGTATGGGTTTAAGCATACTTTATAGTAATAATTATCGCAAGTAATTATTGTATGCTATTTATCCATAATCATTTTAATAAATTAAAAGGTTTGCTATAATAAAATAAGAATTGAATAAATATGAGGAGATAGTTATGATTAGGATTATTGCAGTTATGATACTATTTATTCCTGGCATTATTGGAGCCTATGGAATTAAACTTATGAGAGATGCACTATTTAGTGATTTTTATCCAATATTCTTTCATATTAGCCTTCAATTTATAGTTGGATTCATCATGTTTGCTGCAGGCCTTGCATTTATCGGTGGCTTTCTTTACAATCGCGATAAAAAACAGAATTTGATTAAAAATCCACGCTTTATTAATAAAAAAACAAAAGAACCTAACGGGGAGGATAAATAAATGAAAGTTGCAAAATTCGGTGGTAGTTCACTTGCTAATGCTACACAATTTCAAAAAGTAAGTGATATTATTCAATCAGATAAAGAAAGAAAGTTTATTGTGGTCTCAGCACCTGGAAAAAGACACGGAGAAGACTTTAAAGTTACTGATTTACTTATTCAGTTAGTTGAAGCCTACATAAAAAATGATAAATATAAATCGTACCTGATTACCATAACAGATCGATTTAAAACAATTATAAACGATTTAAACTTAGATCCTAAGTTAATAACTGAAATAGAAAAAAATATTATTGATACATTAGAGAGTGATATATCAGATCATTTAAAATTGAATTCTATAAAAGCAATTGGTGAAGATAGCTCAGCTCTTATTTTAAGTGCTTACTTAAACTCTATTGGTATACCAGCTAAATATGTAAATCCAAAAGATGCTGGTATTATCGTAGAAGATTTAGACGGTGGCGCTCAAATAATTGATGAAAGTTTTGATATTATTAATCAATTAACTCTTGAAGAAGGCGTTATTGTTATTCCAGGATTTTTTGGATACACAAAAGAGGGTAATTTAGCCACTTTTTCTCGAGGTGGTTCAGATATTACAGGAGCAATAATAGCTAATGGAGTAAATGCTACGCTTTACGAAAACTTTACGGATGTAGATTCAGTTTATTCTGTTAATCCTAACATCGTTGATAGTCCTAAAGAGATTACCACTCTTACTTATCGTGAAATGCGTGAATTATCATATGCTGGTTTTTCTGTATTTCATGATGAAGCACTTATACCAGCAGTCGAAAAGCAAATCCCTGTATGTATAAAAAATACTAATAACCCATCTGCACCTGGAACAATGATTGTTGCTAACAAAGAGAAAACTCATAAATCTGTTGTCGGGGTAGCAAGTGATACTGGATTTATCAGTCTCTATGTAAGTAAATTTTTAATGAATAGAGAAATTGGTTTTGTTAGAAGACTTTTACAAATACTTGAAGAAGAATGTATCTCATTTGAACATGCTCCTTCTGGGATTGATGATATTTCAATTATTATTCATGAAAAAGAATTAGATGATAATAAAGAGTTTATCATTATGAATCGAATTAGTACGGAATTACAACCAGATGTCGTAAGAATCCACCGAGACCTTGCATTAATAATGGTTGTTGGGGAAGGCATGAAAGAAACAATAGGTGTCGCTCAGACTGCTACGCGAGCTTTAGGTGAAGCTCAAGTTAATCTTGAGATGATTAACCAAGGATCATCAGAAGTTTCTATGATGTTTGGCATTAAATCAAATGGCTTACATCGTGCAATAAAATCATTATATAATGCTTTCTTTGTTGACTAATATCATAAAATAAAAGCATCTATAAATCGAATTAAATTGATTTATAGATGCTTTTATTAATTATTAATAATTTTTATCTGGAGTATTTGGTTGAAAATCTATCGACCTTAAATAATCACATATAATTGAAATAAACTTTTTATTTGGTGGACGTTTAATTAACTTATTCGTATACCCATAATTTTTAATCGCACTTTTTATAATTGCTTTATTTCCCCATGCTAATTCAATCGCATGTCGCATTGATCTTTCCACGTTTGCAGCTTCTGTTTGATAAATTTCAGCAACTACTGGGTATAATTCTTTAGTAACTGCATTTAATAATTCAGCCTCGTTATAAACTTTTAATATAGCCGTTTTCAAATAATCAAATCCACTAAGACTTGGTTTTATACCTAAATCAATTAATAATTTAGAAATAACTCCATACATTTTATCATAAATCACATCCTGCTTAGTTAATTCTGATTTTTCTGATAATTTATCTCGATGTAAATTAATAGAAGTTGAGATTAACTTATCTATATCAAATGGTTTATTAATAATATATTTAACATCATAATCAATTATCCTTTTTATTGTTTTATCATTTGTTAACGCTGTCATTATTATAATAGTTAAATCTTTTAAATTAGAATTTTCTTTAATAAAATCTAAGACTTCAAAACCTGCAACTTTTGGTAATAAGATATCCATAATTAGTATATCAGGTTTTGATTCTTTTAAACCTTCTATACACAAGTAGCCATCACTAGAAACATGAGTGATTTCAATATTATCATGCTTCTTTAAGCTTTCTAGCAATAGCTGTTGCAATTTATTACTATTATCAGCTATTGCTATTTTTAAATTATTATTCATAACTTAAAATTTCTCCTCTCAATTTTCGTTTTATTTTTTCTTATATTTATTAGATAAATCAATTAAAGTTTTAGAATGCTCCATAACGGAGTCTGTCATTTTTGCTCCAGTCATCATTTTACTTAGCTCTATAACTTTATTATCAAGAGAGAGTTGGCTTACATTTGTTGTTGTTCTATTCTTTTTTTCTTCTTTTTTAATTAATAAATAATTATCAGACATAGCTGCTACTTGAGGTAAATGAGTAATACATAAGGTCTGGCTATTCATTGATACATCATACATTTTTTCAGCAATTGCTTGAGCTACTCTTCCACTCACACCTGTATCAATTTCATCAAAAATAACTGTTGATATATTTTGGTGCTTAACAAAAATCTTTTTTAATATCAGCATAATTCGAGATAACTCTCCACCAGAAGCTACTTTCTCGAGTTGTTTTAATGGTTCACCTAAATTTGTTGATAATAAGAAGTTTATTTTATCCAATCCATTTTCACTTATATCTTCTGAAGGATCAGAGGATAAAACGTTAAACTCCACATCAAATTTAGCATTTTCTAAATATAAATCCTTTAATTCTAATTGCACTGTTTTAATTAATGTTTTCGCTATTTCTTTTCTTGAGCTTCTTAATTTTTTTCCAACTTCAATTACTTTAGTTGTATATTTGGCTATTTCATTCTCTAATTGTTCATTATGTATTTCTTTGTTTTCTAAAACTTCAATTTTTTGTTTAACTTCCTCGTAATATTCAATTATTTCGTTTACAGTCGTACCATATTTCTTTTTTAATCTAGCAATTTCATTTAACCGACTTTCCACTTCGTTTAATCTTGCTTCATTAAATTGAATTTGTTCTTTATAGTCTCTAATTTGAAAACTTATTTCTTCTAAATTAAAGTAAAGACTAGTTAATTCTTCTGTTTTCTCTTTAATAAATGGGTCAAAGTCAGCTCCTTGTTGTAAAGCTGTTTGAGCAATATTTACCCATTCCAATCCTTTTTGATCACCATGAAGAGAATAATACGTTTCTTCTAAAGCGAGAAAGATTTTTTCAAAGTTAGCTAACTGAGTTTTTTCATCTTCTAATATCACGTCTTCATTTGGTTGAAGATCAGCTTCTTTTAATTCATTTGCTTGGAATAAATAAAGATCTAAACGTTGCGCTGCTTCTTGTTCATTTATAGCTAATTTATTATATTCTTGCTTATAATGCATAAGTTGTTTATATAAATCATGATATTGAGCTTTAATACTAGTAATTTCTTTTGAATTATATGCATCTAATAAATTGATATGAGCCTGTGAACTCATCAATTGATATGTGTCGTGTTGACTATGAATATCAACTAAATTATTTCCAAATTCTCTTAAAATCGTTAAGGTAACCAATTTTCCATTAATTCGACAGATTGATTTTCCTTTATCAGTAACAATTCGCTCTAAAACAACCATATTATCTGTTAAATCGATTCCATATTTATCTGCTAACAAAAAAAGATTAGACATATCATCAATAACAAATAAACCATTTAATTCTAGTTTACTCGCTCCATGTCTAATGTAATCGACTGACCCGCGACCACCTGATAAAAGATGAACTGCATCAATAATAATTGACTTACCAGCACCGGTTTCACCTGTTAAAACAGTTAATCCATTTTGAAAATTGACTGACAAATCTTCTATAATTGCAAAGTTTTTAATTGATAATTCGGTTAACATAGTTCAACACCTCATAATAATTATAGCATACTAATAAAACGTTCTTTAATTTCTACAGCATCGTCTTCAGTTCGACAAATTAGTAAACATGTGTCGTCTCCACAAATTGTTCCCATAATTTCATTCCACTCTAAGTTATCTATTAGTGCTCCTACAGCATGAGCGTTTCCAGGTAATGTTTTTAAAACAATAAATAAAGAGGTATGATCAATTTTTACAAATGCATCCATAATTAAGCGTTTTAATTTCTCATGTGGATTAAACTTTTGATCGGCTGGTAGGCTATACTTATAATTTCCAGTATTAGAAGGAACTTTAACTAGGTGCAATTCTTTAATATCACGTGAAACAGTTGCTTGTGTTACGTCAAAATCAGATCTTTTTAATTGATCGACTAACTCATCTTGAGTGTCAATTTCTTTTTCAGTAATTAATTCTCTGATTTTAATATGTCGTTGTAATTTACTCACATATAAAACTCCTTTAATTTTTCTTCGTTAAATTAGCATGTGCATTTGCAACAATCTCTTGAACATTTAATTCATTTTTTTGCGAATCTTTGCCTAAAGATAAATGCGCTAAAAATTCAATGTTTCCTGCACCGCCAGTGATTGGAGAATACGTAATTTCATGGATAGTATAACCATTTTCTAAAATAAAGTTAGTAACTCGAGTCAATACTTTTTCATGTATTTTCTTATCTCTAATAATACCTTTTTTTCCTACTTCTTCTTTTCGCGCTTCAAACTGAGGTTTTATTAATGTTACAATATCACTGCCAGATTTTAATATTTCTTTTAGTACTGGTAAAATAAGTGATAATGATATAAAAGATACATCAATCATAGCAAACTCAGGTAACCCTTTAGAAAACACTTCAGGTTTTACATACCTAAAATTAGTTTTTTCCATAACTATTACGCGTTCATCACTACGAATTTTCCAATCTAATTGATTATAACCCACATCAATTGCATAAATTAACTGAGCTCCATTTTGTAAGGCACAATCTGAAAAACCTCCTGTAGACGCACCTATATCTACCAAGACTTTATCTAATACTGAAATATCAAACTCTTTTAATGCTTTTTCTAATTTTAAACCTCCTCTACTTACATAAGGTAATTTTCCCTTTACATATAATGGTATATCATAATCATATTTAGTTCCAGCTTTATCCAATTGTATATTATCAGAATATACTTGACCTGCCATAATTAATCTTTTTGCTTTTTCTCTCGTATCAATTAATTTTCTTTCAACTAATAAAACATCTAATCTCTCTTTAGCCATATAATCTATCCTTATCTTAAAATACTTTTATTTTTAATTTAGATTCTAAAATATAAATGAACTTCCCAGCAATAAGAATAATCTGGGTCGAAGCATTTATAGCTAAATATTTTCCTATTGCTTTTCCACCAACTGTTAAAGCTGCTATTACACTTGTTAAAAATACAGATAGTATAATCGGAAAAATCGAATCTTCTTTTAACTCAGTTATATTTGTTATTTCTATTATTACTATCGTCAGTGCACTACCACTAACAATACCTGAGATATCACCTATAACATCATTACAAAAACTTGCAAACTTATCTGCATTTTTTGTAATTAAAACAGCTTCTTTTGCACCTTTTACTTTTTCTGCAGCCATCGCATTAAATGGTACTTCATCTGCTGCAGTTGAAGCGATTCCTAACATATCAAATAAAATACCGACAATGACAATAATCAAAACAATTAATAATCCTAATATCCAAGATACTTTACTGAGTATTGATGATGAGACAATTGAAAAAATAGCCGCTAACACAAATGTGATAACCGCTATGTATATTGAAAATTTAATTGAGCCTTTAAGTTTAGTATTCATTATAAAACTCCAATTTTTTATCTTATTAAAAGCAATGAAATGGTCATCCCAGAAGTTAAGACTACGGCTTAGGTCCAGCAGGTTTTCCCAGATAAGTACCTCATGTCGCCATCGAGGCAGTTCCCTTTTAAACTTATCTTAACGATGTCGCCATCAATTAGACTGGATTACCACTTAGTCCGTACTAGAATCCCTCTGCGATGTCATAAAATGAACAGTCTAGGAGATTTCCTCAGCAAACTTTAGCTACTCCCTAGCCACTTTTGCAACACTAATTTCATAAAGATCAATCCCTCTTTAGTGGCCACTAAAAAAGAATCAATAAACTCTAATCCCTTTAGTGTCACTCAAGGCAGGCTACGCTGTGAATGAATTAATGTCATTCTACAGGTTCATACCCCATTCCATAGATATTTTTAATCTACGAGAGATGGGCCTCCGCGATCACTGGGTCAAACGCCCACATGCCATTGTGGATCGCCCAATAATCTTAACTCCCAGCATAAGCCCAAGGCTGGGCGCCTCAGGCAAACACAAGGAACTTCATCGATATGCCCTTTGGCAGATTTTTAGGCCTGCCTTCAGAAGTAAAGGTTTGACTAGAATACTGCACCATTTCATTATTATCTTTATTATACCATATATTTTAAAAAATAAGAATATAATTAATGATCTCGATTTCCAAAATACGCCATTAATTTAATTAACATATCTTTTTTAGCAGTTGTTTTATCAAGTTCTGCTTTTGCTTTTTCAATATAAATTTCTTTTTGTTTTATTGCTCCCTTTAAACCGAGCAAATTAGGAAACGTGCTTTTTTGATTTGATTCATCACTTCCAACAGGTTTTCCAAGTTTAGATTCATCTCCTGTTACGTCTAAAATATCATCTTGAATTTGGAATATTAAACCTAAATAATAAGCAAAGTTTTTTAAATGATCCATCTCTTCTTTTGGTGCGTTCGCTAAGTATGCACCTGTCATAATTGCAAACTTAATCAACTCACCTGTTTTATATTCATGGATTTGTTCTAACTTTTCTAAACTAACTTTTTCTTTTTCAGCTTGCATATCGTATATTTGTCCGCCGACCATACCTGTAGGACCACTACATTTTGCAAGTAATTTAACTATACTTACTTTTTCTTCGTCTGATAGTAAATCGTCATCAGTAATGATTTCAAAACTATAAGTAAGTAATGCATCTCCTGCTAAAATTGCAGTTGCTTCGTCGAATTTTTTATGGTTAGTTTCTTTACCACGTCTAAAATCATCATCGTCCATAGCAGGTAAATCATCATGAATAAGTGAGTATGTATGAATCATTTCAAGTGCAGAAATAGATGACATTACTTTTTGATTGTGTGCTTTGTATGCTTCAAAGCTTAACATAAGTAATACTGGTCTTAACCTTTTACCACCTGCCATGAGTGAATAGAGCATCGAATCTTTTAATTCTTTTGGAGCATTTAATTTTTCTATGTTTATTTGCAGTTCTTTTTCGACTATTAATTTTTTTTCAATTAGATACTGGTCTAAATTTTTCACCTTTTACTATTCCTCCTGCAAATCAAATAATGTGGGTTGATTATTTTCATCTAATATTTCAGTCATTTTCTTTTCGGCGTTTGATAAAACTTTATCACATATTTTTGATAATTCCATACCTTTTTCATAATACTTAATTGCTTTTTCAATAGGTACATCTGGTTCTTCAAGTTTTTTTACAATACTATCTAATTGTTCTAAAGCTTCTTCAAAAGATAATTCTTTATTTTCCAATTTTTTTGCCCCTCTTTTGAGTAATTTCACATGATAAGATACCGTCTTTTAATTGAATGTCTATTTCATCGTTTACTTCAACTTCTTCAACTGATTTAATGAGGCTTTTATCCTCTGATTTATAAGCTAAAGAGAAACCTCTACTCATCGTAGTTAATGGATTTAATAAAATTAATTTATCAACTGCCGACGTAAAGTTATTTTCATGGTAAGTATAAATACGCTCTAAATTTCGTTTGCTGGATTCGTTTAATCTATTTAAATTTTCTTTTGCTTCAATTAATTTCTTTTCAGGATGTAAAAACTTTAAATTTTGTTTTACTATTGAAAACTCATTTTGTTTATTTTTTATAAGTGTTTTAAATGTGTTTTTAAAGTTATCAGTTGTTTGATCTAATTGTTGTTCTTTATTTAAAAATAATTGCTTTGGGTTTCTAAATATATACGATTGTTTTAAATCATCTAATTTATTTATATTTATATTTAATAATTGAGAAACTGACCTTAACAATCTCTCTTTATATTGATTATTATTCGAAATAAGCTCGATTAATGAAGGTACTGCTAATTCAGCTGCTCCTGTTGGTGTTGGCGCTCTTAAATCTGATATATAATCACTAATTGTAATATCAGTCTCATGGCCAATTCCTGAAATAATAGGGATTTTTGATTTATAGATTGCTTCAGCAACAGCAATATCATTAAATGCCCATAAATCTTCTATTGATCCACCACCACGTCCTAATATAACAGAGTCGAATTCCCCTAATTTGTTCGCTCGATTTATTGATTCAACAATCGAATCAATTGCTAAATCACCCTGGACTAGTGTAGGAATAATCGTCGTTTTGACAATCGGATAACGTCTTTTAATCGTAATTAAAATATCTCTTACTGCTGCCCCTGTAGGTGATGTGATTATAGCTATATGACTTGGATATTTAGGTATTGGTTTTTTGTTTTCTTCATTAAAATAACCTGCTTTATTTAATTTTTCTTTTAATTGTTCAAAAGCTAAATAGAGAGCCCCAACACCATCGGGCTCCATACTTCTAATATATAATTGATATTGTCCGTGTGCTTCATATACACCTATATTACCTGTGATTAAGACTTCCATACCATTCTCAGGAGTGAATTTTAAATTACGATTATTACCAGCAAACATAACAGCTTTAATTTGAGATTGATTATCTTTTATCGTTAAATACATATGCCCACGACTATGATGGTTAAAGTTAGATATCTCACCTTTAATATATACAGTCTGTAAATGTGGATCAATTTCAATTTTACGTTTAATATACTTTGTTAAGGCAGAAACGGATAAATATTTATTTTCCAATTTGCTTCGCCGCTTTAATCGTGTTTTTTAGTAACATAGTTATTGTCATTGGACCTACACCTTTAGGTACAGGTGTAATATAAGAAGCTACTTCTTTTACTGATTCAAAGTCAACATCTCCAGTTAGTTTACCTTCTTTTGTACGATTTACTCCAACATCAATAACAACAGCGTCTTTTTTAACATGTTCTGCTTTAATTACATGTTCTTTACCAATAGCAACGACTAAAATATCAGCGTCCAGTGTATGTTTACTTAAATCTTTTGTTTTTGAATGACAATAAGTTACTGTAGCACTTTCATTTAATAATAGTTGTCCGACAGGTTTTCCTACAATATTACTTCTACCTATAACAACCGCATGTTTTCCAGTAATCTCTATGTCTTTAGACTTTAACATCGTAATAATTCCATAAGGTGTACATGATAAAAATGTATCATTACCTAAAATCATATTTCCTACGTTAACTGGGTGGAAACCATCAACATCTTTTTTAGGACTAATTGCTTCTATAATTTTTTGTTCATTTATTTGTTTTGGTAAAGGTAATTGAACAAGAATTCCGTGAACATTTATATTATTATTTAATTCATTTACCTTCTCTAATAAATATGTTTCAGAAGTATCTTCAGGTAAATTTATTATTTCTGAACTTATTCCTATTTCTGCGGATGCCTTTTTCTTACCTTTTACGTAAGAATGTGATGCTGGGTCATCACCTACAATTATAACAGTTAAATGTGGATTAATATTTTGTTCATTTAATACTTTAACTTCCTTTTTTAATTCTGTTCGAATATCTTTAGCTAGTTCTGTTCCGCTAATTACCTCTGCTGACATGTGAATTACTCCCTTACTTTAATTATTTTTGATAGTACGCCATTAATAAATTGGCCTGATTTTTCATCGCCATATTTATGGGCAAGTTCAATTGCCTCATTAATTGATACACTAACAGGGATATCTTCTAAATATTCTAACTCATAAGTAGCTATTCTTAAAATTGTTCTTTCTGCATAAGGCAATCTTTCTAAAGCCCAATTTTCTAAATGTGTACTAATTAGCAAGTCTATTTTTTCAATATTTTCATTCACGCCACGAATAACATTTTCTAAATAAGGATCATCATTTTTCAGTTCGCTTACATTATCATTTATATCAATTTGGAATAAGGTTTGGAATGCTTTTTCTCTTGCTTCATGACGTTTCATATTATTAACTCCTTGTATTTTAATCTCTTACAAATAGTATCAGATTTAAAGTATTTTAGCTAGAAAATGCAATGAAAAAGCCAAAAGGAATCATCCTTTTGGCTTTTTAAAAAACAAACTATTTTATTTTTTATCGAGCTCTAAAATTGGGTTATCTTCAAGGAAATTTGTATTAAAATCACCTTTTTTAAATACTTCATTATCCATAATTAGAGAGTGAAAAGGAATTGTCGTATAAATACCTTCTACTACAAATTCGTCGAGCGCACGTTTCATACGTTTAATTGCTTCTTCTCTTGTCGGTGCATATGTAATTAATTTAGCAACCATTGAATCATAGAATGGCGGAATAGAATACCCTGGATAAACAGCAGAGTCTACTCTGACTCCGTATCCACCCGGTGCTAAGTACATATCAACTTTACCTGGTGATGGCATAAAGTTTTTAAATGGATTTTCTGCGTTGATTCTACATTCAATAGACCAACCCGTTAATTCAATATCTTTTTGTTTATACGCTAATTCTTCACCGTTAGCTACACGTATTTGTTCTTTAATTAAGTCTACACCTGTTACCATCTCAGTAACTGTATGTTCTACCTGAATGCGTGTATTCATTTCCATAAAATAAAATTTTTGATCAATGCGATCAAAGATATATTCTATTGTTCCAGCTCCTGTATAATTAACTGCTTTTGCAGCTTTAACAGATGCATCACCCATTTTTTTACGTAATTCTGGTGTGATTGCTGGAGATGGTGTTTCTTCAACTAGTTTTTGTAATCGTCTTTGGATAGAACAATCACGTTCACCTAAATGAATAACATTACCGTGTTCGTCAGCTAAAACTTGAATTTCAACATGACGGAAATCTTCAATGAATTTTTCTAAGTATACACCTGGATTACCAAATGCTGTTTCAGCTTCTTTTTGAGTGATTTTCATGCCTGATTTTAATGCTTTTTCATCTCTTGCTACACGAATACCACGACCACCGCCACCAGCTGTTGCTTTAATAATGACAGGGTAGCCAATTTCTTCAGCTACTTTAATTGCATCAGCTTCATCTGCTAGTATGCCATCTGAACCAGGGACAATCGGAACGCCAGCTTCTGCCATTGTTTTACGAGCGATATCTTTGATTCCCATTTTTCGAATAGCTGCTGCTGATGGACCAATAAATTTAATATTACATTCTTCACAAACTTCAGCAAAGTCAGCATTTTCAGCTAAAAATCCATATCCTGGATGAATCGCATCTACGCCAGTAGCAGATGCAACAGAAATAACATTAGTAATGTTTAAATAACTATCTGTTCCAGCTGCAGGACCAATACAGTAAGCTTCGTCTGCTAATTGAACGTGTAAAGATTCTTTATCTGCTTCTGAATATACTGCTACCGTTTGAATATCGAGTTCTTTACATGCTCTAATAATACGAACTGCAATTTCTCCTCGGTTAGCGATTAATATTTTTTTAATCAATTGAATCGCCCCTTATTTCGTTTTTACTTTGAATAGTGGCTGACCATATTCTACTAAATCGCCATCATTCACAAGAATTTCCACGATCTCACCGTTTAACTCTGCTTCAATTTCATTAAATAATTTCATTGCTTCTACGATACAAACAATCGTTTCATCATTTACTTTGTCGCCTACTGCAACATAAGGATCACTTTCTGGTGATGGCTTTTGATAAAAAGTTCCAACCATAGGTGATACAATTTCTTCAATTCCTGCATCATCTTCAACACTATCAGCAGGCACTTCTTTTTCTTTTTTTGGTTCTGCTTTAGCAATAGCCGCTGCAGGTATTGTAGGTGCAACTTCAACAACAGGTGTTTCAACTTGAGTTGTACCAGTTGCTGTTTTTTTAATTTTTATTTTTGAATCATCTTTCTCATAAGAAAATTCATTAATTGTTGACTTATCTATTAAACGAATCAATTCACGCATTTCTTGAACTTTAAACATTATAAACTCCCCTTTTTTAATACGATATATGATTATAACTTTAATTCTACCATAGATTTGAAAAAATGTTGCGTTCTTTTCTCATTTGCAATATTCTGACACTCTAAAGTTGTAAAAAGCTGTTTAAACGGTTCATAATTGTTTAAACTGTTTTATGCATTATAACGTGAAACATAATTTCCATCACTTGTACTAATTACAAGAACATCCCCTTTATTTATAAATAAAGGTACTTGCACTACTAAACCTGTTTCTAGTGTTGCTGCCTTAGAGCCTCCACTTACAGTATCACCTTTTAACCCTGGTTCAGTTTCTACAACTTCTAATTCAACGTTTTTAGGTAGGTTGATCCCTAATACTTCACCTTCAAAAATAATTACATCTACTTCCATGCTTTCTTTAATATATTCAAGTTCGTTTGCAATTTGGTCTGTTTGTAACTCTATTTGATTGTATGTATTAACATCCATAAAAGTATGCGTTGAACCAGCTGCATATAAATATTGCATTTTATTATGTTCAATATGAGCACGTTTTACACGTTCCCCAGCACGAAATGTTTTTTCTTGTATATTATTATTTCTTAAGTTACGTAATTTTGTCCTAACAAAAGCTGCACCTTTACCTGGTTTAACATGTTGAAACTCAATTACTTGCCAAATATTATTATCGTATTCTACCGTTGTTCCTGTTCTAAAATCATTTACTGATATCATTTATTTTATCCCCTTTATAATATGATTAATTCTTTTTCTGAATGAGTCAGACGAACATTTCCATCTGTTGTTATGACAATATCATCTTCAATTCTACAGCCACCAATATTTGGTACATAAATACCTGGCTCCACGGTAACAACCATATTTTCTTTTAGTACTGTTTCAGAACTTGTCGCTAATCTAGGATTTTCGTGAACTTCTAAACCTAAACCATGACCTGTAGAATGACCAAAGTATTCTCCATAACCTTGATTAGTTATATAATCTCTCGTTAAAGCATCTGCTTCTTTTCCTGTAATCCCTGGTTTTATTCCAGCGACTCCTAGTTTTTGAGCTTGCAATACTGTATCATAAATATTGCTTAGCTCTTCATTAATATCTCCAACTGCTATCGTTCGTGTAATGTCTGAACAGTAGCCCTTATAAAGTGCTCCAAAATCCATAGTGACAAGCTCACCTGTTTCAATTTCTTTATCTGACGCGACACCATGAGGTAAAGCACCACGGTACCCTGATGCTACAATAATATCAAAGCTAGAAGATGTCGCCCCTTCAGCACGCATGAGTCGTTCAAGCTCATTTGATACATCAATTTCTTTAACGCCAGGTTTAATATAATTTAAAATATTAGTAAAAGCATTATCTGCAATTTTTGCAGCTTCTTGCATAATTGTAAGTTCCTTTTGTGTTTTTATAATTCTAATATTTTCAACAATCTCACTTTTAGGAATTAACTCAACTTTAAATGTTTTGTTAAAATCAGTATACTCTTTGTATGTTACTTGGTTTTCTTCAAAAGCTAAGTACTTTATATTGTACTTATTTAATTGATTATTAATTTCTGATACAATTGAACCCGTGTGCTCAACTATTTTAAAATTATTAGTTTGATTATTCGCTTGTTCAATATATCTAAAATCCGTTATCAGAATGGCTTCTTCTCGAGTAATTAATAAGTTGCCACTAGAACCCGTAAAACCGGATAAATAATGTCTATTATAAGGATTAGTAATCAAAATTGCATCTAACTCTTGTTCTTGTAATTTAGTTCTTACTTTCTCAATCTTTGTCATCTTATGTAATCTTCCTTTCTTTGAACATTCCTTCTAAGTTTAGCATATTTTATCAAATACTGATAATTAATTTCAGTCTTATAAGGATTAAACTAGTTATTTCTTATGATATTTAGTAAAATAAAGAATGAAGCTCTTTAAGTTTTTGGAAGTAAAATTAATATGTATATGATAGACAAGCATTTATAGATAGTACGATGTTAGCAGGTAAAAAATCATTTGTTTCTGCTATTAGAAGAAATATTAAGTCAATTGATTATTTTGAAGTAAGTAATAATGAATCAAATCTCTTAAAAAAGCTTCAAAAAACTCCTTTTATAAAAGAGTTTTTTTCATTAGTTCAAGCAAATTCTAACAGCGTTAAATATTTTGATTTTGCATCTATTGTTCCAAGTAAAATAAGGCAAGTTTTTTAGATGGGCTTTTTAAATTGCTATTATTATTAATATATATTTTATTTGATTTTTTTAACGAGAGTGATCAACAAGTACTTTTAGCGTTTTATTTAGAAAAATATTAAAAATGATGGTTAAACTGTTTTGATAATCATCAAAGAAAGGATTGATTATTGATGCGCAAATCTGGTTCATTACTGTTATATTTCTTTTTAGGGTTAGTAATAGTAGGATTAGCTACTCAATTAATTAAAAGTCCTGGTCAGTTTCTGACGAGTATTCTAATTTTATTAGGAATAACTTTTATTTTATTTATTATATTAAGAGCTGTTTTAAATAGAAGACAAGGTCCAACTGATCCAGAAATGAAAAAGTATAAACAAGCAGTAAAACAGTCTCAAAAAAAACATGGCAAACCTGTAAATCCAAAAAATATAAAAAAGAAGAAAAAAGAAGATTCCAAGCCAAATTCTCGCAAAAGAAAAAGAAAGAAAAACCATTTAAAAGTTATTGAAGGCCATAAAAAAGATTCGAACAAATAAATGTTCGAATCTTTTTTATTTAGGTGGATTTTCACTTACTTCATGTATTTTATTTAAATCTTTTATTCTAGTTTCATCTTCTTTAAAGTATTCAATTAAGTCAGTCATTCTATCAATAGAGTTCCAACTTAGGTGATGTTCAATCCCTTCAACATCATCATAAATGTTTTCTTCGTCGACACCTATTATTTCTAAGAATTCTTCAAGTAAATCATGACGTTTAACTAATTTTTTCCCAATTTTATTACCTTTTTCTGTTAAAACAAAACCTCGATACTTTTCGTAATCTAAATAACCGTCACGATCTAATTTTTGAACCATCTTAGTTACCGACGAAGGGTGAACGGATAATTCTTCTGCTATATCTGAAACTCTAGAGTATCCTTTTGTTTCAATAAGATTGTATATTCTTTCAATATAATCTTCCATACTCGGAGTAGGTACTGCCATAATATCGCCTCACTTCATTTTTTATAAATGACAAAATGTTGCCCTCTATAATATATACGAAAATGAAGACTTTCTCAAGTATTGTTACTAAGGCTTTCCTAAAGGTCAACTTAGTTGCATCTCTTTTGCTAAGAGTTTAAAAGATTCTAAACGGTCTTTATAATCATACGTATTTGTAACAATCATCAATTCTTCAGCTTGGTAGATATTAGTTAATTTTTTTAATTTCTCACTAACTATTTTTGGATTACCTATAACCACTTTATTTAAAGTATTATTAATTTTCTCTTCAATTTCTGGAGAACCTTTAAATTCACTTGCTTCTTTGTAAGATGGGATTTGTTCAAATATTGGTGAATCACTAAGTCCCGACCATAAAGCTGTCGCTCTAGCAATTTTTTCTGCTTTCTCTGTTGTTTCTGCACAAATTACTGAAACTGCAATAATAACTTTTGGTTTCTGTTTATGTTTAGTATAAAAATCTTTTTTATATTTAGTAACTATTTCAGAGCCATTTGCCGAACTCATAAAATGACCAAAAACATAATTAAGTTGATTATCTATTGCTAATTCTGCACTCTTTTCACTCGTTCCTAACAACCAAAGATTCGGTTTTGTTTTTGGAAGCGGCGCTGCTTTTATTTTATTAAATAATGGATTTTCTTGGGTTTGATTATTTATAAAATTATTTAATGTTTTAACTGATTCTGGGTAGAGTCTAACATTTTCTAAATAATTTCCTGAAAGCGCAATTGAAGCTTCTGCTGATCCACCTGGTGCTCTACCTATACCTAAATCGATTCTTCCTGGAAATAACACACTGAGTAAATTATATGTTTCAGCTATTTTATAAGGGCTATAGTGAGGTAATAATACTGCTCCTGCACCTAACTTAATTTTATTAGTTTGTGACCCAATTAATGTGATTAATGTATCTGGATTAGGACATGCTAGTCCTGTAAAATCATGATGTTCTGCTATCCAGTAGCGGTTATATCCTAAGTTTTCAGCTTCTTTAGCTAATTTTACAGATTCAGAAAATGCCATTTCAATTTCAGCACCTTGAGGAACTGGAACTTGATCTAAAATACTTAATTTCATTTATTTTTCACTCCTGTAAATGTATGAAATGGTGAAATTGCTTCTTGTTTTGCTTCATTTATCGTTTCAATAAATTTTTTTAAAGCTAAACTTTTTTTCTTTTCATCACGGTAAATAAATATTGTTGTAATTTCACTATATTCTTTAGGTAGTTGATGACATTTGATTAAGCCACTTGTTTCATAATGTTCGACAGCTGAATATGGAACATACGCTATTCCAAGTCCAGAAATAACACTACCTAAAGTTGTTTCTAAAGTTCCTAATTCCATGACTTTTGTCGGAACTATTTTTTCATGATTCAGCCATTCATTTAATTTTAATCGATATCCACATCCGTCACTAAACCCGAGTATTGGTAAATTAATAACGTCAGATAAATCTTTAGTATTAACGTCTGATATTAATACAAGCCTTTCATTAAAGACCTCTACTGATTTCAAATTTTTATGGCTAGTATTAATATTTCTAGTAACAAAAGCCCCATCTAATTCATAATTTAGTACTTTATTTCTTAATTCTGTTGTGACTCCTGTTGAGAGTGTTAAATCAACTTCTTTATATTCTTTATTATATTTTGAAAGAATTAAGGGTAATTTTATTACAGTCTCTACTGACGCAATATCCAATTTACCACGTGGACTTTCATTTTCATTTAATGCTTCTTCCATCTCTTCAGCAATTGATAATATTTTATTGGCATAATCAATTAAAATATCACCCTCTGGTGTTAAAACCATACCATTTTTACTTCTATAAAATAATTTTGTTGTAAAGTGTTTTTCTAACTTTTGTATTCGTGAACTTATATTTGATTGTACATAACTTAATTTTTCTGCTGTTTTACTAATGCTTTTTTCATCAGCTACAGTGACAAATATTTCTAAGTCTTTTATATTCATAAATACACCTCTCTTTTTTAGTGTATCATAAAAAGAGATACTAATCATTACTTATAATCGTTTTACATGATAGATAATCTAGTGTTTAATAAGAGTATAATTCTTTATGAAAGTAGTTGAGTTAATAGTGAAAAAGAAAAATATTTTATTGGGTTCCTTTTTAGCTATACTTGCAAGTGCTTCATACGGAGCAATGTTTCCAGTAGCTGATGATGCTTTTAATCATATCAGTCCTTATTATTTTACATTATACCGTTATGTACCAGTTACCATTGTTTTAATGATAATGCTTTTATTTTTTGAAGGAAAAAAAGCATTTAAAACAGACGGACAAGGTTTAATTCTTTGGATGTTTGGAATAATGGGATTCGTATTTTATAATCTTCTTATTTTCGTAGGACAAGACATGATTGGTGATGATGGAGTATTAATTGCTTCAATTATGGAAGGTGCCGCACCAATAATTTCAATCATTGTGATGTGGATAGCTTATAAAAATAAACCAAGTTTATTTACTTTCCTAACTATAGTCGTTGCTTTTATTGGTGTTTATTTTGTTGTTACTAATGGAGATGTTAGTTTATTATTCGGTGATAACCGATTATTCCCATTATTTATCTTATTTATTGCAGCCTTAGGTTGGGCTGTATATACAATTGGTGGAAGTCACTTTAATAAATGGTCTGTGCTTAGATATTCAACATTAAGTGCACTTTATGGTACGGGAACAGCAGTTGTTGTTGTATTAATTGGATCATTAATGGGGCTCATTCCTATCCCTACAATTGAAGAATCACTAAACGTAAAATACCACATGGCATTTATGATTATCTTACCTGGGATTATCGCATTGCTTGGTTGGAATAAAGCAGTTCAAATATTAACACCAATTAACGCTATTTTGTTTATTAACTTTGCGCCAGTTACAACCATTATTATTAGAGTAATCCAAGGACATGAAATTGGAACATTTGAAGTAATGGGTGTTGCTCTTGTTATTTTAAGTATTATTGCTAACAACATGTACCAGCGTTACGTTAACAAAAAACTGGAAGCTAAACATGAATTCGAAAAAAAAAGCGCTTAGAGTCAACTTAAAATAAAATAATGATATAAAAACCCGTGAGTTATTTTTAATAGCTCACGGGTTTATTTTTGTTCTAAGATAGAAAGATTATATTAAGATGTTATTATGTAAACTACTAACACAACTTGAATACCAACTACTTTATATATTTTACCATTAATCTTACTATTTACTTTTCTTTACTTACTATTCTAAAGTTTTTTAAATCTTCATTAGCAAATCCTTCTTTTATTTCTCCATTAATCCAATTAAAGTCTTCCTAACTGAAATAAATTCACCATTCTCTATATAGGAATGATAATTATCTGAAATAATATTAACTGTTATAAGTATTACATCAGAATATTTTAATACTTTTTCACTGATATCTAACATTTTATCCAATTTTGGAGACTCAAATTTAGTTATATTATCTAATCCTTAAAATCTTCTAATTATTAATCATCTTCATTTTGCATTTTATCAAATAATTGCCCATTTACTTCTTTTTATTTTCTTCTTTTAACAAACGTCTTTCTTGGTCTATGTATTCTTTGTTACCTCTGTAGAGTAATGCATACACATATTTTGTTGTAACTTTTCAAGTTCACTTGCTTTTGATTTAGTCATCGCTTCTTTATAAAGTCCTGAATCTGATAAAATACATCAAACACTTCTTGAGTAAGTAAATAATCTTTATTTTTTGCTGAATACATTGTAACTTCATAAAATTTAATCCATTATTATAAAATAAACCGTATGGAATAAATTCCATACGGTTTATTTTTATCTATTTTATTCTATTAATTATACGCCACACTTAAGTTGTGCTCCACAACTCGTACATGTGTTACAGCCACCAATTTCTGCAACGTGGCCTTCTCGACAAACTGGACAACGGTCACCAATTTCTGAACCAATTGTTACGTTTGTTTTTTCAAGTTCTTGGATTGTATCCATTAAAACGATTTTTGGCTTGGTTTCAATTGTATAGCCATCGTTTTCGTTTTCTTCATAATTATTTTGTTCAGCTTTTAATGTTAGTACTTGTGAATCTCTGCTTCCATCAACATAAACTGTTCCACCTTTTGCGCCGCCTTTATAAAGACGCTGATAAACACTTTCTACTTGATCGACAGTGTATCCACGCGGAGCATTTACTGTTTTAGATATTGAACTATCTACCCACCTCTGAATCACACACTGCGTATCAGCATGATCTTCTGGTGCTAGTTCCATAGCAGAGACAAACCAATCAGGTAAATCATTTTCATCTGCATCTGGATTATTATCTAAATATTCTTGAACTATTTTTGCTTTAACTTCGATAAATTTACCTAAACGACCACTTCTAAAGTAAGAGAATGAGAAGTAAGGCTCAAGTCCTGTACTAACACCTACCATTGTTCCTGTTGATCCTGTTGGAGCAACTGTAAGTAGATGTGAGTTACGAATACCATATTTTAAAACACCTTCTCTTATCTGTTCTGGCATTTGCTTCATATAGCCCGTATTAATAAATTTATGACGAAGTTCGTTTGTTTCTTCTTCAGTTTCGCCAACTAAGAACGGGAAACTTCCTTTTTCTTTAGCAATTTCAATTGACGTCTGGTAAGCAGTTACTGCGATTGTTTCAAAAATTTCATCAACTAGCTTATTACCTTCATCTGAACCATATCTTGTTTCAGTATAAATAAGTAGATCATGTAATCCCATAACACCTAAACCAATACGTCTTTCACCTAACGCTTGTTTTTTGTTAGCTTCTAAGAAGTAAGGCGTAGCATCAATCACGTTATCTTGCATACGAATACCTGTTGCTACAGTTGTTTTAATTTTTTCAAAGTTAATTGTTTTTTCTTTTTTATTAGCCATTTCAGCTAAGTTAACTGCTGCTAAATTACAAACTGAGTAAGGTGCTAGTGGTTGTTCACCACAAGGGTTAGTCGCAACTACTTGGTCACCATAAGCTTTAGCGTTAGTCATATCATTCGCGTTATCGATAAAGAAAATACCTGGCTCAGCTGAATACGTCGCACACACATTAATTAAGTCCCATAAATCTTTAGCTCTTATTTCACGATAAACTCTAACGCCGTGACCCATTTCTTCCCAACGTCTAACATCACCAATTTCATGCCACTGTTCGTTGTATTCTTTCATTTCTTCTTCACTGTAATTTTCTACATCTGGGAATTTAAGCTCATAAATTGCATCGTCTTCAACAGCTTGCATAAATTCTTTTGTAATTGCTACAGAAATATTAGCACCTGTTAAGAATTCTGAGTCTTGAACAGTGTATGTTCCACCTGTATTTAACTTTATTTCTGCTTCTTTAATTGCTTCTTCTGTAAAGCCACCATTGCCTGGAATTGGCTTATAGTTAACAATACTTTGATACATATCTTTTTCTGTTTCTGTTAAAGGTTTAAAATCAAGCTTTTCTTCCGCCATTTGTCTGATTTGTTCGTCTTGTGTATTTTCAATTAAATATCTTAATATTCTAGAGTTTTGCATTTTAGAAATGATAAATTCAACAATATCTGGATGAGAGTCAACAAGCATAATCATTTGTGCTCCTCGACGTGATCCACCTTGTTCAACTAAATGAGTAAGCTTTGCAATATCATCTAACCAAGAAACAGATCCTGATGATTTACCATTCACTCCTCTTGCAAGTGCGTTACGTGGTCTTAATGTAGAACCGTTAGTACCAACGCCACCACCACGTGACATAATTTCCATAACTTCTTTACGGTGATCTGAGATACCTTCTCTTGAGTCTTGTATATAAGGCATTACGTAACAATTAAAGTAAGTCACGTCAGTTTCAGAACCTGCTCCGTATAAAACACGTCCTGCTGGAATGAAGTTTAGGTTAGTTAATTCATCTGCGAACTCATTTAACCATTTTGTTTTTTCTTCTTCAGTTCCTTCAACACTAGATAATCCATAAGCGTTACGTTTTGCAATTTGCTCATAATATATTTCAAGTGGTTTATCTAATGCATCAATATTTCTTTTTATTATACCTGTTTCAATTTCTTGTTCATTATCTAAAATATTCATAAATTCAGGAGCTACTTTAATGTAAGCTTGTCCTGTCTCTTTATTTAGTTCTTTAATGATTCCATATCCACGTGCTGGAAATTGTGGATCAGCTTTAACAGTTAAAACTACAAAATCACCATTTTTTAACGTTTTTTTCTCAGTATCTTTAAATGCATAGCGATCAAGCATAACTAATCTCGATACACCCTCATGTGTTATTTTCATATCATTCGTAATTGGATACACTTGAGGAAATAATTTAATATCCTCATTCAATTGACTAATGATAATACCATCTTTATTTTTATTTTTAATTGACATATCGTCACTCCTTTAAAACTATAGCCATATAGAATTTCCGTCCTTTTATCTATATGTTGTGTTTAAATAATACAATACTTACTACATCTTGTAAAGCATTGTTATCTAATTTTTTAATTTTAGATTATTTATCTGATTAAAATCGCACAGGTAGCATTAAATTGACAGCTAAATTTATAATCTTTGTATTATTGTTTAATAACATTTATACTAAGTAAGAGCTTGTTTAATTTTATTTATTTGGAGGCATATGTATGGTTTTTTTATATCCAATAGCAGCAGTAATTTTAGGTTTTGTAATTATGTATTCGTTGAGACATTTTCAACAAAAAAAATATTTAAATGTATTATCTCAAGATGAATTTATAAAAGGATATCGAAAAGCCCAATTAATCGATATTAGAGAACCACAAGAATTTGACCGTGGTTACATCAGAGGTGCACGCAATCTTCCACTAACTCAAATGAAACAAAGATTAATCGAACTGAGACCTGATAAGCCAGTTTATTTATATGGACAAGGTAATGGACGATCAAAGCGAGCAGCTCACTTACTTTATAAAAATAATTATCAGGATATAAATATTCTTGATGGTGGGTTTAAAAAATGGACTGGAAAAGTTGATTCAAAGTAAATCACCATTTAACCGATAAAAAAGATCTTAACAGAATTTTCTGTTAAGATCTTTTTTTATACGCCAAACCCTGGAACTAAAATAAATTCAGTATACCAAGTAAATCCGACCATAAACACTGTTAAATAAGCACCAAACATATACATATACATACGTTCTGATAACCTTAAATAACTAAGTGTTAGGAAAAAAGCTGTTTGCACGAGAAATAATATTGCAGTGTTATACATATCTCCTACATAAAACATAATAGTAAAAATTCCTGTCCAAAATGCGAGTACGCGAAACATACGATCCATGCTTATTTCCCCTCCTTCTATAAACATAACCTAATACATATACATTATAGACCAGCTTATCTGTATTGTAAATTAATTACTAGTTTCTAAAGTCAAAAATTTTATATCATAACTACAAACTTTACAATCATCAAACATATTAGTAATTTCTTTAAATTCTATCTCATTAAATAATTCTGTAAACATTCCTTTTAAAAATTCATGGTGCAAATGACAGATTACATCGTCTTTTCCTGCAATAAGTTCTCTAAATGGACAATTTTTTATTAAATATGACATAGTATCAGTTTTTTCATCATATTCAAAAGTAGCATATAAGCCTAAAAGATTAGATGTTTCTGTTAATAATTTTGTTTTTTCAAGATTAGATATATTTTCTTCATAATTTGTTAAATTAAGATTTTCAATCATTTTTTTACCATAATCTTTTCCTACCTCAAATAAGATTTCTTTTCCCGCTTCACCTAACTTGGCTATGGCTCCTAATGTAATTGATGATAATAATTTATAGTCTCTATATGGAAAACTAATTTCTGTTGCTTCTTTACTTATTGTGTAAAGTCGATTTGGTCTACCTCTTCTTTTTGTATCATTTAAAAAAGACTCTACGATGTTAACTTCAGTTAATTTTGTTAAATGAAGTCTTGCAACGTTTGAATGAATTTTAAATGCTTCTGCTATTTCTTTAACTGTCACAGGTTCTGTTGCTTCAATGATATATTCATAAATGCCATGTCTTGTCGGATCGCTTAAAACATTCGTTAACTCAAGTGTTTTATTCTTCACTTGTTTCACCTCTTCTAAAACTATTATAACAAATAAAAGACGAGAATTGTATCATTCTATATCAATTTCATAAGTCGTTTCATAAAGAGAATTATTATTTAGAGTCATCTCGTTGTTTACTATATACCTCGTATCATATTTGTTGTTTAATTTGATTTCTATCTCACCATTAGGATAAACAAAATAAAAATCAAATTGTTCTTTTTCATTATTACTCAGTAAATCAACTTTACTCATTTGAATTAGTGTCTCTACTTCTAATTGCTCAAGTAAAAATTGTGTATCTTCGATTGTATTCATATATAATTTAATTGATGTTGTAAATAACATAAAAATAATTGAAGCGGATATAAGGACAAACAGTAACATTTGTCCTCGATCATTATTAATCCACTTTAAATACTTTTTCATACTTTTCACCATCTTTTAAACGTATTCTAACTTTTACACCATAATCTAAATTATCTGTTTCAAATTTAACGATATTTCGCAAATAAATTTCATGACCTCGGTTATCTACTCTTCGTCTAATTAAATCCCCATATTGTTCAATAACAGCAATTTCATCAGTTGATAAATAGAAATACAATTTATTGTCTTTAGCAATTAATTGTTCAGAACGGTGAATATCTTCCTTAATAAATAACATAAATTTATATGGTGTAATTTCTAATTTTGATATTTTTTTTACTTCGTATAACAATTCATAGATTAAAGGTAGCGATATGAGCACAAGTGATAAAGAAATTAAAGTACTAACTAAAGTAAACCCTTGTTCATGTTTTCTCCTTTTTTCCATAATAACACCTGTTTTCTCTTTCATTCTTAATATTTGTCCATGTTCCACAAACTTCAATTAATTCCTTTTTATAAACAATTTTGAATTGAAATAAATCATTTTCGCCAGTTTGATTTACGGAGTCGTGAGAATTGATTTCTTCGATTAGAATATCGTGTAATTTATATGCAGCTGTTAATTTTTGTTTGATTACAACTTGGTGTTTTTTAACAATAATAATACTTGGAACAACTGACGTTACTAATAAGATTACAATTGTAAAAGCAATTAGTGTTTGAATAAGTGAAATTCCTTTTTCTTCTTTTTGATTAGGAAGATACAATATAAAAACCTCCCTTACCAAAAGGAAAAATTAATTCATGTTTCCTTTTCTTTCCTTCATTAAAAATAACACGCCCTGGCGTTTTAAATGTTCCATTCTTTTGATAAATAATACTTTGAAATACCCGTGTTTCGACTGTAACGTTCTCTGGATAACTCCTTTCTTTTATAAGTTCATTAGTAGAATTTTTAATTAACTTATAGCTGTTTGGATTAAATGTTAATTCATAAAAATCATTGGTTCGAAAATTTTGAGATTGAACTAAATCAACATCTGACTTTAATTCATCAAAAAACACATCCATTTTAGTTTTCGTTAAATTGCTGTACCCAAGGGGGATAATAAGCAAAATAATGATTAATTTTATAGCTAACACTACAAGCACTTCAACAAGTGTAAAAGCTTTATTAGACATTTACTCTGAAACTACGCCATTTGTGATAGTTAATACATCCCCATTCTTACACGTTTTTTGATTTTCATTTATAAGACCTGAATCAACTAAAGCATCAATTGAACTAACTTTACTCCCTTCTTCTAGTTCATACATATCAGCTTGCGATTGAACAGTTAATTTAAGAGCTTCACACCCATCAGCATGCATGTCACTCGTTTTGCTTCCAATACCAGGAAGAATTAATAAAATTAATACAGTAATAATTAAAAGCACAACTAACATTTCTATTAAGGTAAAACCTTTTTCATTTTTAAACATTTTTCCGCCTCCAATTATATTGTTTGCATCAACTGAATCATTGGCCACATTAATGTGGCATAGATAAACACAATAAATAATGCAATGAGCACAAAAAATACGGGTTGTACTCTTTGAATGAATGTATCAGTTTTCAATTTTATTTGATCATTAATTTGTTCACTATAAACACTTAAATCTCTTTCTAATAATTGTGAATCGATATTAGCATCAAATATTTGCGCTATATTTAATTCTAAAAAATACAAATTCATAATTAAATAACTTAAGTTTTCACCATTACTTAATTGTTTAATCATTAATTTTGAATAATTGTTAATGATTAAATTTTCCTTTTGCATTGATAAGTGTTTAAGAATCGTTTTTAATGAGATACCTGTTTTTAAAAACATGCTCATTTGTAGTGAAAAATAGTAAGACGTTTGTAATCTCAATAAACTTCGAAAAAGAGGAATTTTTTGATAGATTCTCAGTAATTGTTCGATATCCAATTTTTTTTGAACTTTCTTAAAAAGAAACCATATTATAATTAAGACAATTGTCATAATTATAAAAACACTACTTAACACATCTATAATCATAATCGAATAAACAACAGATTTTGCTGAATCACTATCCATTAGAAAAAAATTAGTAAAGGAAGGTAAGACAAATTGTTTGATGATGATTAGTATGATGAAGAAAAAAACAAATAGTATAAAAGGATATTTTATTGTTTGTTTAATTTTTGCTACGTTTTTAATTCGATAAGCGTACATTTCTTGGCATTTTTCAATCGTTTGGACTAAATCATTATTCACTTTAACAAATGACATATAAGTGACTATTGTTGGGTGAAAATTTAACTTTGCAAAAGTCTCTTCTATAGGTAATCCTTCTGTTAAAGATTTACTAAATTTTTGAGCAATCGGTTTTAAATTAGGATCCCACTCCATTTTATTTAATGATTCTAATAAAGGATAACCATAAGATAAAAATCGATACAAACGTTCTAGAAAATAATTTTGTTCTATTTCTGACAGTTTATGATGATTTTTATTAAACAATTTTTTCTTTAGGAATGAAACCATAAAGATATGCCTTCTTTCTTAGTTCTTTAAATGATAAAAATTTAAACTCGTCTGTTTTTTCTTTTTTTAAATGAGGTGAAATTATTTCAGCAATAGCAGCTCTTCTTTTATAACCTTTAATTTTATTAAGTAAAATTAATTCAAGCGAGATAACTGATTTAACTGTTTGATTAATTTCAAGTTCAGAAATACCTATTTCCTTTAAACGATCTAAAGTACCTTTTGCGTTATTTGCATGAATCGTTGTCAAAACAAGATGTCCTGTTAATGCTGCCCGAAAAGCATATTTTGCAGTTAATGCATCTCTTATCTCTCCTAATAAAATAACGTCGGGGTCATGTCTTAAAATGGCTTTTAAACCACTTTCATAGTTAATCTGAGCAGTGTTATTAATTTGAATTTGAATAACGTCTGTTAAATTTCTTTCTATTGGATCTTCTAAAGTGATTATTTGGGAGTTTTTGGTTTCGAGTAATTTTTCAATTAAACTATACATTAGAGTTGTTTTACCTGACCCAGTAGATCCTGAGAATATAATAAGCCCTGAAGTTAATGATAAAAGTTCTGTTATTTTTTCATGTTGAAAAGGGAATAAACAAAGTTCATCTATAGAGTATCGTTTTGTTTGAGGTAAAATCCTAATTGTTAAACTTTCAGTGTATTTAACCGGTAACGTAGATAATCTCAAAGAATATTGATGATTCTTATATTTATAATCAAGCGCTCCATCTTGAGGTCTAAATGATTCACCAATATCCATTGAAGCGGAGAATTTCAAATGGAGCAAAATAACAGTATATTGTTTAAAACTAATTTTCTTTTTTAATTGCCTCATTCCATTAATTCGATAAAAAACTTTAACTGAATCTTCTTCAACATAAAAATGAATATCTGAAGCGGTTTCGTTGAAAGCAATAATTAAAATGTTTTTTATTATTTTTTCAGCATTGTTCATAATAAATCACCTCCTTTTGAAATGCTCTACTGTCATATTCGCAGGAGATAGACTTATTCCTTTTTATTTTACAAAAATAAAAAAGTAGGAGAATGATATCTCCTACTTTTTAAAATTGATTCGTATATGGGTTAGTTGTTTTTTCAATTCCAATAGTCGTTGATGTTCCGTGTCCTGGGTAAACCGTAAAATCTTCTGGCAATTTATATAATTTATTCATAATACTATGAGCAAGTTCATCTATACTGCCATCGGGTAGATCTGTTCGCCCAATTCCGTGGTGAAATAAAACGTCCCCACTAACTACTAAATTATATTCCTTGAAAACAAAAGATATACTTCCTGGTGAATGACCTGGCGTATGAATGATATCAAATTCAAAAACATCTATTTTATGGTGCCCTTCATTTAATAGTTTTTCCGGTTTCGATGTTTTTATTCCTTCATTGGGACCTAAAAATAAGAGTGATCTATTTAACTCTGGGGTTTCTAACCAATCTTTTTCAAGCTCATGCATATAAACATCTACTTGGTGAGTTTTTCTTAATTGATCTAATCCACCGATGTGATCAAAATGAGCATGCGTTAACAAAATTGCTTTTAAATCTAATCCTTCTTTTTCTAAATAATCTGTAATTATATGTGATTCCCCACCTGGATCAATTACTAATGCTCGATCATCTTTTGAAAGAACATAACAATTTGTACCGAGTGGACCAAGTGAAAATGTATTGACTTTCATTTTAATATTACCCCCATGATAAAATAATTATATTTGTTTATAAGCTGGAATGAATAATGCTCGACAAATCTTCTTCAATATTATAGAATGATAATTAGTTGTACAGTTACATACTAATACAAATATATTTCTATTAGCAACCTTTTGTGTTTTAGAATTACATAAGGAGGATGTAAGAATATGATCTTAGCAATTATACTTTTAATCGTAGCATTACTTGCAGTTGTTTCTGTGTTCCGTCAAGTTAAATTTAAGAACTATTTTGCTTTAGGTTTTTCAGCGCTTGCGGCACTTAGCTTTGGCTTTTTCTCAGTTATGACAATTGTATGTGAATTAACTAGTGCTGGTATTTGTGCTTAAAATAAGAAAGCAACTAATGTTTAAAAGCTATCATTAATAAAATGATAGCTTTTTTAATTTTCTTTTTTTAACAGTCTACGTTCTTTTCTAATAATAAGTATGAATTTTAAATACAAGTCATTCTCTATAAAAGAATTTTCCTTTAATTCTTTTAACTCTTCTTCAATTAAATCGAGATCCAAAGATTTATCTTTCGTATAGATAAATGAATTATATCTTCTCAAGTACTCTCTTACTTCATACATTCTACTCATAAAATCACTCTTTACTTTGTTTGATTTTTTCATACATTTCTTTAAATCTGTCTTGATCACTAGTTTGACTCATTGCTCTATCGATATTTTCTTCAGCTTTATTAATTTCGCCTTTTTCATAATAAACGATTGCAAGATTATAATAAGCTTCAGGGAAATGGGGTTTTTGTTTTATACTTTTTTCTAAATCTGCTTGGGCTTGGTTTAGTTTATTGAGTTCAATATTTGCATACGCCCGTTGGAATAATAAATCTGCATCAAAATCGCTAGAATTTTTTAATCCTTTTGTTGCATAATCAATAGCCGCAACATATTCTTCACTTTTTATACTTTCTTCAGTTTGCATTAACAAGTATAAAGGATCTTTCTCATTCGAATCAATACCATAGAGTAATAACCCTGCAATAATTGCTATATAAACAAACAGAGAAAGAAATGATATTTTATAATTTTTCTTCTTTGGTAAACTAACTATTGCTGAAGCTATAAAGCCGGTAATTAATCCGCCTAAGTGAGCTCCCATATCAATATTAGGTATTAATATACCTATAAACAAATTAAGCACTAAAATAAAAATAACGTTTCTTCCCATTGTTTGAAAAAAGAGTTTTTTGTAATTTACTCCAAAATAGAGTAACGCACCAAATAATCCAAATAATGCGCCAGAAGCTCCTGCGGAAACACTTGAAGAAAGTGCAAAACTAGTCATACTTCCACCTATTCCCGATAAAAAATAAATGAATAAAAAGCGTCTTGACCCATATATTCGTTCAAGAAGTACACCTAAAAAATAAAGTGCTAACATATTCATAAATAAATGTAATAGCCCTATATGCAAAAACATTGAAGTAATTGCTCTCCACCACTCACCATCTATCATCGCTGGATTATATTTAGCTCCTAATTCTATTAGGTTTGGGATATCAGTGCTTCCACCTCTAGTTTCTAATAAAATAAATAGAAAGACATTAATTGCAATGATTAAAAAAGTTAGTAATGGCTTTCCATATGAGAATATTTCTTCAATATCTTTTCTTTGTTTAGTAACATTATTTATCAAAATCTTCTTTTGATCTTTAGTTATTTCTTCTCCAAAATATTCTTGTTCTATATATTGAGCTTGAATTTTTTTATTTAATCTGTTAATTTCTTCAGTTATATTCTCATTTGTTATATAAAATACAGACATATTATAAATTAATTCATCTTCAAGCTTTAGTGGTTTTAGTAGATCTTTCCAGTCGTCAACAGGCTCTAAATCAGTTATATAAATATTTTTAATATTAATGATTTTATGAGTATATGATTTTTTCATTGATCTAGCTCTTTGAAAAACTAAAGCCATATCGGACTTTAATCGGTTTTTCCAATCTAATCTTTTATTAACAATTCTAATAATACTCTCTGTTTTATCAATTTCTTTTGTTAGCCAAATTTCACTTTCTTTAATATTCATATATAAAACATTATATTTTTTTTCGCTCACAAGATAAGTAGATAGGTCGTACATGAGAGATTCTTGTTTTAACTGCATAAGACACCTCCCTTTTATTATATTTTCACTTTAATAATATTTTTATCTGTTATTAAGTAGTCTACATTTATATCATATTGATTTATAGGTATTTGTTCAATTAATTGAAAGTCAGCTAATAATGCAACTTTATTGTTATTAAAATCATTTAAATAACGATCAAAATAACCTTTTCCAAAACCAATACGATAACCATTTTTATCAAATACAACACCTGGTACAATCATTAAATCTATTGTAGACTTTTCATAATATTTTTCATTTGTTTGGCTAATCGGTTCATATATTTTATAATTGCCTTCTTTTAAATCTTTTAAGCTATTAATTAAATAAAATTTCATTGTATATGTCAAATCATTTGTTACAGGTATCACTACTTTTTTATTTTCTTTCCATGCTTGTTTTATAATTTCATATGTATCCCATTCTGGTTTATAACTTAAAGTAACCCCAATAACTTGAGATTCATTCCATAGTTTTGAATTGAATAAGTTTTTATGGATATGGTCATTAATTGATTGTTTTGTTTCAATTGATAATCCATTTAATTTTTCTAGCATAGCTTTTCGGAGATGATGTTTCATTTTTTAATTCCTCCTTTTCAAATAATATAAACAAAAAACTCCTACCATAAAAAAGATAAGAGTTTAAAGTTTATGTTTATTTTTTAGATTCACGATGCAATGTATGCTTTCTTAAACGCGGAGAGTACTTCATTAACTCAACACGATCTGTGTTATTACGATTGTTTTTAGTCGTGATATAATTTCTGTCTTTAGTTTCTGTACATTCTAATGTGATATTGACACGCATTTTTATCCCTCCAAACGAATCTTAATTTCTTTACTTTACTCCCTAATAATAACAAAACAATTACAATCAAGCAACAATCTTGTTATATTCTTATTATATAATAGAATTATTGTCTACATAGTAGTAGTATATAATAAGATTGGAGGTAAAGTCTATGTTATACATTATAATAACCCTTGCGACAATAGCAATCATTTTATTCGTTTCTTCATTCTTTATGAATGATCGATTTGCTAATATTGAAAAATTAGTTGAAGAACAATCAATTAAGACTTCCCAAGATGTTTTTGCATTAAAAAGAAAACTGACTGATTTAGATGAAAGAATTCAAACTAATGCATATGTCATTGATCGTACGGGTTTAGCTGATCAAACACCTTTAGTGACCCAAAAAGTATATCATCTATATCAACAGGGATTATCTTATGAAGATATCGCTAATAGAACTGAATTAACTGTTGATGAAATAGAGTTAATCATAAAAAATAATTAGTTTCAAGGGAGTGTCAAGATGAATCTGGTTTTACGTTATTTTTCTTTAGGGCTTTTTATTGCAAGTCTAATAATTTTCGTCTTTTTTTACTACTTTAATGAACCTGAAATTAATGCAAATGACTTCACAACTGAAGAATTAATTGAGTTAATTGAAGATAAAGATTACCGAGTAATTACTGAAAAAGAATATATTTCTTATACAGTAAATGAAGATGCTGAAAAGAAAGAAAAAGAGAAAAAGGCAAAAGAGAAAGAAGCGAAAGAGAAAAAAGAAAAAGAGAAAGAAGCGAAAGAAAAGAAAAAGAAAGAGAAAGAAGCAAAAGAGAAAAAAGCGAATGAAAAGAAAGAGAAAGAAGAAAAAAAGAAAAAAGATGATGTTCAAAATTATACATTAACTATAAAAAATGGCATGTCTTCACAAGATGTATCTAAATTACTATACGAGAAGAAAATCATTAAAGATGCTAATAAATTTTCAGCATACTTACAAAAAAATGATTATAGTCAAAAATTAAAGCCTGGTAAATTTAAATTAAAGAGTGACATGTCTGAAAAAGAAATAGCTAAAGCAATAAGTAAATAAATTTATTGTGATTCCACTATCGTTTAAAACGATGGTGGAATTTTTTATATATAAAAGAGATCTTACTCCTATTATTTTAGGAACTAAGATCTCTTATAATGACTCTTTATCTCTTGTTTATTCTTGTTTCATATCAAAGTAAGCATCCATGAGTTTTGTGCCTATAGCATGGTTAATTGGAACAGCTGCGCTTCTTTGTTTAGCAAGGTTAGGCACGAGGACAGCAAATGCTATTTCAGGATCATCATAGGGTGCATAACCTATGAGTGATAAATTTTCTGTTTCTGCAATCAATTTTCCGTCTTTATAGATTAAATTTTCTGCAGTACCAGTTTTTCCAGCAGGATTATAATATTTACCTGCCCAGTAACGTGAACCTGTTCCACCAGGCGATTGAAATGCGCCACGAAATCCTTTTTGAATTCTATTTATTTCATTTTCAGTGATGTTCATTTTATTTAAAACTTCAGTTTCATTTGATTTATATAGTGATCCTATTTTTTTGTCTGGCGATGGGTGATGAATATCTTTTACTATGTGTGGCTTTACACGATAACCATCATTTGCAATGGTAGATACATATTGAGCTAATTGTAAGGTTGTATATGTATCATATTGCCCAATAGCAAAGTCAAGTACTTGACCCCCTATAGGATTTGATCCAACAACCCCAGTTGCTTCATAAGGATAGTCAATACCAGTTTTAACACCTAAACCTGTTTGATTAAATGCATTTCTTAATTCTTGAATCCCACCTGTTGTAAAAGATAATTTCGCATTATCAGGAAATGGGTGTCTCATCTCCCCACTTAACTGCATTGCTATATAAAACATATAAACGTTAGAAGAACGTCTTAGAGCGTCCATGTCATTAACTGCGCCTAATGTCCCTACAGATGATTTCGAAGCACTTCCAGCAATTCTAAGTGGCCTATCAATAAATACAGTTCCAGGTGAAATAATATTATTTTCAAATCCAGCTGCAACTGTGGCTCCTTTTATTGTTGATCCTGGTAAATGTGTGTCAAATAAAGTTTTAACACCTATATCTTCATACTTTCTGTTTTTTCGGTTATATGTTTGTCCACTTAAAGCTAATATTTCTCCTGTTTTAGGATTCATAACAACTGCCATAGCATCATCTAGGTGTGGACTTCCTCCTACATTATTTTTAAGTTCATTACGAACAATATCATCTACTTTTTTCTGATAATCCATATCAATTGAAAGAACTAAATCTTTTCCTCTTTCTCCCTCAACGAGGATATCGCTAGAAAGTACTTCACCTTTTTTAGTCGTTGTGTATTGTATTTGCTCTTTTCTACCTCTTAAGTACTCTTCGTATTGTTCTTCTAAACCACTTTTACCTACTCTGTCATTTCGATTATAACCACGAGACATAAAATATTCTTCTTTTTCTCCAGGTATCCCTTCTTTTTCAGTCGTTATAGCACCAACAAATGTTTTAAATGTATCTTTATATAAATAATCTCGCTCCCAGTCTGTCGTAGCATTAATTCCTGGTAATTCGCTAAGATTTTCTGCAATTCGAGCATACTCTTCTACACTAATATTTTCATTTTTAATGATATGTGGTGTTAAAGAATAGGCTTTATCTAACTCTGATTTTATTGCAATTATTGGGTATTCTTCTTTTGTGATTGTTTCTATATCTTCATCAGTTATTCTCTCCAATGTTAAATCATAAAGTTCAACATTTTCTAGTTCTTTTTTTTCAGTATCATTAGTTAATTCTAATGCTTCTTCTTCATGTATCAAATACCAATACTCTTTTTTCTCTCTAGATGTAATATTTTCGATTTTCTTTTTATCTAATTGAATGTAATCAACTAATGTTTTCGCTAACTCTAATTTATCTTCTGATTGAACACCTTTAGGAGGAGTATAAGTAATTGAATAGAGTGGGTTATTAGTTACAATTGGCTTATGGTTTTTATCATAAATAAGTCCTCTTGGTACTGGGACTTTTGTAACATCATCTATAGTGCGGTCAATTTCTTTTTGATATGCTTCTCCTTCTAATATTTGGACAATTCCTAATTGGACAACTAAAAGAGCAAACATGATAAATACAACAAAGAAAAATATATTTAATCTAAAAGGTATTTTTAACCTGCTTTTATTATCACTCGTTTTATTTTTCACTTAATTTCCTCTATTCTTATCTAAATTAACTCTGGCTATATTATACTTCTATCTAGTAAGTTAATTCAAATAAAAAAACACGAGATTTTTAAATCTCGTGTTTAAGCCTTACTTAGCTTCGTTATAATTTTTATCTACTTCGTCCCAATTAACAACTTCCCAGAATTTCTGTGCATATTCTGGACGTCTGTTTTGGTAATTAAGGTAGTAAGCATGCTCCCATACATCTAAACCTAATATTGGTGTCTTACCTTCCATAATTGGTGAATCTTGGTTCGGCGTACTCATAATCTCTAGTTCACCATTATTTACTACTAACCAAGCCCAACCTGAACCAAAACGTGCTGCTGCAGCTTTTTGGAATTCTTCTTTGAATGCATCAAAGCTACCAAATTTAGCGTCAATCTTCTCAGCAACTTCGCCTTTAGGATTACCTCCACCATTTGGTGAAAGAACTTTCCAGAATAAACTGTGGTTTGCATGTCCTCCACCGTGATTACGAACTGGCGTACGGATTTCTTCAGGAAGTGAATCTATACTTGTAAGTAATTCTTCTAAGTTTTTATCTTGAAGATCACTATGACCCTCAAGTGCACCATTTAATCCTTGTACGTAAGTGTTATGGTGTTTTGTGTGGTGAATATTCATTGTTTCCTTATCAATTGTTGGCTCTAAAGCATCATATGCATAAGGTAATTCAGGTAATTCAAACTTTGACATAAATAAACCTCTCCTTTAATTTTAATTTGTAATGTGGTAGTAAGGATAATAAAGCATCCTTAACTCTAAGGTTATCAAACCAATTGTTTCTGTGCAAGCTTTTAGTTTAAATAAGCAAATAAAAAACCCAAGCATGTATGCTTGGGTTTTACTATGGCTCAAGACGGAATCGAACCGCCGACACAAGGATTTTCAGTCCTTTGCTCTACCGACTGAGCTATTGAGCCGATAAGGAGGAAGAGGGATTCGAACCCCCGCGGGCTTTGACACCCCTGTTGGTTTTCAAGACCAATCCCTTCAGCCGGACTTGGGTATTCCTCCAAATATTATAAGTGGACCCTGAAGGACTCGAACCTTCGACCGATCGGTTATGAGCCGATAGCTCTAACCAACTGAGCTAAGGGTCCGTGTAATATAATAATGGTAGCGGCGGAGGGAATTGAACCCCCGACCTTTCGGGTATGAACCGAACGCTCTAGCCAGCTGAGCTACACCGCCATGTTGGCTCCGCAGGTAGGATTCGAACCTACGACCGATCGGTTAACAGCCGATTGCTCTACCACTGAGCTACTGCGGAATGATTAACTCATTAAAACGCTTGTATTGTTCGCCTGAACATCTATTAGATGCGGCAACAAGATTCATACTACATGACAACTTATGTTTTGTCAACCCCTAAATCAAACCTTTTTAATTTTGTTTAAATTGATTTGGATTTAGACGTGTTAAATACGCCGAACTGTTGTCGATGTCTTTCGGACGTTGTTCTAACTTAACACGACATTTAGTTTTCGTCAACCCCTAACTACTATGTTTTTGTTTTTATCCTTTTAACATCTCTCATAATATACCCCCTTATATAGTAGGGATTGAAAAAACACCTTATTAAATTAATTTTAATTTCTTTTTTTAATTTGTCCCCGACACTTCCCACATCGATATCTTTGTAAGTTTACTCTCCGCTTCCGTCTATAAACATGCTTACATGATTCACAAACATATGTATGTTGATATGCTTTCTTATCTGAAGGAAGTTGCGCACAGTGTCTTGGTGACCCTGTTGCTTTAAGTAATGCTTTAAATGATTCATCTCCGTGTTGATATCCTTTACCTTCTATATGTAGATGGTAATGACATAGCTCATGTTTAATAATCCCGTGAAATTCCGCTTCACCTAATTCTATTAAATACTTTGGATTAAGTTCTATTCTTCGGTAACGTGGTATATAACGTCCCCCTGTTGTACGTAACCGATAATTAAAGACCACATCATCTACAAACGGCTTATCAAAATACGTTTCAGATAATGTGTTAACCAAACTATGTAATGCTTCTTGTGACATCATATATTATACCTCCCCCGCTTATACAGCTTACTACTAATGATTAAACTTCAATATATACTTCTAGATACATACAGTCATACATAACCCTGACCCTATATATCCCGCTTCACTTTAATATCTTTTATTCCTATATACCTTACAACACTTCCGCACTTACCTCTTCAGCCTACTTACTCACTTTATATTTATACGTCATCATACGTATCGTACACTATACTTAATCACGTCATTAGATATATCCTGTTATCTTTACACCTTTACGCACAGTTAACAGATACACATACACACTTATAGCATTCTACATAGATCTTACTTCAACTCACCTACGCTGCTAATGATCATACACTCGCATCTTTAATCCCTTATCTTATATTCCGCTTCTACTTCTATCTTACCTATTTCTATAATGGTGAGACTCATGCGCCATATATAAATAATATATATGCCTAACGCCAATAATAGATTACCAAATGAATTGATAAGCTCAAGAAAATGAAACTCTAAATGTCTTAAGTGTATTAATGTACTGGAAGGCACAAACATATAAATGATGAAAAGACGTGATGCCATAAAAAAATGATGAAAGGTACAAACACATAAATAGCTAGCTAAACGAGTAGAGAATGAATCTATGTAGTGAATTAAAAGTAGATGAAAGTTTGTAAATATAAAAGACATAAATATAAAATCATCGTGTAAATAAACATCAAAAAAATAACCAGCCAGGATAACCTTAGTACTGGTTATTCTGACTGGTTATTTTGACTAGTTAATATTACATTACTACATTAGGCTATTACGCCTTAACTTC
>JARIBO010000021.1 GCA_029257405.1 Caryophanales bacterium
CTCATCTGTACGTCCGAGTTGAAATGACGTGTTTTGCTCACCTAACGAAACAACTGAAGATAGAACGTATGAGTAACTTTCATTATGCACCGCTTCTTGTTGTGCAATAACAGCCATTATTGATTGAATTGATGGATCTGTCGCATAAAGCGAAATAAGCAGTGCTGTTCTTGTCTGTGGCGCATCTAACGTTGATAACAAACCAATGATTTTTAAATAGGCATCTTTTTCCGCTTCTGTTAAATTAGTAAATTCCCTTACATCGCTTGTCATATCAACTTCATCTGCTTGCCAGTAATTTCCTATCAGACGCTTATACATTTTGTACCAATGCGGATAAGCAATATCATTCCAATTTAAAATACCACTTGATTTTCCACCAAATACTCCTGTCGACTTATTTGGATTACGTGGTTCTAGTGTTTTAGCTTTTTCAAGCAATATATGTGACATCAAATAATACCCCTTCCAACCATGAATTTACTCTATCTTCCTGTGATCCTCTTGGTGATTGTTCTATTTTTAATGGCGGCATTTCACTCTTATAAAACTTAGCTAAGCGATCGACCGCGCGACAAAATAATTCATCACCGCCAAATTGTGTATCACCCGAACCAAAAACCGATATATTTTTAGGTTTATAACCAACCTCTAAAACAAAATCTTTTATTTCGTCTGGTGTACTTCCATGATCCCAAGTAAATGTGCCAAGAAAAATAAAGTCATAACCTGCTAAATCAATTGGTGGATCGATACCGATTTCATACATATCAACAGTTATTTCACTATTAATAAGTTTTGCTTCAATCAATTCGGCAATTTCTTCAGTATTTCCACTGTAACTTAGATAGCAAATAATCGCTTTTTTCTTTTCAGACATTTTTAACACCCTTTCCTTTCTAAAACTTGTTTATGAATGACACCACTCACACTCTTCTATATCTGTAGAAGTTGAACGAACGTAATATGTTGTTTTTAAACCTGAATTCCATGCCTGCAAATGAAGGTCAAGTAAGACAGATGCACGGATTGTATTTGGGACATACATATTAAATGAAATCGCTTGGTCGATATGTTTTTGACGTGCAGCATTTTGTTTAACTGACCACCTTTGATCTACAATATAAGCTGACCTTTGATAATACGGATACGTTCGATGCGTTAAGTCTGGTGCTGCGACTGGAATTTTAAAATCTTTTTTCTCTTCATGATAAAACACTTTAAAAATCGGATCGATACTTGCTGTTGATCCTGCGATAATTGACGTGGAAGAGTTTGGTGCAACAGCCATTAAGTAACCATTACGTATACCATGCTCATTAACCTCGTCTTGCAATGCTTTCCACTCGGTTGATTCATATCCTTTTTGTTCAAAATAAGCTCCTGTATCCCACTTACTTCCTTTAAACAGTGGATAGCTCGTTTTTTCTTTACTTAGTTTCATACTCGCTTTAATCGTTAAATAGGCAATTCGTTCGTATAATTCATCAGCAAAGTTGACTGCCAAGTCAGACTCCCACTTCATTTCCTTAAGCGCTAAAAGGTGATGCCAACCAAATGTGCCAAGTCCAATTGCTCGGTATTTTTGGTTCGTTATTGTCGTTTGTTTAATTGGTAATGTATTGATATCAATAACATTATCAAGCATTCTTACTTGGATTGTTATTAAGCGTTCTAGCACGTCATCTGGAACTGCCTTTCCTAAGTTAATTGAACTTAAATTACACACAACATAATCACCTGAACGATATTTTTTTACAATAATATCTTCTTTTTCAACATACTCTTCTAAAAATTCTGTTGGAGACTGGTTTTGAGTAATTTCAGTACACAAGTTCGAACAATAGATAATTCCTTCGTGATCATTATTATTTTGACGGTTTACCTCATCACGATAAAACATAAACGGTGTACCTGTTTCAAGCTGTGAAACCATAATTCGCTTCATTAAATCAATTGCTTTAACTTTTCGTTTTGATAAACCTGTATGAGCAACACACTCTAGATATTTCTTGCGCCACGTACCGTTTCCTTTTTCTTCATCATAAAAGTCTTCTAGCGAATAACCCATAACCTCACGTACTTCGTGGGGATCAAATAAATACCAATCGCCACGCGCCTCAACTTGCTCCATAAAGTAATCGGGAAGTGATACACCTGGAAAGATATCATGTGCTCGCATCCGTTCGTCACCGTTATTTAATTTTAAATCTAAAAATGGTTCGATATCTGCATGCCAAATATCTAAATAAATTGCAATTGCTCCCTTTCGCGTTCCTAATTGATCGACACTGACAGCTGTATTATTTAACTGACGAATCCAAGGTACAACACCACTCGACATACCTTTAAAACCTTTAATCGCACTGCCACGTCCTCGCACTTTACCCATATAGACGCCAATACCGCCACCATTTTTAGATAATTGAGCAACATCAGAATTCACATCATAAATTGACTGTAAATTATCGTCTACTGTATCGATGAAACAACTCGATAATTGACCGTGTGTTTTCCCTGCATTGTTCATTGTTGGCGTCGCAACAGTCATATATAAATTACTAAGAGCCCAGTAGGCTTCTAATACGAGTTGAGACCGATAAGTTTCCGCTTCGTCTTGCATTAAATACATTGCGATAATCATCCAACGCTCTTGTGGCAATTCAAATAATCTTTTTTCGTGATCGGTTGCTAAATAACGTGTTGCAAAAGTGTATAAGCCTAAATAATCAAATAATTCATCATTTTTACTATTAATTGAACGCGCATATTCACGAATCTCAGATTCTGTGTACTTTTCTAATAATAACTTAGAATAAATTCCTTTTTCAGTAAGCTCTGTGATCAATTGATAAAAATCACCATATTTAGCCTCTGCCTCATAATTACGGTGCTTAGCCGTTTGACTATAAAGGTTTTTCAAGTAAATTCGACTCGCCACGTAAGTCCAATCAGGATTTGCTTCATCTATATTTTCTAGTGCGTTTTTTGTTAATATATCCACTATTTGTTCTTTGCTTGTCTCGCTAGATATTGTTCGAATTGCTTTTTCTTTATACTCTTTTGTATCGACACTCAACCCAATCGTTGCCTCTGATATCATTTTCATAACTAATTCTTCATCTTTAACTAACATAACCATAAATAACGCCTCCTAAATATGTGGATATTCTTTTTATCTATTAAAATAAAAAAATATCTATTATAACTGTTCATCCTATAGAAATGGACAAACGGCTATAATAGACATCTTTATCTACTTTAGTCGCTTCTTAGTCTCCATTCCCGAAGATTACGAAACTTATTTAAATATGTTCAGCAGTCTGACTTAGGTGATTTTATAAAAACCTTTACAGTTGCGGGTGCAGTTCTAGCTTTTAACTAGATTCCCTGAAAACATATTTATATTAAATTTTAACTATATATTGTACTTTCTTCATGCTTACCGTCTATATGTTGTATTTTTATCTAATTGAACTTTATCATATTTTAATTTATTTAACAAGAAAACTCAGATAATTTAATAAAAATTATCTGAGTTTTTAATTTTGAAATTCTTCTAAGCGAGCAAAATATTCTTTTATAAAATCTAAAAATAATTTTTCAGTTGGTAATAATTCTCTATCAGTCGGTATAATGACTCCTACAGAACGCGTTAAATTTGGGTCTGTCACACGTACTTTAACCGTTTCGCGGGGAATTGCATCAACCAAAGTTACTTCAGGAATTAAAGTAACACCTAATCCAGCAGATACAAGACCCTTAATTGCATCTACGTCTTGACCTACAAAAGAGACTTTGGGTTTGAAACCCCGTTCAGTACATCCTCTTACAATTAAATCTCTTAAAATATAACCTTCAGGGAATAAAACAAATGACTCATTTTGTAATTCCGTTAATTTAATTGAAACGCGATTCGCTAAAAAGTGATTGATTGGTAATAGCGCAACTAAATCTTCTGTAAATAAAATTGTACTCTTTACTTTTTTATGTGACTTCGGTACAGGACCAAGTAAGGCCATATTAATTTTACCTGTCACGACTGAATCAATTAATTCATTATAGGAGTCTTGATGTAAGTCAAATTGAGCATTAGGATATTCTTCCTTGAAAAAAAACAATGCTTTTGGCAAGACATAAGTAGATAAACTAGTCGGATAACCAATATGAATCATCCCTTTTTCGGGTTCAATATATTCATCAACAATTTGAACTGCGTCGTTAATAACGTTCATTGCCTTTTCCATGCGTGTTAAAAATATTTTACCTACGGGAGTTAATTTAACTTTTCGGCCTTCTCTGATAAATAAATCAACGCCTAGCTCGATTTCAAGATTAGCAATTTGACGACTTACTGCAGATTGCGCAACATGAAGTGCTTCAGAAGCTTCTGTTACGTGTTCACGTCTCGCTACTTCAATAAAGTACTTAATTTGTCTTAATTCAATATTTTTCACCTACTTTTACTTATTTTAACAGTAAAAACGTTATCCAGTAACGTCTTATATTATCATTATCTCATATAGTGATTAAAAAAATCTATTATTAGCATTGTCTAGATTGATTTAATTGTGTACAATATATCTATATGACATTATCGCTAAATTTACAGCTTCTAGCTGCTAGAAGGAGGCACACATAAGTGTTTAGCCTAAATAAAAAAACAATTACTAAAGAAGAACAAGCTGTGCTTGATTACATGAATCGTGTTTATCAAAAAGTTGAAGAACGCGATCCGCACGAAATTGAATTTTTACAAGCTACAAAAATGCTATTTAAATCTCTTATTCCTGTCTTGATGAAAAAGAGCACATACATTGATTATAACATTCTTGAAAGAATTATCGAGCCAGAAAGAGTCATTTCATTTAGAGTTCCTTGGGTTGATGATAACGACAATATGCAAGTAAATAGAGGATACCGCGTTCAATTTAATAGCGCGATAGGTCCTTATAAAGGTGGACTTCGTTTCCATCCTTCAGTTAATTTGAGTATTATGAAGTTCTTAGGTCTCACTCAAATCTTTAAAAACTCTCTAACAGGCCAAGCAATTGGAGGGGCTAAAGGTGGGGCTGACTTTGATCCTAAGGGTAAATCAGATCAAGAAATCATGCGTTTTTGTCAAAGCTTTATGACTGAACTCATTAATCACATTGGACCTGATACCGACATCCCAGCTGGAGATATTGGCGTTGGTAAAAGAGAAATTGGTTATATGTTTGGCCAATATAAACGACTTCAAGGCGCATTTCACGCAGGTGTTTTAACTGGTAAAGCACTTAATTATGGGGGAAGCCGTGGACGGACTGAAGCAACAGGGTATGGAACCATTTATTTTGTCGATGAAATGTTAAAAGATAACAATTTAAGTTTTAAAAATGCTACTTTGATTGCTTCTGGTTCTGGTAATGTTGCTATTTTTGCAATGGAAAAAGCCATTAAACTAGGCGCAAAAGTTGTTGCTTGTAGTGATTCAAGTGGGTATATTTATGATGCAAATGGACTTAGTTTACAAACGATTAAACGTTTAAAACTAACGGAAAACGCTCGAATAAGTGAGTACGTTAATACACATCCTCATGCAGAATATTTTGATGATGGATCAAAGATCTGGTCAGTGCCATGTGATATCGCTCTTCCTTGTGCAACTCAAAATGAAATTGATGAAAATTCTGCAAAAAATCTCATTCAAAATGGCGTCAAAGTAGTAGCAGAAGGTGCAAATATGCCATGTACAAGCGAAGCAATCGATTTATTTATAGATAATAATATTTTATTTGGACCTGCACAAGCTGTGAATGCTGGTGGGGTAGCTGCTTCAGCTTTAGAAATGGCACAAAACAGCTCGCGACTCGCTTGGACTGCTGAAGAAGTGGATGAAGAGTTACAAATAATTATGAAACGAATTTATCGTCGTTGCACAAAAGCTGCACAAAATTACGGCGAACCTAACAATCTCGTCATGGGTTCTAATATCGCTGGATTCACTAAAGTAGCGGACACAATGATAGAACTTGGAAATATTTAAAGCATTAAACTCATAGATATCTATGGGTTTTTTGTTACGTTGGAGGGATAATATATGGATAAAGTTCTAAATTTATTAAAAAAAGCGAATTCAACAATTATTTTTACAGGTGCTGGAATGTCTACAGAAAGTGGACTTCCTGATTTTAGATCAAAAGATAGAGGACTTTGGGAAAAATTTAACCCGGATGAACTTGCTAACGTGAATGCACTCATTCACAACGAAGCTGAATTCACAGAGTTTTATCAACATCGACTAGGTGAAATTAATAAATATAAACCACACGAAGGACATTATATATTAGCGAAATGGGAAGAGTCAGGTATCGTTGATGGAATTATTACTCAAAATGTCGATGGATTTCATTCTGATGCTGGTAATAAAAATGTTTTTGAATTACACGGTACTTTTAGAGATATGCATTGTCACAGTTGCCAGAAGCAGTCTTCTCGCGATGCATATTTAGCAGGTGAAACAAGATGTGAGTGTGGTGGTACGATTAGACCAGGAATTGTTTTGTTTGGGGAAAACTTACCACAAGATACTTTTCGGTTTGCTGAAGAAATGACAAATAAAGCTGATTTGTTTATTGTTTTAGGATCTTCTTTGTCAGTCACACCAGCAAATATGTTTCCTATGCTCGCTAAAGAGAATGGAGCAAAGCTAGTTATCGTTAATAGAGAACCAACAGAGCTAGATCCTTTTGCAGATTACACGATTCAAGATATGAATATCAAACAATTTTTAACTGAAATTGATCATTCATTATAATAAAAACAGCCGTTGATTAAAATCAACGGCTGTTTTTATTTTTCTACAGGTAAATTTGGTGGATCTTTTATTTCTTCCATTACTTTACCATCTGTAATTTCGACTTCATGTGACTTTCCGCCACATACATATTTAAAATAACCATTATCAAAGTCTGTTCCAATTTCTTTGTAAAACACGCCTTCAAAATAATTCTTTTTGGATTTTGTAAAACTAAGAACATAGCTGTCTTCTACTCTTTGTAAATAACCTCTAATTCCTTTTTCATAAATTTCATCATCGCCACTTTCAAGTGCACGATTAACTGAAACAATGTGAACATCTATAAAGACAAGCTCTTTAAGTAAGACATTAATAAATGAGCCTTTTGTAATTTCTTCCCATCTATTTTGAGGAGTCTCTCCGATAATAACTTGAGTAATATTATGTTTATAAGCAACTTCTTTAATAACTTTAACAATTGGACGTGCTTCGTTATCTCTTAATATGAATTTATCTGCTCCAAGTTCCTCACCTAATTGCTTCCATTCTTCTACATAACTTGCTTTTTCAGCATCAAATTCATCAAAGGGTAAGCGATCAACTGTTAATATATACAGTGGGCAACCTGTCATTCGAGCTAATTCATATCCACGTCTAATGAGCCTTCTACCATTTGGTCCATAATAAACACATACAAGTATCCGTTCATCCATATGGCTCATAGCATTAATACTCATCAACCGTCACCTCTTCTACATTTCACATGTATTATTTTTTTATATCAACTTATTATAACATAAGTTATTTAAAATGATATATCTTACCTTAATTTAGTCTAGCTACTTTTAAATTGTTTTTATTACTTGTTTTTTTCCTGTTTCAGGTGCGCATTCATTATATATAGTATATAATATGTAAGTATCATTTTTTAATCTAGACAAAGGAGGAACCGTGTTGCTCACTTTAAATATGGCGATTTTTCTTCCCTTCCTCGCATCTTTATTAATTCCTCTGATTTATAGGCGGAATTTAAAAATACATATTGGTTGGTTTGTTTTAATCGTTCCTACTGTGTTATTTATAACACTCATTTCTTATTTACCACAAATTAAACAAGGTCATTCATTAACTGAAACATTAAATTGGATACCTACATTCAACATAAATTTAACTTCATATCTAGACGGATTAAGCTTAATTTTTGGTCTCTTAATTACAGGGATTGGAGCGCTTGTCGTCTTTTATTCAATTTTTTATTTAGACACTTCTGAAAAACTCGGACATTTTTACACATATTTATTATTATTTATGGGAAGTATGCTTGGCGTTGTTTTCTCAGATCATACGATGGTTTTATATGCTTTTTGGGAATTAACAAGTATATCTTCATTTCTTTTAATTGCATTTTGGTATCAGCGTAAAGGGTCTAGATATGGTGCTAAGAAATCACTATTAATCACTGTTTTTGGTGGTTTAGGAATGTTAATTGGTTTCTTAATGCTTTATCACATGACGGGTACTTTTAGTATTAGAGAAACGATTGCTTTGATTTTACCTCTAAAAGAACATGTACTCTTTATCCCTGCACTTGTTTTAATTTTACTTGGTGCATTTACAAAATCTGCACAGTTTCCTTTTCATATTTGGTTGCCTGACGCTATGGAAGCACCTACTCCAGTTAGTGCTTACCTTCATTCAGCAACAATGGTTAAAGCAGGTATTTATATTGTAGCTCGTTTCACACCTGTTTTCGGTGGGGATTCTGTTTGGTTTTACCTGGTGAGTCTTGTCGGATTAATGACTTTATTCTGGGGTGCATTTTCTGCGATTAGGCAAACGGACTTAAAAGCATTACTTGCATACTCTACAATTAGCCAACTTGGTTTAGTAATGAGTCTATTTGGTGTGAGCTCCCTTTCGCTCCATCCAAGTATTACAATTAACGAAGTAGTATATACGCAAGCTGCATTTGCAGCACTATTCCATTTAGTTAACCACTCTACTTTCAAAGGTGCATTGTTTATGGTGGTTGGAATTCTTGACTTTAAAATTGGTACGCGGGATATTCGCAGACTGGGTGGATTGATGATTGTGATGCCCATTTCCTTTTCAGTAGCATTAATCGGTAGTTTTTCTATGGCAGGATTACCTCCATTTAATGGTTTTTTAAGTAAAGAAATGTTTTTTACTGCGATGTTAAGCGTAAAGGATTTTGATTTCTTTTCGCTCAGTACAATCGGACCAATATTTCCTATTATTGCTTGGATAGCAAGTGTCTTTACATTCATTTATAGTATGATTATCGTTTTCAAAACTTTTCTTGGTAAGCCTAAAGAAAAGAAATTAATAGATGCAAAAGAAGCTTCTTTTGGAATGCTACTTGCTCCTATTGTTTTGGCTTTCTTAATTATTTTAATTTTCATATTCCCAAATATATTAGCCGACAATCTATTACGGCCTGCTCTTGCAAATATTTATCCTAATTTAACAAATGATTACTTTATTCCGATAAAAGCATGGCATGGATTCAACACAGAGCTTTTCATGACTATTGGTATTGTAATTTTGGGTGGAATAATTTTTGCTTTTTATAATCGCTGGAATTTAATTTATAAACTATTCCCTAAAAGTTTGTCTTTTGACGCACTTTATAATAATTCGCTTGTTTTCTTTGATCGGATTGCAAAAAATATTACGTCTAAATATATGACAGGTTATTTACGTCATTATTTCCAGTATATTTTTATAACTTTTACTCTCTTAATTGGTTTTGCTTTATTTAAACTGAGTGCCTTTTCGTTCAATTTGGATGGAGACGCCCCAATTGGTATTTTTGAGTGGATTCTCGCACTCACCATTGTAATTTCAGGTATTGCGATAATTATAACAAGTTCACGTTTAACAGCAATTGTTATTAATGGATACATTGGATTTACAATTGCTCTGTTTTTCGTAGTCTTCCGTGCGCCTGATATCGCGCTGACACAAGTTGTTATTGAAACAGTTACAACAGCACTCTTCTTACTTGCACTTTACTTCTTACCTCGGTGGGAAGAAAAACGTGCTCCTAAAAAAGAACGAAGACGTAATTTATTAATTGCTGCTAGCGTTGGTTTAGTCTTTACACTTGTCGCTTTGTCAGTAAAAAGTGGCAGATTATTTACTTCTATTTCAAGTTATTTTGAAAATTCCGAAGAAAAAGCTGGAGCTGCAAATATTGTTAACACCATATTAGGTGACTTTAGAGCTTTTGATACGATGTTAGAAGTAATTGTTTTATTCATTGCCGGTATTGGTGTCTTTACCTTAATCAAAGCTAACAAAGATAAGGAGGCACATAACCTTGAAGATAAATGATTTAATTTTACGCTCTATTACTAAACTTGTTGTTTTTATTATTTTAACATTAGCGATTTATTTATTTTTCTCAGGACATAATGCTCCTGGTGGAGGATTTATTGGCGGTCTTGTTTTAGCTTCGGCAATTGTGCTTCTTTTATTAACTTACGATATTGAAACAATTAAATATGGTATTCCAGTTGATTTTAAAATCGTATCTGCGATTGGATCGTTAATTGTCTTATTAACTGGGCTTGGCTCAATTCTTTTTGGAGAACCTTTTTTAACCATGTCGTTTGCTACTTTTGACATTCCTATACTCGGAGAAAGAGAACTTTCGACGGTTACTTTCTTTGAACTCGGAGTTGCTCTAGCAGTCGTCGGTGTCGTCATTACAATTATTTTAAGCATAAGTGAGGATGTGTAATAAATGGAGACGTTAATTATTATTGTAGCAGGCGTACTTGTTACAGTTGCTGTTTACTTATTATTATCAAAAAACTTAATACGACTCATTCTTGGCACAGCCGTCCTTACTCATGCTGTTCATTTATTAATTATGGCAATGGGTGGTTTTAAAGGTGACAGTGTACCAATCGTAAGTGAAAAAGAAACGCGTTTTGTGGACGCTTTACCACAAGCTCTAATTTTAACTTCAATTGTTATTAGTTTTGCAGTAACAGCATTTTTCTTAGTGCTTGCTTATCAAGCATATAAATATACTAAAACAGATGATTTAAGCAAGATGCGTGGTGTTGATCATGAATAATTTAGTTGTCTTACCTATGATTATTCCTTTGTTAATTGGCGTTTTGTTAGTTTTCTTTCCGAACTACGTCCGTTTACAAAGGTTTCTCACACTTTTAAGTATGATTGGAACTTTAGTTGTGAGTATTATTTTATTAAACTTAATTCAAACCCAAGGGATTATTACCTTAGAATTTGGTGATTGGGAAGCTCCTTTTGGCATTGCTTTTGTTGCTGATTCATTTGCTACTTTACTTGTTTTAACAACCAGTTTAATTAGTGCAATCATTGTTGTTTTTGCTTTTGGGACAATTGGTGAAAAAAGAGAAAAACTTTATTTTTATGCTTTTGTAAACTTTCTAATTGCTGGCGTTAATGGTTCTTTTCTAACAGGTGATTTATTTAATTTATTTGTTACTTTTGAAGTTATGTTATTAGCATCATATGCCTTAATTACTTTAGGTGGAAAAAAAGCGCAATTACGTGAAGCAATTAAATATGTCGCAATTAACGTTTTTGCTTCATCACTTTTCTTAATCGCAATCGCTTATTTATATGGAGCAATCGGTACGTTAAATATGGCACATATTTCAGAACGTGTTGCAGAAGTTGGCCAAACACCGCTTTTAACAGTGATTAGCCTTGTTTTCTTACTCGTATTCAGTTTAAAGAGTGGACTCTTACTCTATCAATGGCTTCCTGGATCGTATAGCGTACCTCCTGCAGCAATTGCTGCTTTATTTGGGGCATTGCTTACAAAAGTCGGTATCTACGCTTTATACCGTGTGTTTACGCTAATTTTCTATCATGAACCACAGATTACTCATTCAATCATTGCCGTTATGGCTATTTTTACGATTGTTGGTGGTAGTATTGGTGCAATTGCTTTTAGAGATGTAAAACAAGTAATCACTTATAACGTTGTTATTGCTGTTGGTTTTATATTAGCAGCTCTTGCAATTTTTACTGCAACAAGTATTACAGGTGGTATTTATTACTTACTTCACGATATGATTGTAAAAGCATTACTCTTCTTACTTGCTGGAACAATTATTTATTTAACAAAAACTTCTCGCGTTGATGCGATGAGTGGATTAATCCGTAATTATCCTGCACTCGGCTGGTTCTTTTTTATTACCGTTTTGTCACTCACTGGAATTCCACCATTAAGTGGTTTCTTAGGTAAAATACTTGTTGGGCAAGGTGCACTAGAAGCAGGTTCATATATTTTATTAGGTTTTACATTTTTATCAAGTATGGTTGTGCTTTATTCACTTCTACGGATTTTTATGGGAACTTTTTGGGGAGAAACAATTATTAGTGAAGAAGAACAAATTCCTTTAAAACCTTTCATGATTATTCCAAGTGCAATACTGATTATCCTAACTTTTGCGCTAGGACTTGCTCCAGAATTTATTGCACCATATGTGATGGATGCAACAGATGTTTTAATGGAACCTCAACTTTACATTGACGCCGTGTTAGGAAATGATTGATAAGGGAGGTAGAGATGAATGGCTCCACAATTTGTGTTAAACTTATTTATTGCTTTACTATGGGTATTTTTAAAAGACGAGAATACTTTTTACTTTTCAACTTTTGGTAATGGATTTATTGTTGGTATATTTATCGTCTTTTTAATGCGACGTTTTTTTGGAGGACAATTTTATTTAATCGGAGTTTATGCGATTATTAAATTAGTCTTTTTATTTATTTCAGAGTTACTTCAATCAAGTGTTGTTGTAATTAAACATATATTAAGTCCAAAAATAAATATTGAGCCAGGAATCTTTACTTATCAAACAACACTAAAAGGTGAATGGGAAGTTACAACGCTCGCGCTACTCTTAACTTTAACACCTGGCTCAGTTGTAATGGAGATTAATCCAGAAGGCGATGTTTTTTATATTCACGCAATGGATATTAATCGATATCAAGCTGATTTAGAAAAATCACTTAAGAAATTTGAAAAAGCTATTATGGAGGTGACGCGTTAATGATTAACACAATTTTAATTATTTCGCTTATTTTATTTGGTATTTCCATCGCAATTACTTTTGTGCGTGTCATTATTGGTCCTAGTTTTCCAGATCGCGTCATTGCAATGGATGTTGTTGGAGTTAATCTTATTTCTGTCATTGCAATTCTAGCTTTAATTTATGATACGTTTACTTTCTTTGACGTTATCTTAGTATTAGGTATTTTAGCATTTATTAGTACAATCGCTTATTCTAGATTTTTAGAAAGAGGTGTAATTATTGAACACAAAAGAGATATTTGAACTCGTTGGTGCTTTAATTATTCTTCTCGGTGCGATTGTTAGTGTCGCGAGTGCGATTGGAATTATTCGCTTTCCTGATATTTATTCACGCGCACATGCTGCAACTAAAACAACGACACTAGCTGTGCTTATTACTTTATTTGGTACTTTTTTCACCTTACTATTTGTTAATTCTTATGTAAGTATTCGATTAATTTTAGGGATAATCTTTGTATTTATTACAGCTCCGGTCTCAGGTCATCTTATTTTACGCGCAGCTTACCGGTCAGGTATCCCAATGAGTCATAAAACCGCTTCTGACGAACTCGAAAACGTTCTTCCACAAGCTAACGAATTAAAAAAATGAGTGCTTATGATATTTAACATATCACAAGCACTCATTTTTTATGCGTTCTTTTTCATTTGTTTACTTCGTAACTGGCCACAAGCTGCATCAATATCTGCACCTTGTTCATATCTCACACCACTATTAATTCCTTTATCTTGTAAGATTTTATGGAACAATTGAATATCTTCTGTATCACTACGTTCGTATTGAATATGTTCATCAACTGGATTGTAAGGAATCAAGTTTACATAAGCTAAATGACGGAATTTATGGAGCAATTTAGCTAATTCTTGAGCTTCTTTTGGATGATCATTAACATCTTTTAATAAAATGTATTCAAATGTAATCCGTCTATTTTTTTGTTTTAAATAATAATCGACTGATTTCATCAATTTATCGATTGGGAAAGCACGGTTAATCTTCATAACGCGTGTTCTTAACTCGTCATTTGGTGCGTGTAATGAAATTGCTAAGTTAATTTGTAAATCTAAATCTGCAAATTCATAAATTTTATGAGCAAGACCACTCGTTGAAACTGTTATGTGACGCGCACCAATCGAAAGACCTGCTTGATCATTTACAACATATAAAAAGTCGACTAAGTTATCATAGTTATCAAATGGTTCGCCAATTCCCATGACAACAATATGACTCACACGCTCTTCATTTTCTCTTGCGTCTAAAAGTTTTTGAACTTTCATAATTTGTTCAACAATTTCACCTGCTGTTAAGTCACGACTCTTAGCAAGTAGACCACTCGCACAGAATGTACAACCAATATTACAACCGATTTGTGTCGTTACACAGACAGATAAGCCATAATCAAAACGCATAAGAACTGTTTCTATTAAATTACCATCATGCAATTTAAATAAAAACTTAATCGTTCCATCTTCTGATTCTTGCATTAACTCTTCGTCCATTGTACTTATTAAAAAGTGTTCTTCTAATAAATCAATAACTGATTGATTTAAATTTTTCATTTCTGCAAAGTTATTAATTCTTTTTTTATATAACCAATCCCATACTTGTTTAGCACGGAATTTTTGTTCGCCATTTTCTACCAGATATTCTTCTAATTTATCGAATGTTAAATCATAAATTGACTGCTTCAATAGTATTCCCTCATTTGTCCGTAAATTTAATCCTCTCTTAAACTTAACACATCTAAGCAAGATTGTTAATAATTAAATCTTAAATTACGCTTAATGTCACAATCTTATAATCTTAAAGTTAGACCTTTATCTTTTTACACCGTATTATTTATACTATGAATGAATTTATTACTAAAGGGAGTTGTTTTAATATGTATCATAAAAATATGAAAACTTATCGGAATGTTCCATTTTCAGTACTTGACTTAGCACCGGTACTTGAAGGAAAAGAACCGAGGGATTCATTTGAAAATAGTGTTAAACTTGCACAAGCAGTCGAAAGTTTTGGATATAATCGTTATTGGTTAGCAGAACATCATAACATGCCAGGCATAGCGAGTTCTGCAACGTCGCTTTTAATTGGTCATATCGCTGAACATACAAATTCGATGCGTGTCGGTTCAGGTGGTGTTATGTTACCAAATCACGCTTCACTTGTTGTTGCAGAACAATTTGGTACCCTAGAATCACTTTTCCCAAATAGAATTGATCTTGGACTCGGACGTGCACCAGGTACAGACCAAGCAACAGCTTTTGCATTAAGACGCACATTAAATCAACAAGTCGATGATTTTCCAAATCAAGTATTGGAGTTAGAAAACTATTTTTCCGACGACCCTAAAGGGCACGTTCAAGCGGTTCCTGGTCGTGGCTTACATGTTCCTATTTGGTTACTTGGTTCAAGTGATTATAGTGCAAGACTCGCTGCTGAAAAAGGACTTCCGTTTTCATTTGCCAGTCATTTTGCACCACAATTTATGCTAGAAGCACTAAAAATATACCATGATAACTTCAAACCTTCTAATGCGTTAGAGAAACCACACGTTATGCTAGGTATTAATATTATTACAGCTGACACAAACGAAGAAGCTGAATTTATTGCAACATCACAACAACAACAGGTCGTTCATTTACGCCGTAACGAACCAACTAAATTACAGCCACCCGTTGAAGATATAACACCACTTATTACAAGTGCTGAACAACTTATGTTAGAAAAAATGGCTCAATCAAGCACAACAATTATTGGTGATAAAACAGTCGTTAAAGAAAAAGTGGACGCTTTACTTGAACTCACAAAAGCGGATGAATTAATCATTAATTCACAAGTTTTTGACATAGATTCACGCATTCACTCATATAAATTGATTGCTGAGTTATTCGATAACTAAAAAGGAGTGAGTGGCTTTTCGCCAAATTAATAATGAAAAATAATAAAACTGTTTATCCAATACTATTTATTATTAGTGCTTCCCATTTATTAAATGATTCATTACAAGCAGTTATTCCTGCAATGTTTCCTATCTTAGAAAAGTCACTTAATCTATCCTTTACCCAACTCGGGTTAATTGCTTTTACACTAAATATGATTGCATCAGTCATGCAACCTGTGATTGGTACCTATACAGATAAAAACCCTAAACCTTATGCATTACCTATTGGACTGACAAGTAGTATGATTGGAATGTTCGCACTCGCTTTTGCGCCTAACTTTTGGACCATTCTTTTGAGTGTAGCATTTATTGGATTTGGATCTGCTACTTTTCATCCTGAAGGTGCCCGGGTTGCTTATTTAGCAGCTGGAAATAGACGAGGCCTTGCCCAGTCTATTTATCAAGTGGGAGGTAATACAGGTCAAGCACTTGCTCCATTAATTACTGCTTTAGTTCTTGTACCTCTTGGTCAATTTGGAGCAATTTGGTTTACTATAGCTGCTGGTTTAGCAGTTATTCTGTTAATTTATATTGCGAGATGGTATCAAAATGAACTTGTAATCGAACGTAAGCAAAAACAACCAGCTCTTCCTAAAAAACCTAATAAGCAAGTATCAAGTGCAATTAAATCTGCTTTATTTTTACTGATATTTTTAGTTTTTGCTCGCTCATGGTATCAAGGAGCCATTGGCAACTTCTATGCATTTTATGCGATAGATACATATGGCATTTCAATTTCACGTGCTCAAATATTTATTTTTACCTTTTTAATTCTTGGCGCAATTGGCACTTTTGCCGGCGGACCACTTGCTGATCGATTTGGGAGACGATCAATTATCTTCTTTTCCCTTGTTGGACCCGCACCTTTTGCTATTGCTCTTCCTTATGTCTCAGAAACAATTGCTTTAATAATGCTAGGTTTAATTGGTTTATTACTCATGCTTAGCTTTTCTGTCACGGTTGTATACGCACAAGAATTAGTCCCTGGTAAAATCGGAACAATGTCTGGATTGATTGTTGGTCTTGGTTTTGGTCTAGGCGCAATTGGAGCCGTCGTTTTAGGTGGCTTAATTGACTATATTGGCCTACTACCAACCATGGTTCTTACATCTTTCTTACCTCTGATTGGGTTATTTGCACTAAAATTACCAACAGATGAAAAAGTGTATGAATGGCATCATTAAATAATTTACTAAACGTTAATTACTAGTTTTTTTTTACTTTTTTTGTTAATCTTAATGGTAGATAGTTATATATTAATTCGTTATTTTAAACCATATCATGCTTCAAAGATGGAGGTTATTATATGAGAAATTTAGTTATTCTAGGTGGCGGTTACGGTGGTATAAAAGTACTTACTGGCTTGCTTAGTACTGTTTTGCCTGACGATTTACAAATTATTGTCATTGACAAAAATCCATACCACTCGTACAAAACAGAATTCCACACGATTGTTGCAGGAACTTCTGCAGAAGTAGATGTAAGAACAAATTTTCCAGTAGATGATCAAGTTCGTTATGAATTTGGAACAGTAAAAGGCATCGATATTGAAAATGAAATGATTACTTTTCAAGATAGTAGTAAAGTTGTTGAATACGATTATTTAGTACTTTCTGTTGGATCTGAAGATATTTATCATGGTATCGAAGGTGCAAAGCAATTCACAGAAAGTGTTCAAACATTTTCTAACGCACGCTATGCAGGACTTGCAGTTGGTAATTCAAAGCCTTATGGTAAAATATCAGTTGTTGGTGCTGGACTCAGTGGGATTGAAGCAGCTTCAGAAATTAGAGAAAGTCGACCAGATTTAAATATTCGTTTATTAGATCGTGGTGGCTCTGTCTTAAAAGCATTCGATCCAAAAATTCAAGCTCACGTAGCTGATTGGTTTGTAAAAAATGATGTTGAAGTTTTACATCATGCTGTCGTCGAGTATGTAGAAAAAGATGGAGTCTGTAATAATGGGATTTGTTATGTGAATGACGTCACAATTTGGACGGCTGGTGTACAACCGCATAAATTAGTTCGGTCATTACCTTTTAAAACAGATCAATATAACAAAGTAATTGTTAACGATTTTTATCAAACCACTACACATGAAAACATTTATGTTATTGGAGATAATGCTTCTTCAGAATATTCACCAAGTGCTCAATTAGCAGGTCAACAAGGAGAGCAATTAGCTCTTATTCTCAGTGATGTGGTAAGTAACATTGAGCCTCAAAGACCTAAAGGAATTAAACTTAGAGGTACACTTGGTTCGCTAGGTAAATCAGATGGTTTTGCAAATATGTTTTCAAAACCAATTACCGGACTATTACCGCGAATTACCAAGTCAGGCGTCCTTTGGTTACAAAAACGTCACTAAAAACTACTTGAGAATTAATTCTCAAGTAGTTTTTTTTACATAAATAGAGCAAGCATAAATGGCATTAAAAATGAAACAAATACTGCACTTAAAATCATCGCTATTGAACTTAAAGATCCTTCAAGTTCTCCGCCTTCTAAAGCTTTTGCAGTACCAATCCCATGTGAAGCCGACCCCATGCCAACTCCTTTTCCAATAGGTGTATCTAAACCAAAAATCCGAAAAACATATTTACTCATAATAACACCACCAACTCCAGCTACCATAACAAATACTGCTGCTAAAGAGATAATTCCACCTAAGTCTTCTGTAATTTCGACTGCGACAGGTGTTGTTACTGATTTTGGTGCAATCGAGTAAATAAGCACATCACTAAACCCAAACCATTTTGTTAGTAATAAACCAGAAAGAATTCCCACATTTGCTCCTATAAATGAACCGACGACGAGAGGAAGCAATAATTCTTTTAATCTGTCTCTTTGCTGATAGAGTGGATAAGCTAAAGCTACTACTGCTGGACCTAATAACTCACTAATCCAGTCACCGCCAAGCATATAAGTGTCAAAATCAATTTTAAATACTAATAAAAAGACAATTATTAATACTGTTGCTACAGTAAGTGGTAATAATAAAGGCGTATAAACTCTTTTATACAACCACTTAGCAATCACAAATGCAATAATTGTTAAGATTACAAAAAATATTCCTAATAAAAACTTCATTTCTTAACACCTGCTTTATCTTTAGCTAAATACTGGCTCACTAACCCCGAAGATGTCATAACTAAAATTGTACTAATTAAGACAATTAGAATAAGCAAAGCACCTTTACCCTTAAATAAATCAAAGTAATTAATGATTCCAACTGTTGCTGGAATAAAAAAGAATACTAAATTACTTACTAAAAACTGAGCGCCTGCTTCAATCCACTCAACTTTTAATATATTCGTCATTAACAAAATAAATAAGAGCAACAAGCCAATTACACTACCAGGTACAGATAAATTTAATAATTCCTTTAACCAAATTCCAATTAAGTTAAATATGTATAAAATAAAAATATGTATGATTATTAAAATGGTTTTCTTCACTTAATCACCTCACCTTTCATTCATTATACGAAGAAACAGAGAAAAAAACCATTTAAGTTGTAATTTGCTTTATACCAAAAGTTGTTTTACTAACGACTAGTATCATAAGAGCTAACTTAATAGCTTCATTTGAGGAAAAAGTTATCTTTTGGACATAGAAAAACAAGTCAATTGACCTGCTTATTTAATTTATTTATAAAACGTACTTAATAAAATAAAATCATAGGTAATTTCTGTTTTATGATATCAGCTTCAAATGCTTCTTTAATTTCTATTAAATTTTCATTCTTACTAGCATAGAAGCTGAAATTCTGAATGTGTTATCTCGATTACTGTTCCCCATAAATACTCAATAACATTTTGTTGATTTTCCTTTTTCTATCCTTTTTATTGCTTGCAAAGTAAATATCATTTTGCTTCCGATTATCTCTATAATTTCTATTAATAAATATATAAAATTTCAAACAGGGACTTGCTATATCATCCACCAATATAAGACATTTCAATTTTCTTTCTGTTTTTCGCTGTTTCTTCTGTCCGTTCATCTGAATAACGATCGTCTCTTTTTTCCCATGTTGGGACAATCGCTGCTTTAATTGCATCATTATCTACAC
>JARIBO010000043.1 GCA_029257405.1 Caryophanales bacterium
CCTTTAACTTCTTTAGCAAAAAATAACACGTTACCTTCAGGACTTACTACTTTTGAAATAGAAAAAAATGTCGATGATATAATGAATAAATATATCGGAAAAGATATTCCCGGTGCAGCGCTAGTTATTGTAAAAGACGGAAAAGTAATTTTAGAAAAAGGGTATGGTGTATCAAATATTAAAAATCAAGCTAAAGTCGACCCCCAAAAAACAGTTTTTGAAGCGGGATCGATTTCAAAAGTGTATACGTGGAGTGCAGTAATGCAACTTGTCGAGCAAAATAAATTAGACATAAATGAAGATATTCGTACATATTTACCAAAGGGATTCTTAAAGTTATCGTTCTCTGAAAAAGTTACGCTACTTGATTTAATGCACCATACAGCAGGATTTGAAGATAAAGCAGAACAACTGTTTACGAAAAATAACGAAGAAGTGATTCCTTTAGAAAACTTTGTATCAGCAAAATATTCACCACCAAAACAAGTATTCCGTCCTAGCTCTGTCATGGCTTATTCAAATTATGGAACATCGTTAGCAGGTTATATTATTGAGCGCGTATCAGGCGAAGACTTTGCTCATTATATGCAAGGAAATGTGCTAAATAAGCTTGAAATGACACATTCATCTTTTGCTTCAGATTATAGTGAGCTACGAGAAATTATTGATTTTAAAGAGGAAGGTTACGAGAAGAGAGGTGAAGAATTTAAAGAAGTCGGCACATTTTACATTAATGATGCACCTGCCGGAGCGTTAAATACAACTGCTGCCGATATTGGTAAATTTATACTTGCACAGTTAGCTAGTGAAAAAAACTACTTATTTAAAAGCCCAGTAACTTTGAAAAAAATGCACGAACAATCATATCAAACACATAAAAATTTACCAGGTAACGCACATGGATTTTGGGAACGTTATATTAATGAACACCGGGTTATTGAACATGGTGGAAACACGATTGGATACACGTCTTTGCTCTTAATGGTCCCCGAAGAAACGTTCGGGTTTGGGCTACTTATGAACGTAGCAAATGATATATCGGGTATTCGTGTTGATTTAGTTCAAGAATTGATTGGAGAACATAAACAATTAGAAGAAATATCGTCTAGCAAAAATGATCAAGTAGTTACCGGAACTTATCGTCCGGCAAGAGGGATGTATACAAATTATTTAAAACTCCAACCATTGATGAGTAACGGAGATATTAAGGTTAAACAACATAGCCAAGGTGGGATTACTTTAAAGATTCCAATGGATTCTAAGTTAATTCACTATGTTGAAACAGATGACTTATTATATGAAAAAGTTGGTGTAAAAGAAACAATAATGGATAAAGCCGGAATGGATATGCAACGAATTGCTTTTAAGTTAGATAAAGCAGGTAATGTAATAACAATGACAAACGGCGTAATTACTGATTACTTACCAGTAAAAATAAAAGATCAAGTTAGTTTAAATATATTTATTATTTCAATTAGCGTTCTCACGTTTCTTGTTTATTTTGCTGTTTTATTGATTCAGTGGGGAATTCGAAAGAAAAAAAGGCTTAAGCATACAGGTTCATTTATCACGACAAGTTTACTCTCAAGTGCAGGATTTGCTGTAGTAATAAATATTTCAATTTTATTTAGTCGTTTTATTCCTGATTTTTTTCAAAGATTAGCTCCTTTGAAAATTCATTTATGGATTAACTGGTTACTCCCAGTCGCGATTATTATTTCAGGCTTCTTCATGATTAAACAATTTAAACAAACAAAACTAATAATAAATATTTCTAGAATTTACCTTTTAATGATAAGCATTTTATTTACCGCATTTTTATTTAATTTTCATTTATTAATTTAAATAATCGTAAAATAAAAATTCAAATAATTAAAATAGCTCAAAGTCAGGTTAAAATAGACTTTGAGCTATTTCCATATAAAAGTATAAGTGAAAAAAATAACCATGTGAATTTACGATAAAACTTCTTGATCTTCTTCATTTTTAATATCTAATTCAAAACCGAGGTCTTCTAGCATTTGATAATCTTCTTTTCTTGCTTGTCCACCAGTTGTTAAATAATCGCCAATAAAAATAGAATTAGCAGCGAATAGACCAAGCGGTTGTAAACTTCTTAGATTAACTTCTCTTCCACCAGAAATACGAATTTCTTTATCTGGGTGCATGAAACGAAATAGTGCTAAAACTTTTAAACAATATAGAGGTGTTAATTCATTTGTTCCTTCTAGCTTTGTTCCATCTATTGCATGAAGAAAGTTGACTGGAATCGAATCAGCATTTAATTTCTTTAGCGCTTGACCCATATCAAAAATATCTTCTTTGGATTCTTTCATACCGACGATGACGCCTGAACAAGGCGAAATACCTACATCTCGAACATTTTTTACAGTACGCACACGGTCTTCATATGTATGAGTTGTTGTAATGTTTTCATGATGGTTTTCAGATGTATTAATATTATGATTATAACGATCAACACCTGCGTCTTTTAATTTTTCTGCTTGTCCATCTCTTAATATACCTAAACAAGCACAAACACGCATATCAGCATATTGATTTTTTATTTCTTCGACTGCACTTGTAACGGTATCTAGATCGCGATTAGTCGGTCCGCGCCCGCTAGCTACGATACAGTAGGTACTAGAGTTTAATTCGTTTGCTCGTTTAGCTCCGGCAATAATTTCTTCTTTTGTCATCATTGTATTTTTTTCAATTGGTGCAGTTGCGTCAATTGATTGTGCACAGTAACCACAATTTTCAGGACAATAACCCGTTTTTGTACTAATAATCATATTTAATTTAATTTTTTTACCAAAATAGTGTTTTCGAATTATAAAAGCTGCGTCCATTAATTGCAATATATCGTCATCTGCAGCGTCTAAGATTGAAAAAGCTTCTTGTTTTGTAATTTTATGACCCTTTAACACTTCTTCAGCAAGTTGATGCCAATAAACCATTTCATCGCTCCTTTAATTATTGTTCATGCATTTTTGGTGTGACTCTTGTGAGACCATGTTTTTTAAGTCGAATTGCAAATAATCCTGCTAAAATACCTAAGGCAATATCTTTTGGTAGTGGCACAATCATCCATAACCAAGCTAATTGATAGCTAACAGCTTCTGGAGCATCAAACCATAATTGGTAGGCTACATACATCCAGTGCGTTCCTATTATATAGTTGATTGCTGTACCAATTAGTGCTGCTGTGACATAAGCTGGTAGTGATTGTCTTGATTCCACAATTTTTCCAGCGACATACGCCACCAGAATAAAGGATAGTATAAATCCAAAAGTAGGTGATAAAATGATTGCTGCACCACCTTTAAATTGCGCAAAAACAGGCGCACCAACTAACCCGAGCATCATGTAGACAAACATTGAAAATGCACCTAATCTACTACCTAAAACTAAGCCTGCTAAAACAGCAAAGAAAGTTTGTAATGTTATCGGCACTCCTCCAACAACTAGGAAGGGAGCAATAGAAGTGATATTAGCTCCAATAGCTGTAAGAGCAACAAACATGGCACCTAAAGTTAAATTGAAGACATTACTTTTATTTTCCATTAAATTAAATTCACCTCCTCTCATTGTAGACTAACTATTATTAAGGTTGACAATGAAATTATAATAGCATGTTTTTATTTAGAAGTAAATATATGGATAAAATTAAATAAAAAATACCCTTTAAATTAGCTAAAAAAAGCTACTTTAAAGAGTATAAACTTTTATCCGATAACTAAGCCGTTTGGATCCAGTTTTCTTAGTGCATTAATTTCTGTCTCAGTTGGATGAGATACATAAGTCCAATCTTTTGAAATAGCAATTGGAAATCCGCTATTTGCTTGTACATCATCTAAAGAAAAACCTTCAAACAATTGAAGTAAAGTTAACTTTTTGGTTACGTCGTCAAATCCGTATATTCCTAATTGAGTAATGACGCGATAAGGACCCGTGTTTTTAGGTAACCCAGCTTCTTTTCGTGAATTTCCCCCTGTTAAATAGCCAGGACTCGTTAAGAAATCAATTTTTTCTACAAATTTATATTTATCTTGTCGCATTAAGATAATGTTCTTTTCGCAAAAGGAAGCAATATCAGCACCGCCACCTGAACCGGGTAAACGGACTTTCGGTTTTTCCCAATCTCCAATAGTAGTTGTATTTAAATTACCGTATATATCAATTTGAGCTCCGCCTAAAAAACCATATTGTATCCAGCCTGCTTGAGCTAAACTCATGACATAATCAATTGAACCTACGATTGTACCTTGTTCATACGTTAAGGATTCACTTACTTGAATAGGTAATCTACCAGAAGGTTGACCACCTACTCCACCACCTTCATAAACGAATAACAAATTAGGAGCATGCGTTTTTAAAGCTAAAATTGAGGCAAGCAAGGGCATGCCTGTACCAACATATATTGCAGCATCTGTAGGTAATAAACGCGCTCCTGCAATAATCATTTTTTCTGTTTCATTAACCATTACTCTCAACCCCTTCTAGCTACTTTTGGATAAGGACTTAATCCTTTTTCTATTTTTTTTAGTTCATGCAATACTTTAACCCCACCAATTTTTTCTAAATAGTCGTAATGATCATTTGTTTCATGAACATATGTATTTAAATAATCAGTAATATCATCATCTTCTAACGAAGCGTCTAGCCAAATCTGCCACTGATCTTCATCGAAAGAATAGAGTCCAGGTACTTGATTTGGATGTGACCCGAAAGGTACTTCAACCAAAGAATCAACAACAAAAAAAGGAATCTTAGTTAAAGCTGGATCATTGCTAATAACTTCTTCATGAACAATTTCTTCAGCAGTCACGATAACATGCTTCGCTGCATGCGCTATTTCAACATCAATCATCACATTGCCGTCAATTTGACAGTTACCGTATTTATCTGCTCTATGTACGTGTATAATCGCAACATCTGGATGACATGCAGGTAAAAGTTCAATTGGTTCATTTGTAAATGGATCTGTAATTGTTTTTGACCCACTGTAATGTAAAGTATCTGTCCCTAAGCTGGTTCGGGTTGGATAAAAGGACAAACCTTTCATTGCTGCAGTAAAGCGCCACTGAAATCCTGCGTTAGTCATTTCTGATAAAACTTTTAATCGTCCACTTTCTACTGCTGCGCGTGCAGGGCGAGATAAGCCCCGAATCTCGTCAGCAAAAGCATAAGCAACTTCGATTTGTGTTATATTTCCTGAAGCAATTAATACATTCGCGTCATTTTGCGAGGCTTTACCGCCAAGTGTTAAATCTTTAATATCTTGACGAATTATTTCATAAACCGCTGCCATTGGATTTCGAACAGCTCCAAACCCACCAAGTACTAAGTAATCATCTTTTTTAACACCTTTTTTAATTGCTTCAGAGAGTGTCGTTAATTTATCTTTTTTAACCATTGATTTATGTTTTAACCGATACGCTCTCATATCATCAGGATGTAACCAACCATAAAGTTTTTCTTTGTTTTCTTCTAACATATTAAATCCTCCCTAACGCCGATCAACGGCTTTTGCTGTTTTATCTCCCGTGTACTGAATCAATTGCACAATAATAATTAAAATGATGACTGTCGCAAGCATAATTCCATTTTCGAAGCGGTAATAACCAAAACGGATAGCTAAGTCTCCAATTCCACCACCACCAACCATTCCAGCCATTGCAGAGTAACCGAGCGTACTAATAATCGTAACTGTTAACCCAGCAATCATTCCTGGTCTTGCTTCTGGTAATAAAACATCTTTTATTATGAGCCACGGTGAGGCGCCGCACGATTCAGCTGCTTCAATGACACCTATATCAATTTCTCTTAAGGAACCTTCTACTAAACGTGCATAAAATGGTATCGCCGCAATTGTTAAAGATACACTTGCTGCAATAGGTCCTGTTGTCGTTCCGAGTAATAATTTTGTAAGAGGTAGTAATACAACAAGTAAGATAATATAAGGAATCGACCGAATAATATTAATAATCGTACCTGAAATATTTTGAACAAGTTTATTCTGCCAAAACATCCCCTTATTTGTAACAAATAAACCAACCCCTAAAGGAATGCCAATGACTGCAGCAAATACGATAGCAATACCCATCATCAAAGCAGTTTCCGTTAACGCTTCCCAAAAATCAAGCAACATTTTGCAACACCTCCAATTGACTTGTTGATTCTTTGATATAATTCAACGCATTTTTTACTTCTTTGTCATTTCCAATTACTTCAACAATTAAAGTTCCTAAGGGTTGGTCTTGAATATAAGTGATTTGTCCGTGTAAAATATTTACGAATACATCAAATTTAGTTAACGTATGAGCAATAATTCCATCCTCAGCAGAATCTCCTCTAAATGTGATCTTTATAATAGATCCTTTTCGGTCGGCTAAAAGTCGATCTGGTAAGGTCAAAGAATGAATTGTTTGAACAAATTTTTTAGTTAGATTTTGTTTTGGACTAGCGAAAATGTCATATACAGAACCAATTTCTACAACTTTTCCATTTTCCATAACAGCAATCCGGTGACATACTTGTTTAATAACTTCCATTTCATGAGTTATAAGAACAATTGTAATGCCAAGTTTTTCGTTAATTTCTTTAAGTAGACTTAATATTGATTCTGTTGTGGTGGGATCAAGTGCACTTGTCGCCTCATCACATAATAATACTTTAGGATTGTTAGCTAAAGCTCTAGCAATTCCAACACGCTGTTTTTGTCCACCAGAGAGTTGAGCTGGATAATGATTAGCGCGGTCAGCTAAACCGACTAAATCTAATAATTCCAACACGCGTATTTTAATATCAGTCTTCTTTTTTCCAGCTGCCTTTAAAGAGAAAGCAACATTATCATAAACAGTTTTAGAACTAATCAAATAAAAATGTTGAAAGATCATGCCTACTTTTAATCTTTCTTTTCGTACTTCACGATCAGAAAGTTTAGTAAATTCTTTTCCATCAATCCAAATATTTCCTGAAGTAGGTCGTTCAAGTAAATTTAAGCAACGAAGCAAAGTACTTTTTCCAGCTCCACTGTAGCCAATAATACCAAATATTTCACCTTGCTCGATGTTAAAACTGACATTATCAACAGCTGTCACATTTTCATATTTTTTAGTAACATGTTCTATTTTAATCACTATTTTTCCTCCAATTCATTTTGATAAGGTGGTTTTACATAACCTTTTAAATGTTCATTTGTGTAATCTAAAAATTCTTGTGATTTGTATGCATTTTCTAAGGCTTGAGCAAAAGCTTCATTTTCTTCACCACTGCGAAGAGTTACATAAATTAAATAATCTTCTGGTGTGTCTTCAATTGCAACAGCATCAGATAAATTTAAATCAGCTGCAAGTGCAAAGTTACCATTAATAAATGCGAAATCTGAATCATTTAAAGAACGTGGTGTTTGTGCTGCTTCAATTGGTTGAACATCTAAGTTATATGGATTATCGATAATATCTTTTTCAGAAGCAGTTGTTTGTTTAACTGAATCATCAATTGTGACCCAGCCAAAATCAACTAACATATGTAATGAGCGTGCTAAATTTGTTGGATCGTTTGGCAAAGTAACTTTCATTCCGTCTTTAATATCTTCAAGTGAGTCATGTTTATCTGAATACAATGCAATTGGAGCTGATGGGACAGCGTATGATGCGACTAAATCCATATTATGATCTTCATTAAATTGCTCTAAATAAATGGCATTTTGGAAGACATTTACATCAATCGCATTTTCTTCTAATGCCTTATTCGGTTGAATGTAATCACTAAACTCAGTCACATTAACTGTGTAACCTTCATTTTCTAATAGCGGTGCAATACTTTCTTTTATTTGATCGCTATAGGGTCCTGCAGTTGCTCCAATGTTTATATCTGTTTTTTCGCTCTCTTTTGAACTTCCTTCGTTTGAACCACATGCTGCTAAAATTAGTAATCCGATACTGAGAATGATTAAGCTGATTGTTTTTTTCATTTATATTTCCCCTTTATATTAAAATTATATAACTTTATGTAATCTTCAGTAATTTCTGATTATTAATATGCTATAATCAACTGCTAATCTAACTTAACCTCCTTATTTCAAATTAAAAAAGCGACCTCTTATTAAAAATAAGAGGTCGCTTTACAATAATAAAAAAACATATTGTTATAAGCAGTCCCCTTATATTTCGAATTAGAATAAATAATTCGCTGGATTTAGCACCGTTTGAATGTTACTTCAATGGTTGCCAAGGTATCACAGGGCCAGTCCCTCAACCTATCTTTATAAGAGTTTGCGTGCATTTAATTTAGTTTTGATTTGAATATGAGTATCATCATATGACAAAAAATCTAAGTTGTCAAACAATTCTTGAAATTATTAAAGATACAGATGTAATTTTTAGCTCGTACTAACTTTACCGATTATTTCAAGTGGATAGATTAAAGTATGTTTAAAATTTGCGTAATGCGTAACGACATTATTTGCAAGTGAAAAAGGCATCTGCTTAGAGTCTAAAATAGAGATTTTTGCTTTATTTAAATTCCAAGGAGTATGAAAAATAGGTGCTTTTATAATTGAATTATCTCGAATCATCAAAACAGCATACCGTTCAGTTAAAAAATAAGCTAATGAATCATCAGAGGGATTAATAGTTTTCTTTTGTGCTTTATAAGTTAAGCTTAGCTTACTTTCGCGCTGATTAAATAGATGTTTAGCTTTAAATAAAAGTTTGTCTTTTTCTTTATTGATTACCATATTTGCTTTTGAAAAGGGAAGAGCTACGATGTTTCCAGCTAGGTTTACAAGTTTGTTACTTGCATGAATTTTAAAGAAGTAAACCCCACGTTCATTTCCAAAGCGCACATAAGTACGTAGATTCATTTGGTAGTAGGGAGGAAAGGATAAATATGAAGGCATAAAGCGAAGACGGCTACCCTTTGCTCTAAAAAGAACGATGCTTACCCAAGCTTTATTATTATAGAGGTCAATTTCAAATGGATAGGGTATAAAAGACTTTAAGTGTTCAGGATTAACTGGTTTATGAATAAAAAGAATGTCTTCCCAGTTCTGTTGAGCAAACCACGGTTTACCTTGCTTCGAACTCATAAAAAACCTCCTTTTGCTCATTATTATACTTCTTTTATGGTGATTGTCTAACAATCTTTAGCATGCAAAAAAACTTATACTTAATTTGAAAGTTAAGTATAAGTTTTTTATTTATTTTAATTTGTCCATTTAAAGCTACCACCGAAAACATCTCGCACATCATGAACGACAACGAGGGCAGTGTCATCAATTGAGTTGATGATCCGCTTTAATTTAAAAAGTTGATATTTGTTAATGATCATATAAGCCATATCGGTAGGTTCTCTTAAATAAAGACCATATCCTTCAAAAACAGTCGCGCTGATTTGTAGTTGCTGAGTAACTTCTTCGATAATTTCAGCGGCATCGTTTGAAATAACACTGACTGCTTTTCTAGAATCAAGTCCATCGATAATGATATCTGTAGCCTTTTTTCCAATAAATAATGAAATAATTGTATAGAGTGTGTTTAAAGGACCAATAACAAGATAACCTGAAAAAACAATAATTATATCTAAAACAAGGTTTGTGCGGGTTAATTCCCATCCCCAATTATGGTTAAACATGCGAGCGATAATACTTGTACCACCCATCGAACTACCAGTCCGGAAAATAAAACCTGTTCCTACTCCACCCAACACTCCAGCAAATATAGCTGAAACAAGCGGATCAGCTAATGGATCGATATTCACTTCAGTAAGAATAATAAGTAACGAAATTAGCGGTGCTGTAATAATTGTTAAAATTGTGATTCGTTTAGGTAATGCGCGGTAACCAATCAGGATAATAATTGCAGATAAAACGAAATTTATTATACCTGGTGACCAGTCGAGTAAGTAGTGCAAAATAATCGACGCTCCAGCAATTCCTCCATCAGCAAAGTTATTTGGAATGATAAGTAAATTTATGGCTAAGGCATATAATAACGAGCCTAAAGTAATCATGAATAAGTCTTTTGTAAATTTAATCAATCGATGCCCTCCCGGTAGATGCTATTGTGAAAAGTGTATTTTACATTTTTTATAATCTAAAATCAAATTTTCGGTACTTTTAAAAAAAGAAACCAGAAACCATTAGAAAAATAGTTTCTGGTTCGTTTTATTTAGAAGAATCAAGTTGAAATCCTTCAATTTCAACATCGTCACCAATTTCAAGAAGCAAGCAACGTTTGCCTTCATAAGTTATATATTTAACATTTTTTAAATGTTTGGGATCAATTGAAATTTTTGCGATTTCAGTATTAATATTTACTTTTTTAGGAAGTAAACTTTCTGCTTTAAAGGAATGTTGTTCATCATCAAAAATTGTTTTTAATGTTTCTTTTACTTTTTCAGTGTCGACATCTTCAATTCCACTCGTTGTTAAAATATGTTCAACATCATTGTAATCAAGGTCTGGAACATCGGTTTCTTCTTCATCTTTACTATCTTGAATGATTTGATCAATTTCTTCATACATATTTGAAAGCGTATTTGCATTAACTTTATCACCAGCTAACCGGTTAACAACAAGTTCAAAGCTATCTTTATTTTCAGCAGCAGTCATCATCCCCTCGCATTCTAAAACAGAATCAATGAATATTTCATCAGGTTCATTTGCTTTTACAGCACTATAAAGAACATGGTTTACATCTGAGGCATAGTCATGAAATGCGGGGAAGACAAAGCCTGTTAAAGGTTTAATCAGATTAATGACTGGATCGACGTCGTGTGATACTTTAAATGCTTTTTCGATATAATCAAAGGTAAAACTTGTTTCTGGTTGATCTGTTTTATTTAAGCTACATAAAATAAATTTATTTGCATAGACATCATTGTTTTCATCTTCAGCAGATTTTTTAGCAGGCTTACGGTATTCACCATGAATAAAAGTAACAACCGTATCAAAATCATATACCTTTTCTGCATAAATTTTTTCAACAATTTCAAGCATGTGATTCTGCCACTCATTTTTATCATCTGTATGTAATGAATCATATAAAACAGTTTGTGTTTCATTTTTATTTTGTGGATCACTTTTAAACTTTAAGGTAAATAGCTTTGAATCAACTGTTCCACCAAGTACTTTTTTAAAGTTATCAAGAAACAAATCTTGTGTTTCTTTTTCTAAGATGCCGAATGCATTTGTTTCGTGATGATAAATATCGCCTGTTTCTTTTTGAACATATACATTAAATATGTTGTGAATATTTAAGTTTTCATTATCCGGTTTAAATTGTCTCCGGAAGTGTGAAATTTCTTTTTTATTCATTTCTTCAACTCCTCTAATCCAGATTATACATGTTTCTTAATGAAAAGTATCAATCAAAGTAAAAGTGTGATTAATTCGTGTAACACTAGAATTAGGTAAATATATATTGTAAGCGCAAGCAGGCATGGCGTTTTAGCTTTATTAAGGTGTTAAAGAAGTATTTCAAAAGGCATATAATTTAAAAGTCAAGGATAAAATGTTATACTACTTGATGGAATGTGTGATACTCAAAAAGATATTAGTAGATTGCATTTTTATATTTTATTTAGAAAAAAGCAACTACGTTCTTTCTGAAAAACTTAAAAAGTAAGGAAGGATAATAATGGTGAAAAAGCAAACGAACACAGACGTTATAATGATTGGTGCAGGAATTATGAGTGCAACATTAGGTACAATGCTAAAAGAAGTAGATTCGGAAATGGATATTACTATATTTGAAAAACTCGGTGAACCTGGAGAAGAAAGTTCGAATGAGTGGAATAATGCTGGTACAGGTCATTCTGCTTTATGTGAATTAAATTATACAACAGAAAAAGCAGACGGCTCGCTTGATATAACAAAGGCAGTACAAATTAATGAAGATTTTCAAGTAACAAAACAATTTTGGTCTTACCTTGTTGAAAAAGGATTAATTGAAGACCCTGAAGAATTTATTATGCCACTACCGCATATTAGTCTCGTACATGGTAAAGAAAATGTGGAATTCTTAAAAAAGAGACATGAATTATTGTCTGTTAATCCACTATTTGAAGAAATGGAATACTCTGAAGATCCAAAAAAATTAGCAGAGTGGATGCCACTTATTATGCGTGGTCGAGAAAATAATGAACCAATAGCTGGCACAAAAGTAGATGACGGGACAGATGTGAACTTTGGTGCATTGACTCGTAAATTATTAGATCATTTAGAAAAAGAAAATGCATCAGTTAATTATCTGAGTACAGTAGAGGATATTAAAAAGTTAGCAGACGGAAGATGGGAAGTAAAAGTACGTAACTTAGCAGATAATACATTAGAATTTCATACTGCAAAATTTGTCTTTATTGGAGCAGGTGGCGCAGCACTTCCATTACTACAAAAAACAGGTATACCTGAAAGTAAGCAATTAGGTGGTTTCCCTGTGAGTGGTGTTTTCTTTGTGTGTAATAATCCTGAAGTAGCAAAAGACCATTTAGCAAAAGTTTATGGTAAAGCTGCAGTAGGAGCACCTCCAATGTCTGTACCACATTTAGATACAAGATACATAAATGGTAAACAGACGTTAATGTTTGGCCCATTTGCTGGTTTTTCACCGAAGTTTTTAAAGACAGGTTCTAATATGGACTTAATCGGATCAGTGAAACCTAATAATGTCTTTACAATGCTTTCAGCAGGAGCGAAAAATTTATCGCTAACAAAATACCTTATTTCTCAGCTCATGTTATCAAAAGAACAACGGATGGAAGAACTGCGTGAGTTTATCCCGACTGCTAAAATAGAAGATTGGGATAGTGTCACTGCAGGTCAGCGTGTTCAAGTGATTAAAGATACTGAAGCGGGTGGAAAAGGAACATTACAATTTGGAACAGAACTCGTTAAATCAGAAGATGGTTCAATTGCTGCGTTACTCGGTGCATCACCTGGTGCTTCAACAGCAGTTGAAGTTATGATTGATTTAATGACACACTGTTTCCCAGATCAAATTAAAGACTGGGAGCCAAAACTAGAAGAAATGATTCCTTCTTATGGGAAGAAGTTAGTAGAAAATCCCGAACTTCTTCATGAAGTTCAAAATAAAGCAAAAGAGTTATTGAAACTAGATGAAGAATTAGCAGAATCTAAATAAATAGACATAAAAAGACTTCGCGATTCATTGCGAAGTCTTTTTTTGATTGAATTAGTTTTCTTGGTCGTCTTCCCAACATTCAGCGTTTTTAAGTCCTGGGATAGAACTTGCTTTAAATATAGGATTTAACCCCATTTTACGTTGTTTCGAAAAATCTTCTAATACTTTAAAGGCGACTTTTCCAAGTAAGGCAATTGCAAACAAGTTGATAATCGCCATCATACCCATAAATAAGTCAGCCATCGACCAAACAATTTCAACGGTAGCAAGCGCACCAAACATAATCATTCCTAAAACTAAAACACGGTAGACAGTTAGCCAAGCTTTATTTGCATTAATAAATTCGATATTTGTTTCTCCGTAGTAATAGTTCCCAATAATTGAACTAAATGCAAAGAACAAAATAGCTATTGCAATGAAATACGTAGCCCAAGGTCCAACGTGAAGTGCTAATGATGCTTGTGTTAAAATAATGCCATCTTGTGCGCCTGATGTATATAGCCCAGCTAATATAATAATAAAGGCAGTTGCTGAACAAATGACAATCGTATCAAAAAATACGCCCAAACTTTGAACTAAACCTTGTTTTGCAGGATGCGAAACATTAGCAGTTGCAGCAGCATTAGGTACACTACCCATACCGGCTTCGTTTGAAAATAATCCCCGGCGAATCCCTTGCATTAAAGCTGCACCAATTCCACCACCAACAACTTCCCTTATACCAAATGCGCTATCAATAATTAATTTAAAAACAGCTGGTATTTCTGATATATTCGTCACAACGACATAAAGTGCAATAATGATATAAAAAGTAGCCATAATTGGCACAATAAACTGCGTTACTTTAACAATCCGTTGAACACCACCAAAAATAACGACAGCAGCGAGTAAAACGAGTATAATTCCAACTAACCAATCTGGTACATTAAAAACATCCATAAATGATTGACTAATCGTGTTAGATTGTACAGCGTTAAAAATAAATCCAAAACATAGCGTTAATAAAATCGCAAAGACAATTCCAAGCTTACGATAACCAAGCGCTCTTTCTATATAATAAGCTGGACCACCACGGAACATATAGCCATCTTTTACTTTATAAACTTGAGCTAAAGTACTTTCAACAAATGCAGTAGCCATACCTATTACAGCTATCATCCACATCCAAAATACTGCGCCAGGTCCACCAATTCCAATAGCTAATGCTACACCTGTAATATTACCAGTACCGACACGTGACGCCGCACTGATTGTGAAAGCTTGGAAAGGCGAGACGCCGTCATCACTATTCTTTTTTTCAACAATTAAGCGAAACATTTCTCTAAATAAACGTATTTGAACAAATCGTGTTCGAATCGTGAAATATACCCCGATAATGAGTAATGCAGCGATTAAAATGTATGTCCAAATAAAATCATTAAACGGTCCAACAAGCCAGTTTAATATTGCCAAAACTTCCACCTCATTTAACATAATAAAAATGTTGTTTTAATCCATACTTTAGCTATACTACAGACAAAGTATATGCGCTGTCAAATTTTACTTTAAACAGTTAATTATCTCTTACAAAATTTTCATGCAAGTAACTTTATCAACTTAAAAAAAGTAGTATAATATAACTCATAATCAATTGAAATTTATTTTATAGGAGGGAAAAATGGATTCATTAATAAAAGAAGGTACAATCCGTTGTTTTTGGCCAGGATTATCTCTTCCTTTAGGGAAAACAGGAGATTTTTTAGAGAAGTTTTTTAAAATAAAATATAATATCACGATAAAATATCTTGAACAAACAAAGACTTTACCAGGAAACGGTCCAAAAGGTGGCGTAATTGTTCAAATATTTGACGTTGAAAAAGACAGCAAAGAAAAACTCGAAGAAATTAAGTCAAAAGAAGGTATTTTATCTGTTGAAGAAATCATTCAAAATAATGAACAGCATATTTATAAGGAAGATATTTATTTGAAGTACTTAAAAAGCACTGAAAGTAAATTAGGAGAAGTACCAAAATAAAATATAGATCAATCAAATGAATAGCAATTAAAAAACTCCTGAATAAATTTATCAGGAGTTTTAATTTAAAGTTATCTATTTTGAAACGTCTTAATTCTTTCGTCAATCACTTTACCGTTATCAATAATTAATGCGTTTTTTAATACATCACCGATTTTGTTTTCAACAAGTTGATCGAGATAGTTTTTTACTTCCTCTGAAATACAACGTGTTGCAGTTCGGTAAAGAATACTAGGTGTATGATCAACTGCGTAATGAACAATACCATCTACTTCATACGTTGGCTCATTAATTGTCGTGGCCTTAGTTGTTTCAATTGCTCCATCTTCATCACAGCTCACATCAATAATCATGGCGTGCTGCTTCATTTTACTTAAATCAGTTTTTGAAATGAGGTAATCCTTTCTGTTCATATCCCATAAAACAGCGTTGACTATAATGTCGTATTCATGTAGTTCCTCTTTGAAGAGCAATTCATGTTCTCGGTCATATGACTGAACTTCAGCACCAAGCTGCGTTAATATTTTAATCGCACCTTTAGCAGAATTACCTCGCCCTAGGACAGCTACTTTTTTGTCAGCCGGCGTATCGCCATATGCTTGAAAGGCATTTAATACTGCCGCTTCCCCAGCTAGCATATTATTTTGGAAGAAAATATGACGGCCTTCTTCAAACATATCTTCCCAAGCAAAGACAGTTATTTTATTGTTGACTAAAATATCAGTCATTTCTTTATTTTGGAGCGCATGTACCCAACCAAAAATTGTTTGTCCTTCTGTTAATTCATTTAAATAGTTTGCATCACCAATTTTAGGTTCACAAATAATCTCTTGACGTAAAACGTCTTCACGAGGTAAAACATTGCAACCAAGAGAAGTATAGGCACTATCTTGTATGCCAAGTACTTCACCATAACCTGTTTCAAAGTAAAGCGAATCGAGATTTTTAATAGAAGTTAAATCGTCTGGTAAAATAGCTCTTCTTTTTTCATTATCCTTATTACTAATAATAAAACCAATTGTTCTTTTCTCATTATTTAAATTAGTTTCGATTATAACCACGCTCACTTTCTCATATTTAAGATATAAAAATATTTGAATTATTCTGACAAATAAAATTAGAAGGAATTAAATATTAGATTCATTTACTAAAATATCACTTCTATTAATATTAGCATAGATACTTCGTTTTATATACACGCTTTTAGTGATTATGAGTTAAAAATGAATAGTCTAATATACCAACAAAGCCTAAGTTCTTGAAGGTGTTAAAATTAAACAGCATATTATACGATAAACAATTCATCATTGTCAACTCATAAATTTGTAAATAATCAGAATATATGGTATTATTATAAGTAGAATAGTTTTGACATTGTATTTTAGTTCGTACACAATTTCTTTAAAGAAAGAATTTGAGTGCGGTTTTTTATTTTGAATAGGTTAAATAAATGCCTAAATATTTTATGAAAAGGAAGTGGGTTAGTGGATTTAATTAATAAAGAAATAACTCATACAGTTTTTGGTAAAGGAAATATAGTAGGACAAGATGAGTTTATTATAACGATTGAATTTAATGATGATATTAAAAAATTTGTTTATCCTGATGCATTTAGAACTTTTATCAAACTCACTGACGAAGATATGGCAGAATCTCTAAATAAAGTCCTATTCCAAAGAGAAATTGAAAAAGCAGAGCATGATAGAAAGCTTGAAGAAGAAAAAGAAAGACAAATGGCTGAACAGCAACGTAAAGAAAAAATGAGAAACCTTAAAATTCATGAAAGCTCACAAATTGTTTTTTGGTTAGACGAAGAAGAACAAGAAACAGTTTTTGATGACTGGACAGTCTTTACGGGTGAAGTTCAAAGTGGAAAAAATAAAGGCGAGCCAAATAGAGTCGCACGTCTAAGTCCTAATAGTGCTGGTTTATTAACAGTTAGAGGATCTGAACAAGAAGAAACAGAAAGAAAAATCCTCGGAATTTATATGGTAAATGAATCGTTCTTTGGTAATCAAATTGATGATGGAATGGTTCCATCACATGAAGAATTTAAAATTAAACTAACTGATGAAGAAGCAGAGAAAATGCTGTTTTGGAATTATTATATTAATAAAAATTATCCACACCGTACAACGTGGAATTCAGGTAAATATCGTTACTTTGATAATATTTGGACAGCTCAAATCTTAAAGGATATTATTGCCTTAAAAACAGATGAAGCAGAAGTTAAGCAAGCAGAAGATTTCTTAGAATATTTCTGTGAAATTAATGCACTTGATATTGACAACATACCTGAAGCAGATGGTGCTTTAAAACAATAATAAGTACGAATGTTTATTTAAAAGACTTTTCTTAAGTTTTTAAAACTTAAGAGGAGTCTTTTTATTGTTTTTAATGTAAACTATCTCTAGATGAAAAATTTAAAGATATGATTCGGTAGCTTACAATGAAAGGATTCGAATTTTAATATGATAAATAATTTTTGGAACGATTTGCCACGCCCATTTTTTATACTCGCGCCAATGGAAGATGTGACGGATGTTGTTTTTCGTCATGTTATTAGTGAAGCAGGTAGACCAGATGTGTTTTTTACAGAGTTTACAAATACAGAAAGTTTTTGTCACCCTGAAGGGATTTTTAGTGTCCAAGGACGCTTGACGTTTACAGAAGACGAACAACCCATTGTTGCTCATATTTGGGGTGATAAACCAGACCATTTTAAAGAAATGAGTATCGGTATGGCTGAACTCGGATTTAAAGGAGTCGACATTAATATGGGATGTCCCGTCCATAACGTTGCGACGCAAGGAAAAGGTAGCGGCTTAATTAACCATCCAGATACTGCGGCGAGCATTATCCAAGCTGCAAAAGCAGGAGGGCTTCCGGTTAGTGTCAAAACAAGACTAGGATACCTTAAAGTAGACGAGTGGCGTAGCTGGTTAACGCATATCTTAAAGCAAGATATCGCAAACCTTTCTATTCATTTACGAACAAAAAAAGAAATGAGCGATGTACCTGCACATTGGGATCTGATCCCAGAAATTAAGCAGTTGCGTGATCAGATTGCTCCAAATACACTACTTACGATTAATGGTGATATACCTGATTATGAAACAGGTATGGAGCTTGTAAATAAGTATGGTGTTGACGGTGTGATGATTGGCCGAGGTATTTTTAAAAATCCATTCGCTTTTGAAAAAGAGCCACGCGAACATAGTAGTGAAGAATTACTCGATTTATTTAGATTTCATCTTGATCTTTATGATGAGTACTCAAAAAAGCTAGAGTTACGTCCATTCATTGCATTACGCCGCTTTTTTAAGATATATGTACGCGGATTTAAAGGTGCAAGTGAGTTAAGAAATGAATTAATGTCAACAAACTCAACAGATGAAGTACGCGCGTTGTTAAATCGAGTGAAAGTATAAATATAGAAAAGAGGAATTAATAATGGCAATAATATTAAAAGGTAAAAATGCAATTATAACAGGAGCAGGAAAAGGTATCGGACGCTCAGCAGCACTAGCGCTAGCTAAAGAAGGTGTATCGCTAGGTCTTATTGCGCGAACGAAAGCTGATTTAGAGCGTGTTGCAGAAGAAGCAAGAGCAGAGGGTGTGAAGGTTTCGATCGCTACAGCTGACGTATCAGTTAATGATGAAGTGGTTTCAGCGATTGAACATGTCACAAACGAATTAGGTTCTGTCGATATTTTAATAAATAACGCAGGTATCGCTAAATTTGGTGGATTTTTAGAGCTTGAAATAAAAGAATGGGAACGAATTATTCAAGTGAACTTATTAGGTATGTATTATGTGACACGTGCCGTATTACCAAAAATGATAGAGCAAAAATCAGGCGATATTATTAATGTTTCGTCAACTGCTGGAGAAAAAGGCGGTGCGATTACAAGTGCATATAGTGCATCTAAATTTGGCGTACTAGGTCTTACTGAGTCACTAGCAATGGAAGCAAGAAAACATGATATTCGTGTGTCAGCACTCACGCCAAGTACGGTAGTAACAGACCTTGCTATTAATGAAGGTTTAGTTAAAGGTGATGAAGAAAATGTACTTCAACCAGAAGATATGGCAGAATTAATGATTGCGCAATTAAAACTAAATAAACGCGTATTTTTAAAAACAGCTGGCTTATGGACGACGAATCCTTAACTCATAACTTTAAAATAAAAAAGAGGTGATTAAATGTCAAAAGAAGCAATCACATTAAAAGAAGCTTACGTCATAGAGAACTTAAGAAAACAAGGTGTAACAAATGAAAAACTTCTTGAAATTGCTAACGAAACAATTGAAGACTGGAACGGTTTAATTGAAGAAGAGGATTTTGATATCTTAAAAAACTTAGCAAAAGAAGATAGAGAAAAGTACACTTCAATTATTAAAACAGGCTATAAAGTGAAATTCTTAACATTAAACGGTTTAATTAATTTAGTACAATTAAAATT
>JARIBO010000013.1 GCA_029257405.1 Caryophanales bacterium
GATAAAAAAGACAAAGATAAAAAGAAAAAAGATAAGAAAGATTAAAGTAACAAAAAGCTCTATTCAATTAATTGAATAGAGCTTTTATTATTTTTATATTTTTTTTGTAGAATTTCTTTCAATAATACGATGTGGAAGAATAACTTCTTTTTCATCCACTTCTTCTTTATTCATATATTTAGTGAGTAATCTCATACCAACTGCTCCAATATCATACATTGGTTGCATAACAGTTGTTAATGTAGGACGAACCATCATTGCTACACGCGTATTATTAAAACCAATTACTTCGATATCTTCAGGTACTTTTAATCCTAGATCTTGAGCCCCATGGATAACACCTAGTGCCGTTTCATCTGTTGCGACAAATACACGATTCACTGGATACTCATCCTTAACTAACTTTTGAATACTCTTCATACCGCCATTATAGTTACAACTATTTTCAACTACAAGATTTTCATCAAATTCTATTCCTAATTCAGATAAAGCTCTTTTATACCCTATTAGTTTTAAATAGTTAGATTGAACATAATCTTCTCCTGTGATAAATACAGGCTGACTCTTCTCTGTACGCATCAAATGCATTGTTGCTTCATAAGCTGCTGCTTCATAATCAATATTTACTGAAGGAAGCGTTTGCGTTGGATCATACGTTGCTGCTAAAACAACTGGAACTGGTGATGTTTTAAATTGTTTAATATGTTCATCAGTTATTTTTCCACCCATGAAAATAATTCCATCCACTTGTTTTTCTAGCATCGAATTAATCAAGTTGATTTCTTTATCAATATTTTGATCTGAGTTGCTTAAAATTGTATCATATTTATACATTGTCGCTATATCTTCTATTCCACGCGTTAATTCTGAATAAAAAACACTTGAAATGTCAGGTATAATGGCACCTACTGTTGTTGTCTTTTTACTTGCTAAACTTCTAGCAACAATATTAGGACGGTATCCTAACTCTTCAATTACACCTAATACTTTTTTACGTGTTGTTGGTTTCACATTAGGATTACCATTAACAACACGAGAAACTGTTGCCATGGAAACATTAGCTTCTCTTGCAACATCATAAATAGTTATATTACTCATTATTATATACCTCCGAACGAACTTTATTATATACCTGTTCTTATCATACTCTAGACAGGGGAAAAACACAAAAAAACGAACAGAATTTTTTTCAAATTCTGCTCGTTTTATTTTAACTTATTTTAATTTATTTGAAAAAGTATTTAATTCATCCATGAATGTCTCGAATTGATCAAAATCCATTTGCTGTTGTGCATCTGACAAAGCAACTGCTGGATCTGGATGTACTTCAGCCATAATACCATCGGCACCAATAGCTATTCCTGCTTTAGCTGCTGGAATTAATAAATCTCTTCTACCTGTTGAATGAGTAACATCAACGATTACTGGTAAATGTGTCTCTTGTTTTAAAATAGGTACAGCAGAAATATCTAATGTATTTCTTGTAGCTGTTTCATACGTTCTAATTCCACGCTCACACAGAATAATATTACCATTACCACGCGACATAATATACTCTGCTGCGCCAATAAACTCTGCAATTGTAGCCGACATTCCTCGTTTTAAAATAACGGGTTTGTCTGTTTCACCGACTGTTTTTAATAATTCAAAGTTTTGCATATTTCTTGCACCAATTTGGATAACGTCAATATAATCTAAAGCTTCTTCAACATCTGATGGTGTAACAATTTCACTGACAACTGCTAAACCATATTCATCTGCAACACGCTTTAAGATTTTTAAACCTTCTAGACCTAATCCTTGGAAGTCATAAGGAGATGTTCTTGGTTTATAAGCACCACCGCGTAATAATTTTAAACCTTGGTCTTTTACAACTTTTGCTACACTTGCTACTTGTTCATAGCTTTCTACTGCACAAGGACCCGTAATAAAGTGCGCTTCCCCGTTTCCGAATTTAGCACCATTTATATCAATGATTGTATCTTCAGGTTTTCTTTTACGCGAAACGAGTAGTTCTTTTTGATGATCTTCTTTTTGAATATCTAAACCAGCTTTGAATATTTCTTTAAAAATATGCTTCACTGTCGTGTCTTCAAACGGACCATCGTTGTTTTCAACAATCTTATCAAGCATGTCACGTTCTCTAACTGGATCAAAACGACGTGTGCTTTGCTTACCTTTTATTCCACCAATTTGTTGAACAAGCTCAGCACGCTTATTAACGAGTTTTAAGATATCTAAATTTAAACTATCCAGTTCTTCACGTAATTTATCCATTTCATTATTAGTCATCAAACTACTCTCCTTCTTTGTTTTCTAACAATTGAAACAATTCAATTTATAATTGTTTTATGTTTAGTTGTTATTACAGTATATACTTTTATTAAAGATAATTCTAATGAAAACATTTATTTGTTTATATATTAAAAAACCAGATTTATCCATTCTACTTAAAGATGGAAATAATCTGGTTTTTTAATATATCTTTTAATTCAACTTTATTTTTTAGCTTTATTTTTTAATGCTTCTGCTTCTTTTTCTGCGTCTTGTTTTAAATCTTTCGCATCTGCAACTACATCGTCTTTCAAGCCTTCTGCATCTTTTCTTAATTTTTCTGATTTTGATTTCGCATCTTCAGCAACTGATTTCGTATGATCAGTTATTTCGTCTTTGATTTCTGACGAAGTCTCAGAAACGTCTTGTGCTAAATTTTTCGCTTTTTCTGAAACGTTTTTAGCTAAGTCTTTTGTTTTATCTGTTGTTTCTTTAGAGAATTCAGTCACATTATCTGTAACTTTCTTTGTTGCTTCTAAACTTTTGTCTTTTAATTCAGTTCCTTTTGTTATTGCTTTTTCTGAAAAGTCAGTTGTTTTTTCTTGGACTGATTCTTTCCAGTCGCCTGCTTTTTCTAATGCTTCTTTTGAACCTACGTTAATTTCTTCACGTAATTCTTTTCCTGTCTTAGGTGCAAATAAAAGTGCTACTGAAGCTCCTACAATACTACCTATAAGAGAACCTATTAGAAAGTCTTTTGTATTAATATTATTGTTTGACATATTCAATCTCCTCCATTTATATTGATTAATTAGCTTATTTCTTTTTATTGATAAGATTCATGACTGCTGTTCCCCATTTTACAGCTTGGGTTGCTTTTTCAACATCTTCAGTCGATGTCTTTGAAATATTAGATGATAGTCTGCTTAAACTCTGAGTTAACTTAAAGAATGTACCACCTAACTCATCTACACCGTAAAATACATTGTCTAAATTAGCTGATTTATTCGTAATATCTGCAGCTAAATCATTTGTTTTTTCTAACAACAATGTTGTTTCTGAAGTAATACCCTCTACTTGTTTTTCTAAACCTTCTAATGTATCTGCTACATTATTAAGTGTTCTTTTTGCTGCAGATAATGTTTGTGCGATATAACCTACTAAAACTGCAAATGCGATTGCTACAATAATTGCGGCGATTGATAGTGCTGCTGCCATTAAATTCAACTCCCCTTTTAAATTATTTCATTAATTTTTTTAGTATGATACTAAATAAAATATTGGTACAAACTGTATAACCTAATAAATGAATGTTTAAACATAAATCTATTATATACTCTAATTTAGATTAAATCGACCATATTAAGGTAATTATTCACTTTTTTTTCCTTCATAAGCAACTTGATACTTCTGAATGTCTCCTGCACCCATAAAAATTAATACTGCATCTTTATATTGAGCAAGTTCAGATACACTTTCAATATCAATAAAGTGACTATTTGGTACTTTATCGATTAAGTCTTGTACTGTTAAATCTCCTGATTCTTCACGAGCAGATGAAAATATATCACATAAATATACTTGATCAGCTTCTTTTAGACTTGTAGCAAAATCATCTAAAAACATAGCTGTTCTTGTATAGGTATGTGGCTGAAATATTGCGATTACCTCTTTTTCGGGGTATTTTTTTCGCACCGAATCTATTGTTGCTGTGACTTCAATTGGGTGATGTGCATAATCATCAATAATAACCTGTGAGCCGAAGTTGCGTTCTTGGAAACGGCGTTTAACGCCACCAAATGTTGCTAAGTTTTTCATCACATCGCTACTAATTTTTTCATAATGACAAAAAGCAATAACCGAAAGAGCATTTAAAATATGATGATTTCCATACATCGGAATTAAAAATGTATCAAAATATGTATTTCTTACAAATACATCAAATTTAGTTCCTGCTTCAGTTTCTTCTATATTTTGTGCTTGAAAATCATTCGTATCTGACAATCCATAATATACGATTGGTACGCGCGTTTCTAATTTGTGTAAGTATTCATCATCACCACAAGCGATGATTCCTTTTTTAACTTGAAAAGCCATTTCTTGAAATGCGTCAAATACATCATCAACATCTTTAAAATAATCTGGATGATCGAAATCAATATTCGTCATAATTGCATAATCAGGATAGTATTCTAAGAAATGACGTTTATATTCACAAGCTTCAAATACAAAATATTTACTTTCTTCATGTCCACTTCCTGTACCATCTCCTATTAAATAAGATATTGGCATACTTTCTTCAAGGACATGTGCAAGTAATCCAGTCGTAGATGTTTTCCCATGAGAACCTGTTACACCTACGCTTCTATTTTGTTTAGCTAATTCGCCTAAAAACTCATGATATTTATAAAATTCTACATTCATTTCTTTTGCTTTTTTTATTTCTATATGTTGGTCCGAAAAAGCATTACCTGCAATGATAATGTCTTTGCCTGTAATATTATCTGCTGAAAAAGGTAATATTTCTATATTTTTTTCTATTAAAGCATCTTCTGTGAAAAAATATTTATCTATATCAGAACCTCTTACCTTTTCTCCAGAGTCATGTAAAATATGAGCAAGTGCACTCATCCCTGTTCCTTTTATACCAATGAAATGGTAAGTTTTCATAATAAACCTCCAAGATATTTAACTTATTTATTTTTTATTGCTAAGTCCACATGTTCCAATCGATCGTTTGGTTTGTATACTCTTCCTTGTTTTGCTGATGGTTTCCCATTTAATAAGACATTATCGCCAGTAAAACCTATATTAACTTTTAGTAAATCGCGACCAATACCATACATATCAACAGGTACACGACGTTTTTCAAATGCTGTGATTTTACTCTCATTAAATCCACCACTTGCAACGATTTTAACATGCTCAAATCCTTCACTATCTAACGCTTCTCTCAGTGCAAAGATTAGTTCTGGATTAACACCACGCGGATCGAATGTTCCCATTAAATCGTAATTTCTTAAAAAATATTTATCGACCATTGTTCCTGATGTATCGATTCGAACTGCTGTAAGTTTTTCACCGAACGCATGCGCAACTTTTAATGAGTCTGTGATAACGTCATTGTTATAATCTACAAGTGCCATTAATTCGTCTTCTGGAAATACTTCTAAATATGCTTTAGATGCTTCGACAATATCACCTTCATACATTTGAATTAATGCATGGGGCATTGTACCTATACCTTCCTTACCCCACCACTCATTCATAGCATGTGTGGCTTGAGCTGTCGAACCTCCGATAAATGCAGCATACCCATCTCCTGCTTGTTGCGTAAAGTGATCATCACGATCTCCCATAAATATAACTGGTTTTTGTACGCCTGAAACACGAGCTGCTTTTGAAACATTATAAACATTCGTAGCTACAGAAGTTCTTCGTGCTAAAATACCATCAATAATTCCTTCTAAAAAACCAAAGTTTTGATAAGGCCCTGTAATTGTTAACACTGATTCAAATGGTTCAATTTTATCGCCATCTTTTAATGAATGAATTTCTAGTTTTTCTGGATCTGTTGCAAATGTTTGAATCAGTGCGATAACTTCATCACTACCACATAATACTGAATTTCCTCTTTGAAAAAACTGCATGGTAACTGTATTATCAGCTAATTTCTTTTCTACAATTTCTTTTGTTTTTAAAAAATATACTGCAGAAAACCAACCTTCTCCAACACGTTCATCGAATTTAAATGTTTTATTAGTTAAACGATCTATTTTTCCAGATAATTTTTGTTCAATTTCCTTCATCAAAGTGACCCCTTAATTTGCTTTTATATTTTTATTCTAATTATAAATTGAGTGCTTCTACTTCTTCTTCATTAATCAACACTTCACGAGGCTGGGAACCATTTTGTCCTGAAATTAATCCTCTTGATTCTAGTGTATCAATAATACGTGCTGCTCGATTATACCCTATTCTAAACCTTCTTTGCAATAGCGAAGTGCTTGCCCTGTTTTGCTCTGTAATAAAATAAATAACTTCTCCTAAAAGCTCGTCATCTTCTTCTTCAGTAATTAAGCTTTCTAGTAAATTTTCTTCTTCAAATAAATATACTGGTTTAGCTAATGAGCGTGCATGGTTCGTAACTCTTTCAATTTCTTCATCAGAGACAAATGGTCCTTGCAATCTTAACAACTTGTTAGAACCACTCTCCATAAATAGCATATCGCCTTTACCTAGTAATTTTTCTGCTCCACCTTCATCTAAAATTGTTCTTGAGTCAATTTGTGATGAAACACTAAACGCGATACGCGTTGGAATATTTGCTTTAATTAACCCCGTAATGACATCGACTGAAGGTCTTTGTGTAGCAACAAGTAAATGAATACCTGCCGCTCTTGCTTTTTGAGCGATTCGACAAATAGCATCTTCAACATCTTGAGGTGAGACCATCATTAAATCTGCTAATTCATCAATTACTATAACGAGATAAGGCATTTTATCTGCTGAATCAGTTATTTTTTCATTATATCTACTTATATCACGTACACCTAAGTTAACAAAACGTTGGTAGCGACTTTCCATTTCATTAACAGCCCACTTAAGAGATGCTGATGCTGCTTTAGCATCAGTTATAACGGGCGCAATGAGATGTGGTATTCCATTATAAGGTGATAATTCAATCATCTTAGGGTCAATTAGTAAAAACTTAACATCGTCATGATGACATTTATACATTAAGCTCAGAAGTATCGTATTGATACAAACACTTTTCCCTGAACCTGTTGCTCCTGCAATCAAACCATGAGGCATTTTATTAATTGATGTAATTAATGGTTCGCCTTCAACAGTTAAGCCAAGTGCAATCGGTAAAGGATCTTCATTGTTTTTAAATGTTTCGTTTTCAACGACATCTTGAAAACTTACTACTTGACGGATTTTATTAGGTACTTCAATACCTACTGTATTTTTTCCTGGGATTGGTGCTTGAATCCGGATGTCTTTCGCTGCCAAGTTAAGCTTTAAATCGTCTGACAAATTACGAATTCGACTTACTTTAACTCCAGAATTTGGTCTTACTTCAAAGCTCGTGACCGTCGGACCTTGGGTTACATTAACTACTGATGCGCCAACATTAAATTTTCTTAATGTTTCTTCTAATATGTCACTTTGTTCTTGTAACCAAGCTTCATCAGAGTCTTCTGTATTTGATTCTTTAGAATCATTTAATAAATGTAATGGAATCGATGCTTCTTTTGGTTCCATTATTTCTTTTTCTTGAACTGTTTTTACTGGTTTCTTAATTTCTAAAATGCTTGTTTCTTTTAATCGATTATTTGATGGCTTAATTAAATCTTTTTCCAATTTATCCTTGTCGTCTTGATTAGATTTTTCTTCTACTTCAAGATATAGTGGTTTGGAATCTAATATAAGTTCTGTTTTTTTAGTGTAATCTTGTCGAACATCATTGATAATCGGAATTTTTTTACTTGGATTTTTTTCTGTAATTTCACTGCTTTTTTCAGGTTTTTCATTAAGTTTTTTGTAAATAGCATCTAGTTCATCAGGTGTCGTTCCACGTTTTATTCTTTCAGCTTTTTCTTGTTTTTCTATTTGTTCTTTTTGTTTACGTTCTACTCTTTGTTTTTCGAAATCCACTGCATCAGGGTTCGATTTTGTTCTATCTTTACGTAAATAAGCAGGTATATCTTCCATCTTAGACAAGTCTCTTTTTCGCTGATAAGAAACTGTCGGCGATAGGTTTTTCCCTGCATTATAAACGCTATTATATTCTTTATTACGTATTTTTTTAGTTTCATTTGATTTTTGTTTTCTTGATTTTTTTTCATTCGTTAAATTCTCTTGTATTAATGGGAATCTAAGCGGTATATTTTGCGGATATTTATAAGCTATTTTCGCTTGAGTTATCGGTTTTTTTGGTTGGATTCGTTTTTCAATTTCATTCGTTTTTATTTCTTCTTTTACTTCATTTTCTACTTCTATTTCTACTTCTTCGTATGCCCAATTTTTAATTACTCTAGTAATTTTTCCCCACATAAGATCACCTACACTTCTAATATAGTAACACTATATAGTTTAACAGTTTACAAGTGATTTTGCATTAAATATCCTGATTACTTTTTTGGTTTCTCGGGGTTTTTAGCTAAGATAAATACTGGCTCTAAACCTTTCTCATCATAAATAAACGGTAACGAAGTAATTGGTATTGTACCTTCAGCAAAGAACTTCATTGTTATTTGAGCTAGAATGTCATATCCCACGTCATTTTCGATGTCTGCAATAATTAAAACATCTTGATGTGGCACGCTGACTGTTAATTCACCTTTTGCGTTAGCTTTCATCTCTTCTAAAAAGGCTTCATTTAGTATACGACTCGCATCATAACCGTCTTGTGTTGCGATAAAGTGAAAATCGTTATCTCTAACTCGGTCTGTTTTATAACTAATTTTTAAAGAACGTAAATTAAATAATGCGATTTCTTCAATTCTTGTTTTAGTCCAGCCTTCTTCATCGAGTAAAGCTTGATCAATTAAGCGATACGACTTACCTAAGTCAAGTGCATAAAATATTCTTGTTTCTGCTGTATGATCTGTATATAGAAGTTGTTTTCCTGCTTTTGTTTCAGTAGGAAAAGAAGTTGAGCGAATAACAGGGAATATATGTTTTTCTTTACCTGTTAAATTATGTTTAATATTCATAATTCGAAGTGCTTCTTGGATATGAGTAACAATCTCATCGATTGCAACATCGCCTCTTTGATTATATTTTGCGACAACGTTTGGTAATCCAATGTTTAGTCCTTCACCTGTACTTTTCCATTCAATTCTAAACTCATCGTTATCACGATTAAACGAAGTCCGGTAATCATCTGTTAATAATCTCTCTTCTAAAATTCTTTTTAATTTAAAACTTGTCATCGACATGTTGAATCCCCCTTATAATATTTTACTTTCTTTTTTATGCTATTTTGCTACTAAAAGTCATATATATATATTTAGTTAATTATTTTAATCTCTCACATATTCAACAATCCTACATACTATCATACTATGTAAAGCTTATTCCACAAAACAATTCTTCTTATTATTCATTGATTGATAAGCCATTTATTTGTATAATCAGAGTTGGAGGGATAAATATGAATTTAACTGTTTATTTAGCTGGAGAAATCCATACTGATTGGCGTGATCGTTTAACAAGCGCTGCAAAAAAGGATAATTTACCACTTACGTTCGTCTCACCACAAACAAATCATGACCGTTCTGATGGAATTGGTGAAGCTATTTTAGGTAAACAGCCTGGCCCACTTTATACAGATGCGGCCGCTTCAGACATCAATAACTTTAGAACAAAAGTTATGCTCGAAAAAGCCGATATCGTAATTGCTTTATTTGGTGAAGATTATAAGCAATGGAATACAGCAATGGACGCGAGTGCTGCTATCACACTCGGTAAACCTACAATTATTATTCGCCCAGAAAAGTTTATTCACCCATTAAAAGAACTGTCAAACCGAGCAAATGTCACTGTTGAAACAGTTGAACAAGCTTTAGATGTTATTAAATATATTTACGAATAAAAAAATTCTCTTGAAATCAATTCCTGATTTCAAGAGAATTTTTATTTATTTTTTAAGGCATGGTCGTATTGACCTTTTAATAGTAAAACAACATGTTCAAACATTTCAGTCCGGTCAACGATCCCTTCTGTAAAAACCCCAATTGCTCCAAGCGATTCACGCGTATTATGTTTCTTACTATAATCATCAATTAACTGACTTAGTTCTATACCTGAAAATAAGTCATGAATGAATGCATCAGGTAATTTAATTCGCGCGCCGCTTGCCTTGATTATTTCTGTATCAGAACTCATAAGCACTCCCCAGTTACATAAATAGAGTTCTTCATTAATGAGCATGACACCGCCTTCTAAACCAATGGCTAAGTCTGTTGGATAGTTTTTGTGTAAATAGTCAGCTCTATTCATTGCTCCTAAAAGCGTTTCTTCATCTGTTGTCGGTTGATTACTTACTTTAGATGGAGAATCTATGGCCTGAACAGTATAGTCTTTAAACACACGCTTTACAGCTTTTAACTTTGCTTGATTATACGAACCGATTATAACTTTCATTTATTTACTCAAAATTGTATCGACCGTACTTTGGTCGGTTGCTTTAACTAGTTTAACGATTAATTCTTTAGCTGCTGCGTAGTCATCGACATGAATCATTGAAGCTGATGTATGAATATATCTTGAACAAATACCAATTACTGACGAAGGCACACCAGAGTTTGCTACATGTACACTACCTGCATCTGTACCACCTTGTGATACGAAATACTGATACGGAATATTATTTGACTCGGCTGTATCTAAAATAAGCTCTCGCATACCTCTATGTGTTACCATTGTTCGGTCAAATATTCTAAGTAACGCTCCCTTACCTAATTGACCAAATTCTTCTTTATTACCTGACATGTCATTAGCAGGTGAAGCATCTAGTGCGTAAAAAATATCGGGCTGAATCATATTAGCTGCTACTTTTGCACCACGTAATCCAACTTCTTCTTGAACAGTCGCTCCTGAATATAATTGGTTAGGTAAAGTTTCGTTTTGTAATTCTTTTAATAACTCGATTGATAAACCACACCCATAACGGTTATCCCAAGCTTTTGCTAAAATCTTTTTCTCATTAGCCATTGGAGTAAATGGACAAATTGGAACAACTGTATTGCCTGGTTTAATTCCAATATTAAGAGCATCTTCTCTATCATCGGCTCCAATATCAATGAGCATATTTTTAATTTCCATTGGTTTCGCTCTAAGTTCAGGTGTTAAATTATGTGGAGGAATCGAGCCTATCACACCTGTAATGGGACCGTTATCTGTCATTACTTGAACGCGCTGAGCAAGTAATACTTGATTCCACCAACCACCTAAAGGTTGAAAACGAAGCATGCCATTTTCTGTGATTTGTGTAATCATAAACCCAACTTCATCCATATGTCCTGCGACCATGACACGTGGACCCTCACCTTTTTTAACACCAAAAACGCCACCTAAATTATCATAGATTAATTCATCTGAGTATTTACCAAGTTCACTTTCCATAAATTCACGCACACGTGATTCATCACCTGGTGCTCCTTGTAGCTCTGTTAATATTTTAAACATGTCTTGTGTATCTTTTTTCATTTTAAACACTCACTCTCTTTTTTACTCTACCCTTAAATTAACGAACTTTCAGAAAAATAGCAAACGAAGTAGATGTTAATTTTACTGAGATAAGTATTTAATATAATGTCTTGAAATATCAAAAAGAATCGTTCACTTAATTAAGTTGAAAACCACCGAGCTTTGTTTCTAAATATTCTTCAATTCCTTCACGCGCGCCCTCACGCCCAAGGCCACTTTCGTTCATGCCACCAAAAGGAGCAGCAGCACTTGTTGGATTAATATCGTTAATACCAATAATTCCGAAATTAAGTGCTTCAAATGCGTGCATTGCTGCTGATAAATTTTCAGTATAAACATAAGCCGCTAATCCATAATTAGTATCATTTGCCATTGCAAAAATATCATCTTGATCATTATAGATTACAATTGGGGCGACAGGACCAAATGTTTCTTCTTGATAAATTTTCATCTCTTCTGTTATACCAGAAAGGATTGTCGGTGCGTAAAAATTCCCCTTCTTTAAATTTCCTTCTGTTAACACCTTACCACCAGTAATCACTTTAGCTCCTTTTTCTTTAGCATCTTTTACTTGATTATCAACTTTTTCAATTTCTTTTCGGTTAACTAGTGGTCCGATTGTGACTGTTTCATCAAGTCCCGAACCTGCTTTTAATTTTTCAACACGCGTTTTTAAGACTGATATAAATTCATCTGCTACTGATTCATGTACATAAATACGGTTAGGACTAATACACGCTTGTCCTGTATTCAAATATTTTATTAATGATACACCTTTTGCGGCATGTTCTGGATTGGCATCTTTTAAAACTAAAAATGGTGCATGGCCACCTAACTCCATTGAAATTGATTTAACCTGCTCGGCAGCTTTGGCTGCTAGCTTTTTTCCAACAGCAGTTGATCCCGTAAATGTAATTTTTTTCACACGATAATCAGTTAAAAGTACATTCCCAATTTCTTCTGGATTTTCTGTTGAAAGTAAATTAACAACACCTTTTGGCAAACCAACGTCATGAAATATTTTAATTATTGCTTTAGCACATAGTGGCGTTTGCTCAGCAGGTTTTAAGACGACTGTACATCCCGCCGCTAAGGCAGGTCCTAGTTTTCTAGTTAACATAGATACTGGGTAATTCCATGGCGTAATTGCACCTACTACTCCAACGGGTTGTTTAATTGAGATAAAGCGTTGATTTTTACGAGCTGATGGAATAACTTCTCCATATACACGCTTTGCTTCTTCAGCAAACCATAGTAAAAAATCTGCACCGTATTGTACTTCATTTCTTGATGCCTTTAATGGTTTCCCTTGTTCTTCACTCATTAATTGAGCAATATCTTCTTTTCTTTCTATCATTAAGTTATAAGCATCTGATAAATATTTTGATCGTTCATATGCTGTTGTTTTCGACCACGTTGTAAATGCTTTGGATGCTGCATCAACTGCTTTTTCAGCATCAATTTTTTCAGCATTCGCTACTTCTCCAATCTCATCACTCGTTGCCGGATTTGTCACAGTAAAAAATTCATTTCTTTTGCCAGCTCTCCACTCACCATCAATATATAACATACATACATCCCTCTTTTTTTAATTAATTATATCAGATTTAACCCATTGTTTCTCTAAGAGTAACCAGAGTAATATTCCAATACCTAATCCCCAAGCTGCTCCTTGAGTAGCTAAAACAGCCCCTACAATAACAGCTATCCCACGTTCTAAGTTTGTTTTCTTGCTTAACATTTCTAATGCCAAATACCCACATAAGTAACCTTGGATTAATAAAGTAAGAGACATTCCGATATTAATTCCTGGTTGAAATAATGTAACAAGTGGTCCAAGTAATAAAGCAATACTCATTCCCCAATAAATGCCTGTTGCACCGCCCCAGTAACTATCGACAACAGAACGATCATTATTCATATACCTGTTTAAAACTAAGACTTGACCTGCAGTCCACTGTGGTCCAGCGAGTGGTAAGAATGGCATAAAAATCCCTAAAATAAAATTCCGGATTGAAGAAAGAATACTATTTCTTCCCGGATTAAACGTTAGCTTCTCATCTGTTCTTACTTTATCTGCTTGACCTAGTAAAGAGTTCATTACTAAGACATCACCAAAAGCAATAATGTATGCTGCTACTGCAAGTGGGAGTGCTTTAATAAAGTAACTCATCCCTGGTATACCGACTGCAAAGATACTATAATTTGAAATTATTTCATTAATTGGCAGTGCAACAAGTGTCCAACTAATCTCTGGTGTATTTACTTCACCGATAATAATGCCAAATATGTAAGCTAAGGCAAATGGAATAGCGATACCAAATTGAGCAACGTATCTAAAAAATCTATATTTTTTTCTTAAAGGTGCTGCCGTATTAGAAAACATCATAAAAAATGCAAAGGCTGAACCTAATAAAATAGTAATCGGCATTGACCAAACGCGACCATCTGGTGCAAATTCACCAAACACAGCTGCAAATCCAGCACCAAGTAAGATACCTGCTTTTAAAGACATCGGTAATCGTTTAACTAAAGTGTCTGCTCCTTTAAATATCCCCATTAATAAAAAAATGAAGGCTAAGGTAAGTTGGAGTGCGATTAACGCTAGTATACGTTCTTCTCCTTCCGGAAAGCTACTTAAAAATCCAACATATAATGGAATTCCTGCTGTAATCCAGCCTGCGATTGCTGGATCACCGAAATGTGTATGTAATAAATAAAGAAAGTTGTTAAGAATAACAAATGCTATTGCAATTTCAAATGGGATTCCTAAGACGTCCATCATAATTGCTGTTACACTCATTGGAACAACCGATAATATTGCGCCTTGAATCCAATCAGGTATTTCTATTTTATAATGAATAAAAGGTAAGCGTAATTTTAATGCACCTAACATTGATGGTTGTTCTTCCCCTTTATTTCGTCTTTTATATAATCCCATTTAAACACTCCTTTGTTCAGACTTAATTTAATATTAAATTTTTTCAGTAAATGATTTTATAATCTCACTTACTTTTTGTGGGCTCTCCAAAATTAAATAATGTTTTTCACCTGTTAGTTTACTTATTTGTACTTTAGCATTTACTTCTTTTAGTTTTTCTTCGGTATTTTTATCAATTAATTTATCATCTGAACCAAACAAAGCAAGGACTGGTATGTTTATTTTATTTAACGTTTCAGCACCAGATTTATATGTATTACATGCAATAAAATCTTGATGAGTAGTTTCGTTTGAGATTTTTGTTTTTTCTGCTTTTTCTTCTTCAATTAATTCATTTGAAATTTCTTTTGTGTAAGATGCTTTAAATAAAAATTCAGGAAATTCTCCTTGTGCAAAACTATCTAAGATACTTGGATGAACAAGTAACTCATACGAAGAAGCAACTAATACTAATCCTTTAATTAGTGGATTAATTTTAGCAATTTCAAGACCTATTAATCCACCCATTGAATGGCCTACTAAAACTGTATCTTCTGTGATTTCTTTAGAAACTTCTTTTGCATATTCTTCAATTGTTTGAGCTGTTAGATGCTCTTTATCTTCACGACCGGGTAAATTAATATACCTTGCATTTTCATCTGCAAAATAAGTTTTCATTTCGCGCCATTTACTTTCTGTTCCCCCTGCTCCGTGAATAAATACATAGTTATTTTTATGACTCAATCGACTCAGCTCCTTATTTGTTTTTTGCATTATCTGTCAAAATTATTTTAGAGATAATCATTCTTTGAATCTGATTAGTCCCCTCATAAATTTGAGTAATTTTTGCATCACGCATCATTCTTTCTACCGCATAATCTTGAATATAACCATAGCCACCTAGTAGTTGCACTGCTTCTGTCGTTACTTTATTTGCAACATCAGAAGCAAACATTTTAGCCATTGATGACGTTTTAGTTAAGTCGGTATTTTTTCCTGTCGCTGTTAGTTCATTTACTTTAGCTGCTGCTTTGTAAACTAAAGCGCGAGCTGCTTCAATTTGAGTTGCCATATCTGCAAGGGTGAACTGAATTGCTTGGAATTTACTAATGCTTTTTCCAAATTGTTCACGCTCCTGAACATAGTCAAGTGCAACATCATAAGCCCCTTGAGCGATTCCAAGTGCTTGAGCAGCAACTGTTGGGCGCGATTTATCAAATGTCTTCATCGCGATTAACCAGCCATCTCCTTCATTTCCTACTAAATTTTCTTTTGGGACATAACAATCTTCTAAATAAAGCTGTGCAGTGGGTGAACCTTTAATACCCATTTTCTTTTCAAGTTTACCTACTTTAAAACCTGGCGTATCCGCTTCGACAATAAAGACCGAAATGCCTTGATCAGTTTTTGCAAATACTGTATATAAATCAGCAACGCCTCCGTTACTAATAAACATTTTTGAACCATTTAATAGATAATAATCACCTTTTAATTCAGCTTTAGTACTTAAACCACTTACATCTGACCCGGCTCCTGGTTCTGTTAGTGCGTAAGCTCCTATTTTTTGACCTTGTGCGAGGGGCTTTAAGTACTTTTCTTTTTGCTCTTTACTTCCAGCAATCATAATTGGTAATGCACCTAACTCTTGAACGACAACAACTTGCGATGAAGAGGCACACACACGTGCAACTTCTTCTACAATCGTACAAAAACTCAGTAAATCTAAGTCTGCTCCACCGTATTCAGAGGGCATATTTGCCCCAATATAACCATATTCACTTAATAATTTAAATATATCCATAGGATAAGTTGCTTCTTCATCAATTTCAATTGCACGTGGTTTAATTTTTTCTTGAGCGAGTTGATAAATAGCATTCTTTATTTCTTGTTGTTCTTTTGTTAAGTCACTACTCATATATTTTTACCTCCCATGATTTCTTTCAACCTATCTGCTAAAGCGAATTTTTGAACTTTTCCACTTGCTGTTTTCGGTAATTCATCAATAAAATAATATTCACGTGGACGCTTAAAACGGGCTACCTTTTTACTTTTAATAATATAATTATCTAAGTCTGCTTCTGTTAAAGTATCTGATTTAGCTACGACAAAAGCGACCACTATTTCGCCCCACTCTTCATCTGGTTTACCTAATACAGCAACGTCAACAACTTCATCATATTCTAATAATACATCTTCTATTTCACGCGGATAAATATTTTCAGAACCTGAATTAATTCGGTAATCTCTTCTATCATGCACCCAAATGTATCCATCTTTATCTATGGATCCCATATCGCCTGTATGATACCAGCCATGCGCTAACGCTTTATCTGTTGCTTCTTTTAAATTATAATATTCATTCATCATACATGGTCCTCTAACGATGATTTCACCCACTTCACCCACTTCACATTCTTTGTCTGGATGTGAGGGGCTTCCATCTTCATTTGTTTGAACGACTTTTACTTCATGCGTTAAAATAGCTTTTCCTGCTGAACCTGGTCTTGCCAATTGTTCATGTGAATATAATACAGTTAAAACAGGACCCATCTCAGTTGTTCCAAGCATTTGAACAAGTTCAGTGTTTGTTTTTTCTAAGAATTTCTTAATTAAAATTGGCGCCATTGATGCACCACCATACCCTACTAATCTAAGCGCGGATAAATTATAGGTGTCAAAATTTTCAACATGTAAGAGCATATTTATCATTGTTGGTGCAGCAAACATATGCGTTACTTTTTCTTTTTCTAAAGTTTCTAACACTTGAATAGGTTCAAATTCTCTTAAAATAACATTTGTCGCACCAACTTGAACGCGAGGTAGAAACGATGTATGTAACTCAGCTGTATGATTTAAAGGTGCAACTGCGAGTCCAATATCTTCAGAATTTATTCCCATACATAGATTCATTAAAAAAGAATGATGAACCATATTCCGGTGACTATGAAGAACTCCTTTAGGTTTTCCTGTTGTACCACTTGTATACATTAATATATAATGATCATCTTCAGTTAATTCAACTTGTGGTGTTTTACTTTCATTTTCTTCAATTATTTTATAAAAATAATGACTACTTGCTTCTTTTTCTTTATCTACATGAATGAACGACTCTACTTTTATTCCATAGTTAATCGCCTCATGAATTACTTCTTCTAATTTCGTTTCATATAAAAGGACTTTTGATTGTGCATTATTTAAAATATATTGTAATTCATAAGCCGTTAACCGGTAATTAATCGGATTATAAATCGCTCCTATTTTTGCACAAGCAAATAAGGCGACTATAAATTCACTCGAATTATAAAGAAATGCTGAGACGACATCTCCTTTTTGAACGCCTAATTTAACTAATCCATTAGCAAATTGATTTACCTTCTTATTAAATTCATTGTATGTCCATCTTTGTTCTTTTGCTTCATAAATAAGTCCAATTTTATTCGGATAATTTTTTGTTGTCCACTCAATTAAACTTCCTACTGTTGTCATCTACTACACTCCTTATCTTCATACAATCAACTCATTCTTTAGAATTTTCTAATAATTCTTTCAAAGTAAATACATTATATCACAGATAATGACAATTAATCATATTGGTTTTATATGATTAATATTTGATTATTTTCCACGATTAAATACTAAAAAAACATGTCATGACAACCTTAAGTGTAAATTAACAATATTAAAAGGTTATCATGCATGTCCCTTAATTAAATCTAGTTTTGAAAATTGGATTAGTAAGTATAGAACCCTTTTTTAGTTTTTCTTCCTAAATGTCCTGCTCGCACTAATTTACGTAGGAGCGGTGCGGCACGGTATTTTGAGTCTTGTGTCTCTTCGTAAAGAGAATCTTGAACAAATAATAGCGTATCTAAACCAATTAAATCAGCAAGACTTAAAGGACCCATTGGATGATTTGCACCAAGCTTCATTCCTTTATCGATATCTTCAGCAGATGCAACACCTTCTGATAAAACAAATATTGCTTCATTAATCATCGGGACTAAAATACGATTAACTGCAAATAGTGGTGACTCATTTACATCAATTACTTCTTTTCCAAGCGACTCAACAAATTCTTTTGATTTATTATAGGTCTCATTTGATGTCTCAATCCCACGAATAAGTTCGACAAGTTTCATAACCGGTACGGGGTTAAAAAAGTGCATTCCCATAACACGGCTTGGATTACTCATCACACTTGCAATTTCAGTAATGCTTAAACCTGAAGTGTTACTTACTATAGTAGCATCTTCTTTTGCCACTTCGTCTATTTTTTTAAATAAGTCCTTTTTTAAATCCATATCTTCACTAACTGCTTCAATAATTAAATCTACTTCTTTAAACTGATTCCAGTCAGTTGTTAATGAAAGTAATTTGGAATACTTCTCTTTATCTGCTTTTGTTATTCTCTCTTTTTCAATAGCACGATTCCAATTACGTTCAATACCTGCTTGCCCCCGCTCGAAATAACTATCTTCCATTTCTAAAGCAACGACATTATAACCATTCTCTACACACGTTTGTGCAATGCCTGCACCCATCGTACCAAATCCGATTACACCTATTTTTTTCATATATATCCTCCTGATTTTTAATCATTGTTAGATTTATGTCTCTATTACTATGTTTTCTATGTAAATATTACACTAGTTCAAAATATTCTTACAATTCAATCATAAACTATATTCCGAAATTTCAGTTTTTTTAAGCTAGGTCTATGGTAAAATATCACTTCCTCTAATACCTGGTAGATTACTATTTCGTAAAACAATAATAACATAATTTACTTAAATTAACTATTTTACTATAATGTGATTTTTATAAAAAAAGAATAAAACTATCTGAATTATTTAAAATACTTAGTTTTTTAAGCTAGTAAATGATACAATGGATTGTATTGGTAAATATATTATAATCGAGGTGAGTATTAATGAAACGTCGTGATGCAGTATTAGCAATTTCAGCTAGTTTTATTGTTGGTTTCATCTTAAAAACTGTCTTAGGCAATAAAGAGTTATCTCCAGAAACAGCTTTAGAAACAGCAAAAGAAACATTCAAAAAGACTGGACCGATTAGTGGATCATGGATTTACATGACGCCAGAAACTTTAGAAAAAAACGGTTTGAATTATAACGTTTATCAAGGTGGAATCACACGTCAAATTGATGGTCAAAACAAAGAATATGTTTTCTATTCTGATGTTGAGACTGGTGTTGTAGTTGATGTTAAAGATTTTAATTAATCTTAAAAAATAGAGCAGGTTAACTCAAACTTGCTCTATTTTTATTTATATTCGTAACGTATACGTTTTAGTTCTTCTGTTACTTCTCCTTTTTCATTTAATTTTATAGCTCGTAAATAAGCATCATGGTAAAAGGTAAACCATAAATTGTTTTCTACCCCGTAAGAAATCCAGTGCTCTTTTTTAAAGATTGAAGTCATTGGATAGTCATCATATGCTAACACCCACAAACTATTTGTATGTGCATGGGTTGGCATGATATCTGCCATATGAATAAACCCGCCTTCCTCATCTTCAAACTTAATAATACAATGTCCATTACTATGACCGCCTGTATGAATCATTGTTAATCCAGGTAATACTTCAATGTGTTCTTTAAAAGTTTTTACTTGGTTAACAACTGGTTTCCAGTTCATTTCCCAATATGTACTTCTAGACCTTATATTTGGATTTTTCATTTCATCCCACTCTATTTGCGAAACATAAATTGGTACATCTTTAAAAACTGATTCATAATTTGTAGCAGTTTTCTGAGTTAATCCATTTGCGTGATCATAATGTAGATGAGTCATTAAAATGATATCAATATCTTTAGTTGTTAAATTAATTTCGGCTAAGGATTCCTCTATTCTTGACTCTTCTTGCACACCAAAGTTTTGTATTTGTTTTTTATTAAATTTATTATTTCCAAGCCCTACATCAATTAATAGATTTTTATTATCTACTTGAATAAGGATGGGGTCAGATCTCAGTTCTATTTGATTTAATTCATTACTGGGATATTTTTTTGTCCATAAAGCTTTTGGAACTACACCAAACATCGCCCCACCATCCGGATAAGATACGCCACCTTTTAACCATGTTAACTTTGCACGTCCTACGGTTAAGGTTTCCATAATTCACCTTCCTAAAAGAATGATTTTTTCTTGTTCTTTAGAAATAACACAAGTTGAAGCCTGACCTACTTCCCCGTCAACTTGGAAGTTTATTTGTTCTTCAAAAATAAACTCAACTCGATTAGTATCAATTTGTTCAACTTCTTTTAACCGCGTATGTAATCCTGAAAAAACAGTAGCAAATAGTAACATTACTTTTAAACGTGAAATTGAATGAATTAATATAACTGTAAATTCATCTTCATTATTTGCAGCTTGAGGAGCTAACTTCATACCTCCTCCAACATAGGGATGATTTGATGCTGAAGCGATCCAACATTGTTTTAATTCTTTCTTTAAACCGTTTACATTCACAGTTATATTTAAGGGTTTAAAATTAATTAAACCCTTAATTAATGTATATATATAACTTAACTTGCCTAAACCAAATTTGTTTAAAAATGTTTTAGCAGTTGATTGATTTGTCTTTTTAGCAATTAAAGCATCAAATCCAAAACCAATACTATTTGCAAATATTTTTTTCTTGAAATCAGTTTCATATGTACTTGGCCAATAAATAACTGGATTATGTTGAGAGACAACGCGTTTTAAAATAGCTTCTGAAGTGCCTTCTATTGAACAACCTCTTGCAAAATCATTACCAGAACCACCAAGTAAAAATGATAAGGGAATTTTACGATTTGTAAATCCATTTAAAAACTCATAAATAGTTCCATCCCCACCTACAATGATAATCGCTTGAATATGAGCGTTTGACTTACTTAAATCACATGCAATTTCTGTTGCGTGACCTTCATATTCTGTATAAATAAAGTGCGCATTGATATTGTTATAAGTGTCTGTCGTTTGTAAATTTTTAAATATTCTTTTTGCTCGACCATTTCCTGCTACTGGATTTATGATAAATATATACATCAATGCGCTCCTTTTTATAGACTACTTAAATAATTTAGTTCTTTTTCATTTAATTTACGAAATTCACTTAAATTAAGTTTATTGTCTAATTTAATTTCACCCATTTGTATTCTCTTGAGATAGATAACTTCTTTTTCTACTGACTTAAACATACGTTTTACTTGATGAAATTTCCCTTCAGTAATCGTTAATTCGATTTCTGAAACTTCAGCAGAGCTAAGTATATTCAATATACCTGGTTTAGTTTGATAACCATCATCTAATATAACACCTTTACTAAACTGCTCAACATCTTTTTCTGTGACAACCCCGTTTATTTTCGCATAATATGTTTTAGGTATTGCGTAATTAGGAGATGTTAATTTATGATTAATCGCACCGTCATTGGTAATTAATAATAACCCTTCAGTATCTTTATCAAGTCTACCTACCGGAAATAAATCTATGTGCTCATAGCCTTCAATTAAATCAATCACGACCGGATCATATTTATCTACTGTTGCTGATAAATAACCATCTGGTTTATTTAACATCAAATAAACATATTCTTCATAATCAACTTTCTTGTCCCCTACGATAATCACATCTTTTTTCGGATCCACTTTAATGTTTACTTTTCTAATTACTTCATCATTAACCAAAACATGCTTCTTTTTTATTAATTCTTTTACATCACGCCTACTCCCATAACCAGCATGAGATAGTAATTTATCTAAACGCACTTAAACCCTCCTAAATCTATTGAAGAAACGTTCTAAAAAGCCTATTTTTCCACCTAATGTTTTTTCTAGCAACTTAGATTTATAAGCTAGAATGAAGTAAATCAATCCACCTATACCTACACCTAGAATTAGAGTGATTGTAACACCTAATCTTGTATCTTCGTAATTAAATAACATGTTTATCAGATATTTAAATCCTAAAAGACTCACTAACATAATTGATGAAAATAAAATGACAAGTAACAAACGTTTAAATACTTCGTTATAAGAAAACCCGATTGATGATCTAATACGAACTAAATTAATTGTCGCCGCAATTAATACAGCTAACATTGTTGTTAAGATCGATCCAATTGCACCAAATTGCTGAATCATCAATGTATTTAAACCTATTTTAACAGCAAAACCGATCATTAAACCAACTACAGCAAAATTTTGTTGGTTGATACCTTGTAAAATAGCAGCACTCACCGCGTATAGTGCAAATAATAGAGCGACTGGTGCGTACCAAGCGAGTAAATAACTCGTTAACTCAATATCAGCTAAACCATATAAGGCACCATATGCTTCATATGATAAAACTGAAAGTCCTACAACAGCTGGTACGACAACAACAAATACAATTTGTAATGTTTGATTAATTTGTTTCTTTAAATTAACATAATCATTATTAGTAAACGACTGTGTCAGTACTGGAATAATTGTCATCGAAATACCGGTTGCTAATGTAACAGGTATAATGATTAATTTATGTCCATATAGATTAATTGCCGCAAACGCTGCTTCTGAAATATTCCCTTGTCCAATTGATGCCATTGCCTTATTAAAAGTAAATGTATCGACATTTTGATATAAAGGAATAGCCATACTTACTAAAATAAATGGACCTGCGTAGGCAAATAATTCTTGCATTAAATCACGAATTGGAATTTCTTCTTTTACTATCTGTGCGTCTACTTTTGTCATAATATAATCTTTTCTCTTCACCCAGTATCTAATTAATACTGCTAAAGAAGCAAGGGCACCAACAAATGCTGCAAATGTAGCAAAACCTACAGCTGTAGCAATTGTACCATCATATATTTTTATAATGATAAATGCTGATATTAAAACAAATGCAATTCGTACGATTTGTTCAATAACTTGAGATACAGCAGTTGGTCCCATTGATTGATTTCCTTGAAAGAATCCTCGAATAATACTCATTCCAGGAATAATTAACAATGCAAAACTTACCATCCGTATGACCATTTTTACATCTGCGACGCTATTACCGTAATCATCATCCACTACAAAACTATGCGCAATCCAATCTGCACTAAAAAAGAGGATTAAAAACGAAATGACTCCTGTAATAGACATTAGAATGATACCTAACTTAAACATCCGCATACCCGTATAATAATCCCCTAAAGAATTATATTTTGAGATAAATTTGGATGTGGCCAGAGGTACCCCTATTGTAGAAATACTAATGAGTATCGTATAAGGGTTATAAGCATATAAATATAACGCTCCTCCCTTAGTACCGACAAGCTCATTAAACGGAATAACATAAATCATTCCTAGAAACTTAGAAAGAAATGCTGCTCCTGTAAGAAGCATCGTCCCTCTAACAATTTTATTTGACATAAATTCACCTACATATTTTCTACTCTATTTAAACATCTTCTTTATTTTATCACATACTAACTAGCAAACATATTAGTTTAAGTATGTTTGCTAGTTATTCTTTACGTTCTTTCGATAATCATGGCAATTCCTTGTCCACCACCAATACATAAACTAATAACTGCGTATTTACCTTCACGTCGTTGTAATTCATAAGCTGCTGATAATACAAGTCTTGTTCCTGATGCACCTACTGGATGACCTAAAGCAATTGCACCTCCATTAACATTGACAATTGATCGATCTAAATTAAGTTCTTTTTCAACTGCTAAATATTGAGCTGCAAAAGCTTCGTTAATTTCAAACAAATCAATGTCATCTATTGACAAATTTGCACGTTTTAATGCTTGTTTAATTGCTGGAACAGGACCAATACCCATAATAGTTGGATCGACACCGACTATTCCCCAACTAATAATACGGGCAATTGGTTTTAAATTTGATTCTTCAACTGCTTTTTCACTCGCAATAACTAATGAAGCTGCTCCATCATTAATTCCTGATGCATTTCCTGCTGTTACTGAACCATCTTTTTTAAATGCTGGTCGTAATTTATTCATCCCTGCAAGAGATAAATTAGTTTTTATATGTTCGTCTTTTTCTATGATAATAGTATTTTTTCTTGACGCTACTTCCACCGGCACAATTTCTGCTTTGTAATTACCATTTTGTTGAGCATATTCTGCTCGTTTATTAGATTCCATAGCAAATATATCTTGATCATCTCGACTAATATTATATTGTTCAGCTAATTTTTCTGCAGTTAACCCCATTCCAGAACCTGTATAAGCATCGGTTAAAGTTGCTTGAAGCATATCTTCGTACTGTAAATTACCCATTTTTGGTCCGACAAAGCGATTATTAAAGTTAGCATAGGGTGACATTGACATATTTTCAGCACCACCAACTAAATTAATTTCACTTTCATTTAATAAAATCGATTGCGCACCCGAAACAATCGATTGCACACCTGAACCACACAAACGATTAACTGTTAAAGCTCCTACTTCTTCAGGTATATTTGCACCAAGTCCAATATGACGTGCTATGTATGCTGCATTTTTACTTGAATGAATAACATTTCCATAAAAAACATGATCAATTTGAGACGGTTCTACAGAGGCTCGTTTTAATGCTTCTTTTGCGGTTGCAATTCCTAAATCCGTTGCTTCAATATTTTTAAACGAACCACCAAATGATGTAAAGGCTGTTCTTGCTCCATCTATTATATAAACTTTTTTCATGATTTTCACTCCTATTAATTTTATATTTACTTTGCGTACTTATTATTTAAATAGTAGATAACTTATCAACTAGTATATCATTAATATTTATTTTAAGATGATATTTAAAGGTTTAAAACAAAAAAAGAAGTTACTTTGAATGGATATTCAAAGTAACTTCTTTTGACTGACTGGCGGCGACCTACTCTTGCAGAGACAAAGTCTCAACTACCATCGGCGCTGAAGAGCTTAACTACTGTGTTCGAGATGGGAACAGGTGTGACCTCTTCGCGATAACTACCAGACAAGTATT
>JARIBO010000026.1 GCA_029257405.1 Caryophanales bacterium
TAATCCCGATACGGAACAAAATGTGACTTAAGCCATTTTTAATAAATACATTTACAATTTCTCGGTAACGTTTAGAATGTCTAATTCCTTCCTGGAACATATCGATTCCTCCAGTTTCATTATATTAACCAGTATAAGGGATAAAACCTATCTAATCTATCAAAACAAATAGTTAATCAAATAGGAAAAAAGTGACATAAAGAAATCGGTGTCTGTAAAAGTACTACTTTAGGTGGTATAATTATATTAACTACTAGTCGAAATAAAATATAACTTTATAATATTGATTTCTGATTGAATAAGAGGTGAAGGAGAGAGAAAAAATGAAAGTCACAACATTGGAATGTATCGAAAAAAGAGTTAAGGAAAACGCTGCAAAAAATTTAAAAATAATTAATGACTTTAAGACTCGCCTAGCAAAAAGGGAATTAAAAAAAGGAAGACAAAGATCTAAAGATGCAACAGAAGAAAAGATATTAGATTCATTTAAACGGAAGTAAGATAAGTAGTCTGTCAGATGCAAAAAAAAAATGAAAAAATTATCTTGTAAATGAGAACCTATTTAAAGGTATGCTTATCCTAAATTATAGTAGGTATATCTTTTTTGTTTTATTCATATTTTGAAAAGTTTATTTATTATTTAAATAATGAGATAATATAGAAAATGAATGAAAAGCGAATTAAAGTAATTATAAAGGTGGTTTGAAAATGAAAGTTATAAAATCAAACGATAAAAGTAAAGTAACTGAAGCTGAAAAATACATACGTGAAAAAATTAAAAACGCTAAACAGTTTGCGGGTTGGACACTTTATGAACAACCTCATCTTAATTCAATGCGTCCGGATTTTATTTTACTACATCCAAGTAAAGGCATTTTGATTATTGAAGTGAGAGACTGGGAGTTAGAGGGCCCAGATTATTTAAATAATGCGCAAGTACTCGGTGCAACTGGTAATTATTATACAGATAATCCAGCAAGACAAGTAATGGCTTATAAAGACTTGATTTTAAAATATGAACTCGATACATATCTTGAAGCAATTGACTATCACGGGAGCCAAGCATTCGACATGATGACACCAATTGTTTATTTTCATCATGCGACGCGTGAGAATGCGGTAAGTTTTATCGGGGATATTGATTCAAAAGATTGTTTAGTTTGGAGTAAAACAGATTTAGATGAACTTTGTGGAGATAATGCAGAGCGTGATGATGAGCGATTTCCATCAAGTGTGTTTATTGAGCGATCTAAATTTGCGCGCGGGCCTGGTATGGCAATGCAAAAACTTACAGCAAACTTAGAAAATGTCTTACAAGCAAGTGACTCAGTTCGGAGTAGAAAAAGACGCCTGAGACTGACGCCTGAACAATATAAACTTGTACCCGTTCAGCCAGGTAGTATTAGGCGTTGGGGTGGGGTAGCTGGTTCAGGAAAGACAGCGATGATTGCGACAAAAGCAGCAGACGCCATAACAAAAGGTGAGCGTGTGTTAGTGTTAACTTATAATATTACGTTAAGAAATTATATTCGTGATTTATGCAGTCAGCAGTTCGTTGGTAATGATCGTAAACTTTTAAGAACTGAATTAACGATTGCCCACTTCCATGGATTTTTAAAAATCTTAATGGTTGAACTAGGAATTCACGTGCCACAAACAAGTGTTGAAGCATATCCCAAATGGTCAATGGACGCGATTTTAGAAAAGATTAATACACATTTTCCTGAACACTTACGCTATGATTCAATTTTAATTGATGAAGGGCAAGATTTTTCAGGTGACTGGCTACGCTTTTTAAAGAACGTTTATACTGAAAAAGGCGAACTCTTAGTTATGTATGACGAAGCGCAAAGCATGTATGAAGATCAGGGAGTCTGGATTACAGATTCTGACGAAATTGCAGGGATTGGATTTAAAGGACAAGTCGGTCATTTATCGATTACCCACCGTTTACCAAATGATATCGTACATCAAATCGACCGCATGAGCGACTTATTTGATATCGAAAAGCGTCTTGACGCAACAAGTGAACAAATTGATTTATTTACAGATATTGAATGGAAAAACATTGCACCGACAGATGACCGGATTGCTTTAATTGAAGCAAAGATTAATTCGATTTTAGCAAAAAATATCAGTGCGGTAGAAGATATTACAATCATAACAATGAATGAAGATACAGGAATTGAAGTTGTAAAAGCATTTGAAGACTCTGACTGGAAAGTGTCACACGTCTTTGATATGGATGGTAGTAAAAGTTCACTGCGCGACGAAAAGTGGATGTTCCAACCAGGGAAAGACCGCCTAAAAGTCGCAAGCTATCACAGCTATAAAGGGTGGGAAAGCTCACATGTTATTTTACTCTTAGAAGGAATTGAAAACGAATCAAAGCAATGGAAACACATGCTTGACGCACTTTACATCTCACTTACACGCGTAAGTGCATTTTCAAACTCAAGAAGTTTTACATGTATAAATAATTGTAGAGCCTTTGATGAGATAGAAGAGTATTTTAGGTAGGAAGA
>JARIBO010000049.1 GCA_029257405.1 Caryophanales bacterium
AAGCGTCAGTTATTTCTATCTTTTTAGTTAAATTATCAATTTGATTAATGTTACCTATATATTTTATCATGTTCCCTTTTTGATAATAAGTGAATTCTAATTTTGTGTTTTCTTTTAGTGCCTGTGAAATAATTTCGTTAAATTCTTCATATTTATGATCTGCTATAATGGGTTGTTCAACTTTTTTTAACTCTTCATTGTATTTTTTTAGTAATTTAACATGTTCAGGTAACATGAGTGAAGCCCATTTGATATTACCTCGATCACGAATCAATGTGATCACCTACTTTCTATTCATTATGACCACCAACTAGTTTAGATCGTTTAATTGCAGTACCTGCATCTGTTAGAGATACCGCTCTTAATATTGCAGTTGGACCATAATCACTACGAATCTCATCCATCACTGTTCCGAGTTTTCGCACTTGCCATTTTTCTGGATCAAATAGACTGAGCTGCATTGACCCCTCTTCTTCTAGTTTTGTAATTGAAATTGAAATCTGACGCACAGCTTGTTTTTTATAATTTTCATTTAATAAAGTCATACATACTCTATATATTTTCATTGTGTCATTTGTTGCTTCTTCAATTGTCCGGGAGCGCTGAAATCCACTTTCATAGGCGTGCTTGCTATAACCGATACCAAGTGAAATTGTGCGTCCTGCTTGGTTTTTTTCACGCGCTCTTCTTGCGACATCTTCACACATTTCTAAAATCACAACATTTACTTCTTCACGTGTATGATAGTCTCTAAGTAAAATTTGACTCTTTCCATAACTTGCTTGACGTTCGAGAATGGTCGAACCTAGCTCTGACAAGTCAATTCCCCATGCATGATGATAAAGTTGATTGCCCATGATACCAAATTCACTTTCTAAACTATTTAGATTAGCATTAGCCAAATCACCCACCGTAAATATACCCATTTTATTTAAACGTTGTTCTGTTTTTTTACCTATTCCCCACATTTCACTTAGTGGGTGAACAGGCCAAAGTTTAGTTGATATATCCTCAAATTCCCACTTGGCAAAGCCTGTTTTTTTCGCTTCTAAATCAAGTGCTAGTTTTGCAATTAACATGTTAGGACCCATGCCTGCTGTTGATGGTAGCTTTAACGTGTCGTAGATTTCTCTTCGGATATTTTTAACCGTTTCTTCTGGTGGTCCCCATAATTTTTCAGTACCCGTTAAATCAATAAAACTTTCATCTACACTGTAAACATGAATCGCTTCAGCAGGTACGTATTTATTTAATATGCGCGTGACAGCCATTGACATATCAAGAAAATAAGTCATTTTTGGATTAAATAATCTAATTTCAGGGTGTTTTGGAATCTCATACAAACGCGAGCCTGTTTTTATCATAAACCGTTTTTTCATCGGCGGGGAAGCCGCTAAAACAACAGATCCTTTTCGTTCGAGATTCCCAACAACAGCAATGGGTACTTTTTCTACGTCTAAATTATGCATAACAGCCATACAACTTGCATAAAAACTAACCATATCTAAAATAGCAATTTTTCGTTTTGGAAACTCAGTGTAGTCAATCATACGACGACCTGCTCACGTTGAATCACGGGCATCAATGCAAGTATATTGTCAAAATTAAATGTACGGCTTGATTTTCGTAAATAACAATAACCTCTAAATGATTGGTCACCTACTTGAATTACTTTTACTTTTCTTTTACTCACCGACCCATCTTTTGCTAAATAAACGATTTCTACTCGGTAATTTCTTTCCATCGATTTGATTAAATTATTACGCACGGTCATCCCTCCTTTTGAATAATTATATAGAACATGTGTTCTTATTTCAAGTGTTAATTTTGCTAATAAATAAATGTGCTTGTTTCATTTTGAATTTATAGGGTATCTAGATTAAGTAAACACAAGCATTTTGAAGGCGAAAAAAATAATGAATAAATATTTAAATTTAAATAAAAGTTTTATTAATGGTAAATGGACCACAGGTGATGAAGGAAAGACACTTGATATGACTAACTCATATAATAATGATTTTTAGCAAAAGTAGAACTTGCTTCTTTAGCTCAAGTTAATGAAGCGTTCAAAGGTTCAAAAGACGCTCAAAAAACATGGGGAAATGATTTTGATTTTTTATTAGAGGGTAAAAGTATTGGTAATATTTTAACACCGACTGTAATCGGAAACGTTGATAATAAAAGTGAATTAGCACAAACAGAACTCTTTGCACCTATTGCTCTTATTACTAAGGCAAGTTCAGATGATGACGTCATTGCTAAAGCAAACGATACAGAGTTTGGTTTAAGTTCTGCTATTTTTTCTAAAGATGAAGAAATAGCGAGAGAGTATGCTTTAGAGTTAGAGTTTGGTATGACACACATTAATGATCAACCTGTAAACGATGAACCAACTGCATTATTTGGTGGCATGAGACAAAGTGGGATTGGCCGATTTGGTACACCATTTGTGATTGATGAGTTTACTGAAGGTAAATGGATTTCAATTCAGAAAAAAGCACGTAAATATCCATTTTAATAGAAAGCACAAAAGCGAGCCTAAATTTAGGCTCGCTTTTTATTATGAATTTTTCACAAGTTAATCACGTAATTTATCCAGTTTTTCTCTTGTTTCTTTTGAAAGTGATCCGCCAATATCCATAAGTTCAATCATATCTTTAAAAGCGCGGTCAGGTATCGCTAAACGACTTACCTCTTCTTCAGTAATTCCCAAATCAATCGTGTCTTCCACTCCATTTTTAATTTTTGTGACAAATTCAGGTTCTGTCACAAAAGGAGTTGATGCGCCCACCATATCTGAAAATTGGATTGCTTCTAACGCTTTTTCTGGTGAATTAATCCCACCAGTTGCCATGACTTTAGTGCGTCCATCAATGTAATCATAAACAACTTGATTCATTTTTTGTCCTTTATATTTTCCTTGCCTAATTGTTTGTTGATAAATATTCTTCCCCCAACTCGCTGTTGCTAGGTAATCTATCTTTGCTATCTCGAGCGCTCTATCGATGAACGTTAGAAATTCTTCTACGCTATAACCAATTGTTTCCCCCCGCGTTTCTTCTGGAGTTCCCCGGTAACCAAGGATAAATCCTTCTGGTGCTTCTTCATCAATTACTTTTTGGACTGCTTCAAGTACTTCTAATCCGAAACGCATGCGATTTTCTAAACTTCCTGATCCATATTCATCTTCACGTTCATTTGAAAATGTTGAAAAAAACGTTTGAATTAACAAGCGCTGTGCACCTGAAATCTCAACGCCTGAAAAACCAGCTTGAATTGCTCGCCGCGTACTTTCGGCATAATTTTCGATGACTTCTTTTATTTTTACTTGGCTCATTTCCATCACTGTATGCTTAACAGGTGTGTTTAACTGCATTTCACTTGGTCCATAAACAGTTCCAAAGTTTTTAAGTGCAATTTTTGAAAAGCGTCCAGCATGCGTTAACTGAATCACTGCCTTCGCTCCACCTAATTGCATTGCTTCAGCAAGCTTTTTTAGTCCTGGAACACTTTCTTTCCTGTCAATGCTATATCCATATTCAAATAATTGACCATAGGCTTCTATATAGGCTGCACCTGTAATTTGAAGTGGCGCAGAATCTTTACGTCTTTTAGCATAAGCTAAATCTTCTTTCGTTACATAGCCTTCTTTTGTTGAAGCATTTATAATCATGGGTGATAATACGAATCGGTTACTTAATTTAATACCACTTGGTAATATTACTGGCTCAAATAAAGGTTTATAATTTTCATTCATTTTAAAATATCCCCCGATTTTATTTCGATTAAATTATTTAGTATTACCTTAAATCTACTATTAGCTATAACTATTGTCAATTTGATTATCTAATGATATTGTTATATTAAACTTTAGATTATAAACTGAGAAAGAGGGATTAATTAATATGAAAAAACGTGGTAACTTTTTATTTATTGAAAAAGAAGATTCACTATATACAGTAAGCATGACACCTGAATTACAAGATGATGTAGGTACAATTGGATTTGTTGAGTTTGCAATGGAAGACGAACTGGAAACAGATCAACCGATGTTAAATTTAGAAGCTTCTAAAACAGTCCTTGAAATAACTGCACCACTTGCTGGTAAAGTTGTTGAACGAAATGATGCATTAACAAGTGAACCAGAACTTTTAAATTCAGCTAACAAAGATGAAAATTGGATTGTTAAACTAACAGATGTAGACGAAAACGAATTTAATAACTTAGAAGACGCTTAATGATTTTTATTAAGCTCTTTTCTCTTCATCTAACAAGGAGATAACTATGAACAAAATCGAAAAACTCGATTATCTAATTGATTATTTGTTACAGGAAAACAATCATGACAACTATTTTGATACGTACCCTAATAAAACGCTTAATGATAAATTTGAACTGTTTAGAGGGTTAGCTAATGTGAGAGATCCCCTACCTGTTACAGATAAGTTTCTTGAAATTCAAGATAGCTTTTTAAGCGAATGGAATAATGAACGTAACTTAATCTCATTAAAAGACTTAACGCCCATTCAATCTCAGCTTTATATTTGGCAAGGTGATATTACGCTTTTAGCAGTTGACTCGGTTGTTAATGCGGCAAATAGTAAATTGCTTGGTTGCACAATACCAAATCACACATGCATCGATAATATTATTCATACACATGCGGGCGTTCAGTTACGTCTTGATTGTGATGCACTAATTCAAGCACAAGGCCGAAAAGAGCCTGTTGGTAAAGCAAAGATTACAAAAGCTCATAATTTACCTGCTAAATACGTGATTCATACAGTCGGGCCTTTTATCGACGAACGAGGTGTTTCACCCTTAAAAGAACACTTACTCATCTCGTCTTACCGGTCTCTGCTTGAACTCGCTGATGAATACGAACTCTCAAGTATTGCTTTTTGCTGTATTTCAACAGGTGAATTTAATTTCCCAAATAAACGTGCTGCAGAAATCGCAATTCAAACGGTTCAAAATTATTTAACTGAAACAAAATCAGAAATTAATGTGATTTTTAATGTCTTTAAAAATGAAGACTTACACATTTATCAATCACTCTTAGAACAAGAGAAAAGGTGACTATTATGCAAAACACTATTAATAACTGGCAGACGCTTGAAAATAAAGAGAACTTAACCCAAGCTGATTTACTCAGTAATTTGATTGAAGAAGCTGAAGCAATTGTCGTCGGGATAGGTGCAGGAATGTCTGCTTCTGCTGGATTTACTTACCGTGGAAAACGATTTACTGATGCTTTTCCAGACTTTATCGAAAAGTATAATTTGCTTGATATGTTACAAGCAAGTTTATTTGAATTTGAAGACGTAGAAGAATTTTGGGCTTTTCAGAGTCGCTTTTTACTAATGAATTATTTTGATCAACCTACTGGCCAAGCTTATCTTGATTTAAAAGAAATTTTAGCTAAAAAAGATTATCATGTGATTACAACAAATGCTGATAATGCTTTTTGGGCAGCTGACTTTGATATGAATAAAGTTTTTCGGATTCAAGGAGAATATGGTTTATTCCAGTGTGTGAATCACTGTCACCAACAAACATATCAAGACGAAGAACTTGTTCGTGAAATGGCAAGAGTTCAAAAGAACATGAAAATTCCTGAGTCCCTTGTTCCCTATTGTCCAAAATGTAACGCACCACTTGAAATAAACAAACGAACTGAAGAAAAAGGCATGGTTGAAGATGCAGATTTCCATAAACAAAAAGAACGCTACGAACATTTTCTTAAAAAAACCGACGATAAACAAACACTCTTTTTAGAAATTGGTGTAGGTCACACGACGCCACAATTTATTAAACATCCTTTCCAAAAGATGACAGAAGAAAACCCTAAAGCTTTATTTGTCACAATGAATGAAAGAGAATACTTTATCCCGCATGCCATTCGTCCACAGAGCGTTCAAATTGACGAAGATATTGAAAGTACTTTTCAAGTCATTGCTAAAAAGAAGTAAGTTAGGAGCAGTTTAATGTATTTAATAATGCCAGTACGTGATGGAAAGTGGATTTATGATCCGAGTGTTTCAATGGCTATCCAAGTCTATGTTAAAGATCATTTATTCTTAGATGATGATGTAATGTTTCCTTATATGATGCATCCTGTTGTGCAAATTGGTAAGTTTCAAAATGCTTATGAAGAGACTAACCAGCCTTATATGGATGAACACAATATTCAACTACTGCGCCGAGATACAGGTGGCGGTGCTATTTATTTAGATGATAAAAATATGAGTTTTTGCTTTTTATTAGCTGGTGATAATGATATTTTTGGTAATTACGCTCAACTTTTTGAACCGGCAATTAAAGGGCTTCAAAAATTAGGGGTTAAAAACCTTGAACAAAAAGGACGTAATGATTTATTACTAGACGGTAAAAAAATCTCTGGTGCGGCAATGACATTAGAGAATGGTCGCATTTACGCAGGCTACTCTTTATTACTTGATCCAAATTTTGAAGCGATGGTTGCTGTGTTAAATCCGAATTTAAAAAAAGTTAAATCACACGGTATTAAATCTATCCGTAGTCGTGTTGGTTCGATTCGTCCTCACTTAGCGCCTGAACATCAATCAATGGACGTGTGGGAATTTACTGACTTTATGATGTGTGAAATTCTTGGTATTGAAAAAATTGAAGATGCAAAAGAATATACATTTACAGAATATGACTGGGCACAGATTGACAAGTTAGCAAATGAAAAATATAAAAATCCGGATTGGACTTACGGTAGATTCCAATATTTCGAATACGAAGTTACCGAACGTTTTCCAATTGGCACAATTACAATCGGACTAAGCGTTACGCATGCAAAAATTTCTAAAATTCAAATTACAGGCGACTTCTTCGGTAAAAAAGATATAAAAGATATTGAAGAAAAACTTATTAATGTCCGTTTAATAAAAACAGATTTACTTGAAGCACTTAAAGACTTTAATCTGAGCGATTATTTTGGCGATATAACACCAGAAATACTAGTGAATGTTATTTTAAGCATACCTATTAAGGAAACAACAAAAGATTAAGGTGGTTTTATATTGAATATAATCGAAAAAGCATTTCAATTCGCATTAACTAAACATGAAGGACAATACCGAAAAGGAACAAATATTCCTTATATTACGCATCCTTTTGCTGTTTCAATGATTTTACAACATCATAATTACTCTGATAATGTTGTTGCAGCAGGATTACTACATGATATCCTTGAAGATACGGATGCTACAGAGGATGATTTATTAAAGCTGTTTAATGCATCTGTGTTAGAACTTGTAAAAGCAGCGTCTGAAACAGATAAATCTTTATCTTGGGAAGAGCGTAAACAAGCTACAATTAATGAGTTACCTTTAAAAACAAGGAATCAATTAGCAGTAATTGTTGCTGATAAATTGCATAACGTACGTTCGATTCAACATGATATTAATCAATTTGGTGATGTTGTTTGGGACCGGTTCAACCGTCCAAAACAAGATCAAGCGTGGTATTATGAAAACTTTGTAAACACATTAAACGAGCTTTTAGAAAAACCACCTTTAGTTGAAAGGTTAGATTTAGCAGTAGAAAAGCTTTTTAGTGAGACAAAATAAAGACACCTACAATTTTGTAGATGTCTTTTTTATTTATACTTGGATTTCTCCTAAGAAGTCTTTTAATCGTTGACTCTTTGGATTTTTAAACATTTCATTTGGTTCGCCTTCTTCAACAATATAACCTTCATCAATAAAAATAACACGATCACCTACGTCACGGGCAAAGTTCATTTCATGCGTCACAACAACCATTGTCATACCTGTTCTAGCTAAATCTTTCATCACGTTAAGCACTTCACCTACTAGTTCTGGATCGAGTGCTGATGTTGGTTCATCAAATAACATCACTTTTGGATCCATCGCAAGTGCCCGGCAAATTGCAACACGTTGTTTTTGTCCTCCAGATAAACTACCAGGATACGCGTCAGGTTTATCTGACAGACCTACTTTATCAAGAAGATCAAGACCTTTTTTCTTAGCTTCTTCAACGTTCATTTTATTTACTTTTATTGGACCTAACGTAATATTTTCTAATACAGTTTTATGTGGAAATAAATTAAAGTGTTGAAACACCATCCCTACTTGAGAACGAATCTTTGGTACGTTAGTTCCTGGTGCAGTAATTTCTTGATTATCAATTGTAATCTTACCTTCTGTCACATCTTCTAATAAATTAATACAACGTAAAAATGTACTTTTACCAGAACCAGATGGTCCAATTATACAAACAACTTCTTTTTCTTTTATTGTATTTGTCATCCCTTTTAAAACTTCATTATCTCCAAAACTTTTATGTAAATTTTCTACTTTAATCATTACACATCAAGCCTCTTTTCTAAACGACGTAAAATAATACTTGAAGGAATCGTAATTGCTAAATAAAAGAGTCCAACCATTAAATAAGGTTCAAAATATGAAAATGATGCTGCAGTATATGCTTTACCTTGATAAACTAATTCGCCAACTGCAATGGCAGAAAATAGCGATGTATCCTTTAAACTAATAATAAATTGGTTTCCAAGTGGTGGAATCATCCGGCGAAATGCTTGTGGCCAAATGATATTCCACATTGTTTGATTCTTTGTTAATCCAATTGAATCGCCTGCTTCAAACTGTCCTTTATCAATCGATTGCACGCCACCACGAACGATCTCTGCGATATAAGCACCTGCGTTAATTGCAATAGCAATAACGGATGCTGTGATTTTATCAATATTAAGTCCAAATAAGTCCGATAATCCAAAGTAGATAAAGAGTATTTGTACTAAAATAGGAGTCCCTCGAATAATTTCAACATAAATAGTACTAATTCCATATATCAATTTGTTTTTAGATAATCGCCCTAACCCTGCAAATGCACCTATAACAAATCCTATTGCGACACCTAGAATTGTTATTATAAAAGTATATTGAACACCTTTTATTAACCAGGGAACTGATTTTATCATATGCTCTAAAAAAGGCATTAGTTCTATAAGTTTATCCATTTTAACCACTCATTTCTGTCGAAAGTATCAAGCTTACAATGACTTATCTAAAAGAGAAAAGCTTGACGCATCAAGCTTTTCTCTTTTAACATATGAAATTATTTTTCTTTAGGTGCTTCCCCGAACCACTCTTTATAAATGTCATCGTATGTCCCATTTTCTTTAAGCGTTGTTAAAGCTTCATCAAAGTCATCTCGTAATTCTGATCCTTTAGGGAAGGCAATCCCATAATCTTCACCCGTTAACTTTTCACCGACTGTTTTAAGTTCATTATCTGCTTCAGTTTCAGAATAGAATTGAACGTTTGGTAAATCATATAATACTGCGTCTGCTCTACCTGCTAAAACGTTTTGGTATGCTTCAATAATACCAGGGAATGCTTCGATTTTTGCTTCTGTATTTGCAGTTAAGTATTCCTGACTTGTCGAACCTGTACGTGTTGCGACTGTTTTTCCTTCAACATCTTCAATAGATTTAATATCATCATTACCTTCTTTTACTGCTAGAATAAGTCCCGCTTCATAGTAAGGTTGAGTAAAATCGATTGACTCTTGTCTTTCTTCTGTAATCGTCATACCAGCTATTGCAATATCAAATCGTCCTGAACCTATTCCAGCGACAATTCCATCAAAATCAAGTGTTTCAAATTCAATTTCAACACCTGCTTCTTCTGCTACTGCAGTAATTAAATCGATATCAAAACCAACTAACTCACCTGAGTCTTCATCAATATATTCAAATGGAACATAACCATTATCTGTTGCAACTGTGTAAACATCTTTTTCTCCACCTGCATCAGCTGGCGTTTCAGAGTCGTCGCCTGCTTTATCTGATCCTCCACAAGCTGCTAAAACGCTCATTAACATAATTGAAAATAATGCCATTAATAATTTTCTGTTCATATTGATTCCTCCTGTTAAGTTTTATAATATAATTTTTATTATAACATAGTTAGCTCTTAATAAAAGCGCTATCATATAGAATATTCCGATTGTTCTGTAAATTAATGTTTTATATTATTTAAAATAATATACGAAATAGTTGTCACTTTTTAATGTCAATACTTTTTTAAACATCATAAGTTTTCTTCAGCAATCTCGTATTTTTTAGCTAAAACCCTTGCTTCTTCAATGCCTTTTTCAGTTAAACAAGTAGATTTAGCTTGTTTACTGCCACGAATGAAATCTTCATCAGTAAGCAAGTTTAATATATCAAATGGATATCCTTTCCAGCTTCTCCTCATATTTTCTGGTAGTTCTTTTTCTTTCCAAGAGGTTAAATAGAGTAACAATAGCGTCATTTCTTTAATTTCCTTTTCCACATCCTCACCTCACTCCTCACATTTTTTATAAAGCTGAGCTTAGTTCAGCACACAAGTCTTCTATATACTCTCTTTTAACGAGTTGCTCCAACCACACATTTGGAATACTTTCGTAACCATAATAAAGGCCTGCAAGTCCACCTGCAACTGCAGCAACAGTATCTGTATCTTGGCCAAGATTTACTGCTTTTAAAACGCATGCTGAGTAACTTTTGGTAGTTAGTAAACACCAAATTGCTGCTTCAAGTGTATCTACTACATAACCACTACTTTTAATCTCTTCGCTAGGCAGTTCAGATATTTTCTCCAAGCGATGATAATAATTTAACTCTTCGCGATATCCATTTTTATTTTCATAAAATGTCTTTGCTTGATTGAGCCCTCTTTCAACTGCTTTACTTAAGTATTTTTGTTTACCTATTTCTGCAGCAATCGCTATATAAATACCACAAGCAATTTGACTCCGCTTATGAGCGTGCGTTAAAGCAGATACATTATGAATAATTTCAAATGACTCACTTTTTTCTATAAATGCTTCCCCATAAGTCGATTGTAAATAATAATAAATGGGTAATATGCGCATTAACGAACCATTTCCATTATCACGTTCTGAAGTTCCACCACATTCAAGCGGACCTATACCTTCTTTAAAACGACTCAGCGCCTGCTCAGTGCCAATTCCTACATCAAAGACTTTATCAAATGGTGTATATTTTGCTTCAAATAACCAGTTATTAAAACGATTCATCATATCTTCATAATTTAACCCATAAGCCAAACTATCAACAAGCGCAAGTGTCAGACTCGTATCATCTGACCAAGTGCCAGCCGGTAGATTATACGTTCCATAACTACGCATTGAAGTAACCGGATCTTTAAGCAACTTTTTCCGGTCTGTAAATTCAACAGGTACACCTAATGCATCAGCAACAGCATGACCAGTAATCCCACTTAAAATTATATCATCCATTTCTGTCTCTCCTTTATATTTTTATTTATATCCTAATAAATACTATAATACTAAAATAAACCTTTTATTAATAGACTTCTAAAAAATTAAACAAAATCACAGTTTTATCAATTTATCTTACTTTATCTTTTGAATTTATTAATGCTTTACTTAAAACAAGATCGTTGACTTTATTCTTAAGCTATCGTAAAGTTTAACCTTACAATAATGATATGATTAGTTAACTTTGGAGGTGTTTATGTGAAAGAAAGAAACGAGAAAAAGACAGTGCGTATGCTTAATTTCATTGAAAACACGGGAAATAAGCTACCGCATCCAGTAACTATTTTTGCTTTATTTATTTTTGCCATTATTATTTTATCTCATATTTTTTATTTATTAGAGATTAGCGTGACATTTGAAGGTGTCAATAGTGAAACATTAAAAACAGAAGTACTTACTGTAGAAGCAATTAGTTTACTTGTACCTGAAGGCATTGCCTACATGGTTTCAAACGTTGTAACAAACTTTACCAGCTTTGTTGCACTCGGTCCTGTTTTAGTCGCAATGATTGGTGTTGGTGTTGCTGAAAAAAGTGGTTATATAGGCGCACTGATGACAAACACAGTTACAAAAGCACCAAAAAAATTCGTAACACCGATTGTTGTATTAATGGGAATAATGTCTAACGTAGCCGCTTCTGTTGGTTATGTTGTTTTAGTTCCTCTTGGCGCGATTATATTTTTAGGCTTTAAACGTCACCCGCTTGCTGGGTTATCTGCTGCTTTTGCTGGTGTGTCAGGTGGTTATTCCGCAAATTTAATTCTTGGAACAAATGACCCTTTACTTAGCGGGATTTCTACTGAAGCAGCAAAGATTTTAAATGCTGAATATATTGTCCATCCAACAGATAACTGGTTTTTCATGATTGCTTCAACTTTTTTAATTGTAATTATTGGTACATTTATCACTGATAAAATTATCGAACCACGGCTTGGAAAATATGTTGATAAAGATTCTGAACATCATGAAAATGGTATTTCACCAATCGAGCGAAAAGGGCTCATCTATGCAAATATCTCCGTTCTTATTACAGTTATTTTAATTGCACTCCTTGTCTTACCTGAAAATGGTGTGCTTAGGGGCGATGGTGGAAGTATTATTCAATCACCTTTTATGAGTGGTATTATATTTATGATGATGATTATCTTCCTCGTTCCTGGAATTGTTTATGGATTCGTTACGAAATCGATTAAAAACGATAAAGATATTGCTAATTTAATGGGGTCTTCATTAGAACCTATGGCTGGTTTTATCGTATTAATTTTCTTTGCTGCCCAGTTTGTTGCTTTCTTTAACTATACAAATCTCGGGACCATTCTTGCAGTTCAAGGTGCTAATTTTTTAGAAACATTTAATATTCAAGGTACGCCTTTACTTATTGTTTTCATTTTCTTTACGGCTCTTGTGAATTTATTTATGGCAGCTGATTCTGCAAAATGGGCGATTATGGCACCTGTTTTTATTCCAATGTTTATGCAAGTTGGAATTGATCCAGCTGTCACGCAAGTTGCTTACCGAATTGGTGACTCAGCAACGAATATTATTTCACCCTTAATGCCTTTCTTTCCCTTAGTCGTTGCCTTTGCTCAAAAGTACGGGAAACAAAATGGAGTGGGAACAGTTATTTCATTAATGTTACCTTATTCAATTGCGATACTTTTACTTTGGACTATTTTCTTCGCCATTTGGTACATGCTTGGTATTCCTGTTGGACCTGGCCTATAAATTAAAGCAAAATAAATGTAATATATTTTTAATTTCATGGTAAAATAAAGATAAGTAAATAACTTTATAAATCAGCCAAATCATCACTCATTTTTTACCTATACTTTATTTTAAGGAGGTAATTAAAATGAACTTAAAAGTCTTATATGTCTTAATCGGTGGTGTTCTCCTTGCAGTAGTTGGTTATGTTATTGGATTAATCATTGGTATGAATATTGGTGGTAATTACTTTCCTGATTTCGAATTCATGAGCGGACGTGGTTATGAAGCTACTGGATATATTGGTGGTATTATTGGTGCGATTATTGGATTATTAATTGGAATCTTGTTAGGTACTAGGTTTTCTAAAAAGAAAGTTTAATTCACTTTTATCAACATTAAAAGCACAGATAATGCGTACATCTAAATTCAGAGGTACACGTTGTCTGTGCTTTATTTTAATCCATTTTAATAACTAATCTTGACACTTCACCTCTTTCAAGCCGATCAAAACCTGCGTTAATCTCATCAAGCGAAATAGTACCTGTTAGTAATTCATCGATTGGTAGTCTGCCTTGTTTATACAATTCAATAAATCTGGGTATATCACGAACAGGCACACAACTCCCTACGTAGGACCCTTTAATCGTTCTTTCTTCAGCTGCTAAAGTAACTTGCGGGAACGAAAATTCATGTTTTGGATGAGGTAAGCCTGTCGTTATTGTCGTGCCACCTCTTTTTGTAATCGCATAAGCTACATCCATTGCTGGAATAACGCCTGCTGTTTCAAAAGCATAATCAACGCCACCATGGGTATACGATTTTATCTCGTCACTAGTATTTTGTTCAGATGAATTAAATGTTGCAGTTGCGCCTAGTTTTTTTGCTGAAGCTAATTTTTCTGGATTAATATCAACTGCAATAATCTCACGTGCGCCAGCTAACTTCGCACCTAATAATGCGTTTAATCCAATCCCGCCAAGCCCAACTATTGCAACACTACTACCTGGTTTAACATGGGCCGTATTAATCACTGCACCTACACCTGTAATGACTGCACAACCAAATAAAGCAACTTCTTCAAATGGAATACTAGGATCTACTTTGACAATTGAATTTACTGAAACCACGACATGTTCTGCAAATCCTGATACACCTAAATGATGATAAATTGTCTCATCATTTAAGTGAAGTCTCATTCCACCTTCTAACATTTCTCCGTCGTTATTTGATTTCGCGCCATTTTCACAAAGTGCAGGCCTGCCTTCTCTACAAGGAATACAATATCCACAACTTGGAATAAACGTACAAACAACATGATCGCCTTCTTTAAAGCTTGTTACATTTTCGCCAACTTGAATAATTTCACCTGCAGCCTCGTGTCCTAACGCCATCGGAGTTGGCCGAGGTCTACTTCCATTAATAACTGATAAATCAGAGTGACATAAACCGACCGCCCTAACTTTTACTAATACTTCATTTTGTTTAGGGTCATCAAGTTCGAGCGTTTCGATTTTCAGTGGTTTACTTTCTGCGTAAGGCGTTGGTAATCCCATTTCGTATAAAACTGCAGCTCTTGTTTTCATCGTATCACCTCAAGACTTTTGAAATAGATTTTATTCATAATAACCATCTGTTGATTTTCTTAATTTAGAAAATTGTTTCCCGTCATGACCAAACCAAATGTCTGCATGTGTTTCTTTAGCTAACTTTTTAATTTTTTGAACCGACTTTGCCCAACCAACTGAATCATATAAAATGCCTGGTGGTCTTAGTGGTGCGTTTAAATCGAGAGAACCCATACTATCTTCTGTATAAATTGCGTCTGAGGCTAAGATGATTGTCCCTAATTCTTCAAGCTCTACTTTTAAACCAATCATGCCCCAAGCATGTCCGCTTCCAAAGTTTAAAACAGTCACACCTTTTACAAGTTCTAGATTGTCTTGATATGGTTTAATTGTTTGCCACGTTAGGTCACTTTTTATCCATGCATCAATATCCGCCCAGATATATGCACCTGCTTTTTGATTTCGCGCATATACTTGCATCGTTCCGTTTAATTCATCGTCATGAACAATGACTGTTGCATTTGTAAAGTATTCTAAACAACCCGCATGGTCTAAATGTAAGTGAGACGCGACAACGTAATCGACATCTTTTGGACTCACGTTAATCTGTTCTAATCGATTTGGTAAATAACATTCTTCACTTGCAGTATAAGGAAATGCTTTTTGAGTTGCTTCAATCCATCTACCTTCTTTCCCCATTGCATTTGGATTACAAGCTGTATCAAATAATATTTTAGCATCGGGGTGATCGATAAATACCGTATAAATTGGAAATTCAAACATTTCATTTGGTGCATTTGGATTATCTAAGGTCGCTTGGTTAGATGATGCAATCATTAAATTTTTATCCATTTTTAAAGTACCGTTGTCTAATACATACAATTTCGTTCTTTCTTTTTTAATATTTGCCATTACTTTTGCTCCTTTCAAGGTTAAAAGTACCGATAAATATTCAGCTAAATCTATCCTCCAATCATCTTTATTTAGACCATAATTTAGTGTGTTAATTATATATGCAAGCGGCTACATTTACAATATTTTTTTTATTAATTTTATTATTATTTACAGTTAAAAATCCTTAAGTTAAAAATAACTTAAGGATTACATTTCAAGGTTTTTATTTATTTACAATTTCGCGTAAGTCACGTTTTAAAAATTTACCCACTGATGTTTTTGGAATTTCTTTCATGAAAACAACTTTATCTGGCAACCACCATTTTGCAAATTGCGGTTCTAAAAATTTTAATACTTCTGCTTCTGTTGCTAGTTTGTCTGGCTTTAATACAACACATGCTACAGGACGTTCTTGCCATTTTGGATCTGGAACAGCGATTACTGCCGCTTCAAATATAGCAGGATGTGCCATTAATGTATTTTCTAAATCAACTGAAGAAATCCATTCGCCCCCACTTTTAATTAAGTCACCCATCCGGTCGACAATTTTTATTGACCCTTCGTTATCAATCGTTACGACATCACCTGTATATAACCAACCATCTTTAAAGGCATCTTTTGTCCGGTCGTCTTTATAATATTCATCAGCAATCCATGGGCCACGAATGAGTAATTCGCCCATTGCTTCACCGTCTGCTTCTACTTCATCCCCATTCTCGTCGACTACTTTAATATCTAAACCTGGTACGACCGTACCTTGACGTGAACGAATATCTAAACGTTCTTCTTCAGATAAGTCCGTTTGATAACTCTTCAACCGAGCAAGTGTCACGATTGGTGTCGTTTCAGTCATACCGTATGCATGAATAAATGGTATATTAAAATCAGTTTCATATGACCGAATCATTGATTTTGGTGCAGCTGATCCACCACATAAAATTGCGCGTAAATGACTCGTATCGTAAATCCCTTTTTCTAATTCTTGTAATAAACCTAACCAAATTGTTGGTACTCCTGCACTAATTGTTACGTCATATTTGTCAATCATTTCAGCGATAATTTGCGGTGTCATCATCGGACCTGGTAACACTTGTGTTGCCCCAAGCATCGTTGAAACAAAAGGCATTCCCCAAGCATTTGCATGAAACATTGGTACAACTGGCATAACCCGGTCTGACTCTGAAATTGCTGCTGTATCTGCCATACTTAGAGCCATACTATGAAGGAAAATTCCTCGGTGCGTATAAACAACGCCTTTTGGTTTTCCCGTTGTTGCCGATGTATAACACATCCCCGCCGGATCATTTTCATCTATATCTGTTGCATATTCAAAATTTTCATCACCATCTGAAACGAGCTGTTCATAAGAATAAAGGGGTGATAATGTAGATTCAGGTAACTCCTTTTCATCACTCATGACAATAAATGCTTTCACCGAAGTTAACTCATCTTTTACTCGCTCAATTAAAGGTAGTAAATCAATATCAATGAGTAAGACTTTATCTTCCGCATGATTAATAATATAAGTGAGATGTTCTGGGGAAAGTCTGATATTTATTGTATGCAACACTGCACCCATTGATGGTGCTGCAAAATAAGCTTCTAAATGACGATGATGGTTCCAAGCAAAAGTTCCAACCCGGTCTCCTTTTTCCACACCAAGTTTCTTTAAAGCACTTGCAAGTGCTCTTGTCCGCTTACCTATTTCTTCGTATGTGAAGTGTTGGATACCTGTGTGTGTACGTGAAATAACTTCTTTTTTTGAAAAATACTTTTCTGCTCTTTCAATTAAAGAGACAAGTGTTAATGGCGTGTCCATCATGATTAAACCATCCCCTTTTATAATTAATTGGCAAGATAGATATTTGATTAAAAATATTAAATTCAAAAATAACTAGCCCTTTTATTTAGCTACGACAGTAAACACACTAAATATTTCATCAACCGACCTTACAGCATTAGTCCATTTCATATCTGCCCATGTCCCACCTAAATAGCCATTTATCCTAAATTTCTTAAGATAGCGAATGAACTGGTGTTTTTTCAGCAAGTGCATCGCGAATCTTATATTTCAAAATTTTACCTGATGTATTACGTAAAATTGCTTTTTCCTCATAAAATAGCCGTGGAATTTTAAAACGTGCGAGTCGTTCTTTAGAAAATTTAAGTAGTTCATCATAATCAATTGTTGCACCTTCTTTTGGCACAACGATTGCAACAGGTTGTTCGCCCCATAAATCATGCGGCACACCAACTACGGCAATTTCTAAAATAGCAGGATATTCGTATAATATATTTTCTACTTCTGTTGAATAAATATTTTCGCCACCTGAAATAATCACGTCTTTTTTCCGGTCGACAAGTGTTAAGATGTTTTCTTCATTCATTGTTGCTAAATCTCCTGTATACAACCAACCATCTCGCAAGGTTTTTGCTGTTTCTTCTGGTTTATTGTAATATTCTTTCATCATCATTTCACTCCGAATAATAAATTCACCAACTTCACCTGGTTGTACGTCTTCGCCAGCTTCATCGACGACCCTTACTTCAGAACTAAGCATTGCTTGTCCCCCAGCACCTACATGATTTTTGTGTTGTTCTGGATTTAGCAGTACACCACCTGGACCCCCTTCTGTTAATCCGCAGAGATTATAGATTTGATCACTTTTAAATAAATCTGTAATTTGTTTAATTAGTGAGACAGGCATCGGTGCTGCACCGTATCCATAACGTTTGATTGATGATAAATCATAATCTTTATTGTTTGGGATTTGTAATAAATAGTTATACATCGTCGGAATACCGAAAAATATACTAATCTTTTCTTCTTCAATTGTTTCTAATACTTTAACAGGGTCAAATTGTTTATGAATAATTTGAGTAGAACCAATAAGTGTTGCTGATATTAAAAATAAATTAAGTTGTGCTGAGTGGAATAGTGGCGCTAAATGTAAGATATTATCTTCAGGTTCAATATTGAAAAATAAACCCGTGTGTAAACCAACATGTAAAACGCGGTGATGATCAAATAAAGCACCCTTTGGACTTCCTGTTGTACCTGATGTATATAAAATTTCAGCGTCATCCCATTCATTGACAATGATATTTGGTTCAAATACATCTTCAAGTTTTACTTCTGCAAATGTATACTGATTTTTGATTACTTTTTCATTTGCCACAAGTAATTTTATAACTTCACTTTTATTGATAGCGCTTTCAATTATTTCTGCATATTCAGGGTCAAAAAATATGGCAACAGTATCTGAATCTTCGATAATATATTTAACTTCACGACTTGTTAAACGATAATTAATTGGGACAGCAATCGCACCTATTTTCATCAGTGCATAAAAAGATATCACAAATAAATCTGAGTTTTGCATCATAATAGCGACTTTATCAGATTTTTTTATTCCTTTAGCAATTAGTCCATTTGCTAAACGATTAACTTCCTCGTTCAATTCACGGTAGGTATACACGTTTTCTTCAAACTTTACAGCAATTTTATTAGGTGTACGATTGGCATTTCTTTGTAATGTTAAACCAATATCCATTTTTGTCCCTCCACTGTTTTTTTAGAAAACATTATTTATAGTAACTAAATAACTTAGTATACATGATTTAAACGTGGTGCGAGTGAACGTATTTTTCCTGGCGTTTTTGACAGTTTAATTGGAATCCCAATTTGCTTTACTTGGCCTAAACTTTCATCAAAAATCGTTTCAATCATATTTCGAGCGATAACTTGTGGGTCTTCAACCATCTCTTCTAAAGTATTAACTGGTGATACACACGCTTCGACATCTGCAAATTCTTTAACCCATTCAGCTAATGTTTTAGTTATAATCACATTTTGAATATCTGCTTTAATCTGATGTTGTTGATGTAAGGGTGCGTTTAATAACGTAATTAAATCAGGACGACAAATCGTTTCACAAAAATTAACCCAGAACTTTTCTTCCACAGCACCAACAGCTAAAAATCTTTCATCTTTTGTTTCATAGACATTATAATTTGCATGTCCACCGTCGAGTAGCTGGCTCCCACGTTTTGGTGAATTTCCAGATGCTAAAAAATCAGGTAAAAGTGTTTGTAGTAAGGGAATTACCCCATCCATCATGCCAATATCTACGAATTGTCCTTCGCCTGTTTCTTTGCGATAAATCAGGCTCATGAGGATACCAATTGTTGCTGGTAGTGCTCCGCCTGCAATATCAGCTATCGTTGTACCAGGAACAACTGGATCACCGTCACTTTTTCCCATCAAATCAAGTAATCCAGCATAACTTAGATAATTCAGATCATGCCCGGGTAAATCTTTATAAGGGCCTGTTTGCCCGTATCCAGTAATCGCACAATAAATTAACCCTGGATTCTTCAGCTTTAATGTCTCGTAATCCAGTCCTAACTTTTCCATGACGCCCGGACGAAATGACTCAATAAGTACATCCGCTTCTTCAATCATTTCTAAAATTTGAGTTTTGCCTGCTTTTGTTTTTAAATCAAGTGTTACACTTTGTTTATTGCGGTTTAATGAGTTAAAAAAAGCACTTGATTCACCGACTTTTGCTCCAATAAACCGGGCATAGTCACCTAGTCCAGGTTGTTCAACTTTTATAACGTCTGCTCCAAAATCAGCAAGTAGCATTGTACAATATGGACCAGGTAACAAGCGCGTCAGATCTAATACACGAATTGATTTAAGTGGCAAATTTATCCCTCCTTGAACTTGATAATCAATCTATTCTTTCTAAAATAGTCGCATTTGCCATACCAAATCCTTCACACATTGTTTGTAACCCAAATCGTCCACCCGTTCGTTCGAGTTCATGCATTAATGAAATCATTAACCTCGCACCACTCCCACCTAGTGGATGTCCTAGTGCAATCGCACCTCCATTTGGATTTAACTTTTCAGGGTCAGCTCCTGTTTCTTTTAGCCAAGCTAAAGGTACCGGTGCAAATGCTTCATTGACTTCAAAAACGTCAATGTCATCAATCGACAAACCTGCTTTTTTTAACACTTTTTCTGTTGCCGGAATCGGTCCAGTTAACATTAAAGTTGGGTCAGAACCAACGACACTTCTTGCAAGCACACGAAAACGTGGTTTTAATCCGAGTTCATTTGCTTTTGACTCTGACATTAGTAGTAAAGCCCCTGCCCCATCACTCATTTGACTTGAGTTTCCAGCTGTAATCAGTCCATCTTTTTTAAAGACAGGCTTTAGTCCCTTTAACGCATCAAGTGACGTATTTGCTCTTGGTCCTTCATCTTCAGTAATCGTCTCTTTTTCACCATTTTCTAATTCAACTTCTAAAGGCATAATTTCAGCTTTAAAATAACCTTGTTCTTGTGCGTAAACTGCACGCTTGTGACTTTCAAGCGATAATTCGTCTAACTGTTCTCTTGTATGTCCCCATTTTTCAGCGATTAACTCAGCAGATAAACCTTGATGAATAATCTCGTGCTGCTCGGTTAATTTCTCACTATTACCGACATCTTGATTATTTGCATCTTTTCGGTTTGAAAAAATCGGCGCGCGCGTCATACTTTCTACACCACCAGCGATTACTACATCCATATCACCACTTAATATTGCTTGAGCGGCAAAATGAACAGCTTGCTGACTTGAACCACACTGGCGATCGATTGTTGTGCCAGGTACTTCAACGGGGAAACCTGCAATGAGTGAGGCTTGTCTTGCGATAACACCACCTTGTTCACCTGCTTGCGTGACACAACCATAAATGACGTCTTCGATTATACTTGGATCAATCTTCGTTCGCTTCACTAATTCCCTTAAAGGAGCAGCCGCAAGTTCTTCTGCGCGAATATGACTTAAAGCACCATTAAGCTTTCCTACTGGCGTTCGAATTGCATCTACAATAACAACACTTCTCAATATAAACATCCTCTCAATACATTTTTATTTTATTTGTTTTAAAGTATCTCTTAATTTATACTTTAAAACTTTTCCTGTAGTGTTTCGTGGTAATGCTTCTATAAAATCAACGGTAGTTGGTTTTTTATATGATGCTAAATGATTTTTACAATGTTTGATAATTTCAGATTCTGTTAAAGTTTCATTAGGTTTTAACACAATTGCCGCTTTAATACTCTCTCCCCACTTTGAATCAGGAACGCCGTAAACAGCACACTCTAACACTTCTGGTAGTTGATATAATATTTCTTCAATTTCAGCTGGATAAACATTTTCTCCACCTGTAATAATCATATCTTTTTTACGATCAACCATATAAAAATAACCTTCTTCATCCTTTATTGCTAAATCACCACTATGGAACCAACCTCCTCTAAATGCTGTTTGAGTTTCTTCTGGATTTTTATAATATTCTTTCATCACTGTGGGACCTCGGTAAACGATTTCTCCTACACTACCTATTGGAACATCATTCATATTTTCATCTACTACGCGTGCTTCTATATTAATAAATGGTCGACCAACTGATTCTGGTTTGCTTAAAGCTTCTTCTCCTACTAAGACCGTTGCAGTAGCAGTTGTTTCTGTCTGGCCAAAATGATCGACTAATATTGCATTTTCAAATTGATTCAAAATGCGTTTCTTTAGTTCTACAGGTGCAATAGCTGCTCCTGTTGCACATGTTTCAACACTGGAAAGATCAAAATCTGAAATATTGGGAACTTGAAATAAAAAATTCCACATCGCAGGAACTAAGAAAATAACATTGATCTTCTCTTTTTCTAATTCTGTTAATATTCTAACTGGATCAAATTCTTGTAAAAGAACTGTTTTCCCACTAGTTAATACAGATTTTATCGTTAATAACAAACCAGCTATATGAAATTGCGGAGGAGTAATTAAGTTAGACTCGCCATTGCTTGAACGACTTGAATAAATCAGATTCATTGCATTGATATGAATGTTTTTATGTGATAACACTGCACCTTTAGGTGTTCCAGTTGTACCAGACGTATACATAATAAAGCTTGTATCACTGTCGGTTAATGTTTCACACGGTGAATAACTAGTATTTTGATCGATAATAGATTCGTAACTAATTAACTCTGAAGAAAGCGGATTATTACTTATTACGATGATTGTTTTTAATTTTGTTAATTTATCTTTAATAGAAAGAACGAGATCTATATATTCTTCATCAATAATAATCATTTCTGAATCAGAGTTTTTTAAAATATAAGCTACTTCATTGGCAGTTAACCTAAAATTTATTGGGACTGAAACACCACCAGAAAGTGCTATACCAAAAATTGTTTCAGTAAATGTTATTGAATTTTTTAACATAAATGCTACTTTGTCATTTTTTTCAATACCTTTTAACTGAAACCAGCCTGCTAATCTACTAGCTCGTTCATCTAACTCTTTATAGGTAATACGTTTATCATTAAAAATAAATGCTTCTTCATTTGGTGATTTATGTGAGGCCCGTTTTAAAATCTCGCCAACAAGTAATTCATTCGATAAATTTAGAGAAGAACTTGTCATTTTTTTACCTCCTAATTTTTTAGTTTAAATATATTTTATAACCCCATTTTATTTGCAATAATTACTTTCATAATTTCATTTGTACCAGCATAAATTGAAGAAACCGCTACATCCCGATAACGTTTTGCGACTTCATATTCTTCAATATATCCGTAGCCACCGTGTAATTGCATACACTCTGTTGCAACTTTTTTAACTAAATCTGTAATCCAGTACTTCGCCATCGATACTTCTGTAACAACATCTTTATCCTTCATATGTTCAGTAATTAAGTTATCTATAAAATTTCTCCCAATAACTATTTCTGTTTGTAATTCAGCTAGTTTAAACTGTGTATTTTGGAACTTACTAATTTGCTGGCCAAAAGCTTTTCGCTCCTTAACATAGGAAATCGTTTTTTCTAAAATTAATTCAGCACTTGCTAAACTTTGTATAGCAACCATTAATCGCTCTTGCTGCAAATGTTGCATTAAATAATAGAAACCTTTATTTTCTTCACCAAGTAAATTTTCTTTTGGCACACGCACGTCATTAAATATAAGTTCACATGTATCACTTGCATGTTGACCGATTTTCTTTAGCTTTTTACCTTTAGTAAACCCAGGCGTTCCCGCTTCAACTACGATTAAACTAATCCCTTGATGAGGCTTTTTTGCTTTTGGATTCGTTTTACAAACGACCACAACGATATCTGAAATATGACCATTTGAAATAAATGTCTTTTCTCCGTTAATGATATAATCATCACCATCTTCGATCGCAGTAGTTGAAATCGCCGCTAAGTCAGATCCTGTATTTGGTTCCGTCATCCCGATTGCAGAAATTAATTCACCTGTTACAGCTTTTGGGAGCCAGCGTTCTTTTTGTTTCTTTGTCCCAAGCGCGTCAATATATGGCATAACAATATCATTATGAAGCCCAATACCTACTAAACCAACGCTCACGCGGTCAAACTCTTCTGACGCGACAACAGCAAAACCAAAATCTGTATTTAACCCGCCATATTCCTCATCTACTTGCGGGCAAAGGAAACCATTTTTACCTAACATCTTCCAAAACTCTCTTGGCACTTCTTTTTCTTCTTCCCACTCATCTATATAAGGCATGGCTTCTTTTTCTAAAAAACTTCTTAACGCTTTTCGGTAGATTTCATGCTCTTGCTTTATATAACTTTTTTTCATCCAAGCCACTCCATTCACATTTTATTTCGGTTGCATTCTAATTGCTCCGTCAAGTCTAATTGTTTCACCATTTAACATTGGGTTTTCGATAATACTTTGTACAAGTTGTGCATATTCAGCAGGATAACCCAGTCGTGACGGGAATGGTGTCATTTTTCCAAGTGCAGTTTTTGCATCTTCTGGTAATTGTTCAAATAAAGGTGTTTCAAATAAACCCGGAGCGATTGTCATCACCCGAATATTTCTATTTGAAAGGTCTCTTGCGATTGGGAGTGTCATTCCAGCAATTGCACTTTTTGATGCACTATAAGCGACTTGACCAATTTGACCGTCAAAAGCTGCAACAGAAGCGGTATTAATAATCACACCACGTTCATCATCGCTATTTGTTTGATTTTCAACCATTATTTCTGCCGTGAGACGAATCACATTAAATGTACCAAGCAAATTAACATGAATCACTTTTGAAAACGAATCTAAGCTATGGGCACCTTCTTTACCTACTGTCCTTTCTGCAATAGCAATTCCGGCACAATTAATGAGTGCATTGACTCTTCCATACGTTTCAATGACTTGATCTAATCCTGAATTAACGCTGTCTTCATCTGTTACATCAACTTCAACAAATGTGACATTTTTGCCTAATTCATTCACTAACTTTTCACCTTTTTCTTTTTGTAAATCAAAAATAACTGCTTTTCCACCTTCGTTAATTATTCTTCTCACAGTTGCTTCGCCTAATCCTGACGCGCCACCTGTTACAATTGCGACTGTTTCTTTAATATTCATTTATTCATCTCCTTTTGTTTGTAAGCGGATACATTTTATTTGTATTTTTTACTTTTTAACAATCCGCATTATGTAATCGACAACAGAAGCTGCAAATGCTTGTTCATCCAGCTCCCCATCTGCTGAGTACCACTGTGTGACCCAGTTCATCGCTCCGAGTAAGATATTTCTAGCAATGCTTATATTATCAACTGCAAAATAACCAGCTTCTATACCTTCTTCAATCAGTGAGTCATAACATGAAGCATATTGCTCACGTAATTGAATAATTTTTGTTAATTGTTCTTCTGAAAATATTTCTGCTGGATTCACCATTAAAAGAAATCCTGATTTTTCATGAAGTGAATATTCGATATGGCGAATAATGACTGTTTTTAGTTTTTCATCAATTGTTAAATCTTTTTCTTTTACTTCTTCTACGTTTTGAATACTTTGATTTAATATTTTTATTTGACTTTGAAAAACTAAATCTTGCTTTCCTTTAAAATAATAATAAATTGAGCCTTTTGTCATTAATAGGTGATTTGCAATATCTTCCATCGTTGTGCCGTGATATCCTTTTTCTGCAAGAACACTCAGTGCAGACTTTAAGATTTCATCTTTTTTCTTAGCTGTTTTTCTCTCCATTAATGACACGTTATAAACTCCTTTCAAAAACAATTATTTATTGATTATTATTCTATAGATTCATTTTTTGAATGTCAAGTCAATTTTCAGATAATTGAATATTTATTTAAAAACATAAAAAAAGTACAAACTAAGTTACTAGTTTGTACGCTAAAAATTAATTCATATTAACAAAAGATTGATGATAATCGAGTTTACCTTTGATTTGTTTTATATTGATTCTTTCGCCTGCTAAATAACGATTAAAATCAAAAATAACTGGCATGCGACTTCCACCGATTGCAAAAAATGCTTTTCCTTCTTTTGGAAGATAAGCAGATGTATGTATTGTTCCAGCAGACGCGTCATATTTATCAGCAAAAACATCACGGTCTTTATCATTTAACATCTGGTAAGCATTAATAATATCTAAACCATTCCCATTTTGCTTTTCGATTTCTTTTTGTCTATTCATCGATTCAGCCGTTCGATAACGGTTTTCGTCAGTTAAGACTTCGAAATGATTCGTACTAATATTTGATTTTCTTGCGATGACTTTTCTTGGTGTCGCTTCGACAACAAACGTCTCACCACTTAAATCGGTAATCACGTAACTAAATGATGTCCTATGAGGAATTGCCTTTAATAAAGTGACCGCTTCGTCAACATTTGCACATGTTTCTAATATTAAGCGCCCAATCATATTACATAAGAAACCATTCTCTGAGCCAACTCGGTTAATAAAGTTATAACCCATCGCAAGCCCTTTTTCATTCATCCCGTCAGTTCGTCCGGTTATTTGCATGGAAGGACCAATCGTTGCATACCCTGAATCAGTTGGTTGATAAATGACATAGCGTCCCTCATAATAACCAGGATGAGAATCATAATTTCTCACCATAAATTCAGTGCCCGTTAAAATAGAACAGCCACTTTCTTCATAATCCACATAATAACCACCAAATTCTCTTAGTGCATCTGTAAGTTCCCAGTTTAATGCATCTGCTAAACCTTGTAACTCATCTAGCATACTTGGCATAAATTCAGTGAATAGCTTGATTGCTTCTTGTTCATTTATAATAAAATGGCGATTTCTTTTTGTAGCCCACTGTTTTTCACGATTAGGTAAGATTGGTGAATCTTTTAATAACTCCCCTTGCCTAAATCCGAAATCATAATGATTTCCTTTAAATTGAATAACGTCACTATAAAAATGATTCATATATAAATCTCCTCGTTATCTGATCAAAACTCTATTTGCTACTTATTTTTCAATGATGCATTTTTAAATTTATCTTATAAATTAATAAGATCATCCGTGGTGTACTCAAAATATGTATCTTAAAAAAGAAAACATATGAGTTATCACGAATGATCCTAAGTAAATTATACCACGTATAAATATATGATGATAGATTCTAGCTCATAATAAATAATATATGTCAAACAAAAAAAGCTTGTCTAAATTAGACAAACTTTTTTAAAGGAGATCTTGCATTATTTTTCTAAAGCTATTTTTATGTGCGCTAAGTGATGCTCTTCATGCCAAGCAAGTTTTAACACTTTCGTACCGACTGTAATTTCACCATTTTTAGAATGTGTAAAAACGCGCTTTAACTGATCTTCAGTTAATGCATTACCTAAAGCGACAATGCGTTCATTAATACCTTCAAGCATTTTAATTGAGCTTTCAACTGGGAGCTTTGTGTCCGGTAAAACTGCCCATTCGTCTTGCTCAAAGTTTGGCGCTGTAGGGTTATCGTCCGTTAGAGCAATTTTTAAACGCTGATACATATTCAGTTGCGAGTCAGCAATATGATGAACAAGCTCGCGCACATTCCAACTACCTTCGCGGTAAGTTTTATTTAAACCTGCTTCGTCCAACGAATCCACTGTCTTTCTTAATTTTGCTGTATAGCCTTCTATTTCTTTTAACGCATTTTTTGTATCTGCTAAAGTTACTTCATCAGGGACAACTAATTTACCAATTGGAAATCTTACATCCATTATAAATTCCTCCTTATACCTTATTGCTTAGCTTTATTGATTATTTTTACTTAATAGTTACTTTAATAATTTTATCATCATCTAATTTTGGAGTGCCTCTTCCATCTGTATTATTTGTCAGTAGATAAATTCCCTCTTCATGTGAAACGACGTTACGGATTCTTCCAAACTCTTCTAAAATGCTCTTTTCCTCAATAAAATCACCTGCATTATCTAAATCAATTCTCATCACTTGTTCTCCCCTTAAGCCAGCTACATATAAAGAAAATTCTTCTTCATTTTCTCCCGTGTGAAAATCAATTCCAGAAGGTGCTAATGTAAAGTCAGAGTAGCAAGTTATCGGGTTTATATATTGTGAATCTTCTTGATCACATGTCACTTCTGGCCACCCATAATTTCCACCTGCTTCGATTAGATTTATTTCGTCTCTACTTTCGGGACCATGGTCACTTGCGTATAAAGCTCCTGTAACTGGGTGCCATGCTAAACCTTGTGAATTCCGCAGACCAAGAGCAAATATCTCACTCCCTGGAAATGGATTATCTGAAGGAATAGATCCATCAGGATTTACTCTTAAAATTTTACCAGCTAAAGAATTCTTATTTTGAGAAAGATTCTCTTCCTGTGCATCACCTGTGGTTATATAAAGTTTATCATCTGGACCAAACTTTATCCGTCCACCATTATGAAATTCAGAACCAGGTATTTTATCTACTATTATTTTCTCATTCTCTAAATTATTCGCTTTAAAAGTAAACTCTGAAACTCGGTTATATGTTTTATTATCATCTGAATAAGTGTAATAAAGGTAAACTAGCTTATCTTCATTAAAACTTGGACTGAGTGTAATCCCAAGTAGTCCACCTTCACCGCTCGCTTCAACTTTAGCAACGTCATACACTTCACCCTCTTCTAACAAAAGGATTCGTCCATCTCTTTCTGTTATTAAAAAGTTCTGATCAGACATGACTACCATTTCCCAAGGGGACTTAAGTCCCTTTGCAATGACTTCAACCTCATATTCTAAATCCACCGAATCTTCTTGAAGAGGTTCTGTAGATTCTTGGATATTCGTATTACAAGCAGCTAATAACAAAATTAAAAAGAGTGATAGAATAAATTTCCATTTTATCTTCACAAAAATCACTCCTCATTGAGTTTTTTCAAATCTCAACTCAAAACTGATCTAGTAATTGTCGTTATAAAATAAAATTAAATAATTTACTAAATACAATAAATAGAACAATAAGAATCGGCCTGTCAATAATATATCTAAGTGAAGAAATGCACCTAAAGATACACTTATAGGGTTACCTTATTTAATCATCCTTTACTGCATGCAGAATAATCATAACACGATTTAGTTAAATAATTAAAGGAGCTGTTCTTTTATTTTTTCACGTAAATCACGCTTTAAAAACTTCCCAACTGACGTTTTTGGTAGCTCATCCATAAAGAGAACTTGATCAGGCACCCACCATTTTGCAAATTGTGATGCCAAAAATGTTTTCAGTTCGTCTTCACTTGCTTCTTTTCCTTCTTTAAAGACAACACATCCAACTGGACGTTCTTGCCACTTTGGATCGGGTACTGACACAACTGCTGCTTCAAAAACAGCTGGATGCGCCATTAACGCATTCTCTAAATCGACAGAAGAAATCCATTCGCCACCACTCTTAATTAAGTCACCCATTCGGTCAACGATTTTTATCGAACCTTCTTCATCAATCGTCACAACATCACCTGTATATAACCAACCATCTTTAAATGCATCTTTTGTCCGGTCATCTTTATAATATTCATCAGCTATCCACGGACCACGAACGAGTAGTTCGCCCATTTCCTCTCCGTCTGCTTCTACTTCTTCACCATTATCTTTAACTACTTTGATTTCCAAACCTGGAACAACTTGTCCTTGGCGTGAGCGAATTTCTAAACGTTCTTCTTCAGGTAAATCTACTTGGTAACTCTTCAAACGAGCAAGTGTGACGAGTGGAGTCGTTTCCGTCATCCCATAAGCGTGCATAAATGGAATATTAAAGTCTGACTCAAAGGCTTTAATCATAAATTTCGGAGCAGCTGATCCACCACATAATATCGCGCGTAAACTACTTGTGTCATAAGTTCCCTTATTAAGCTCTTGAAGTAAGCCCAGCCAAATTGTCGGTACACCTGCACTAATCGTGACGTCATATTTATCCATCATTTCAGCGATGATTTGTGGTGTCATTCTTGGCCCTGGTAAAACTTGTGTTGCGCCGAGCATTGTTGCAACAAATGGCATCCCCCAAGCATTTACGTGAAACATTGGGACAACTGGCATCACACTATCAGACTCTGAAATCGCCGCAGTATCTGCCATACTTAATGCAGTACTATGAAGCACAATGCCGCGGTGTGAGTAGACAACTCCTTTTGGTTTTCCCGTCGTTGCAGACGTGTAGCACATACCTGCAGCGTCTTCTTCTTCAATGTCACGTGCAAATTGATAAGTCTCATCACCATCTGCAACAATTTGTTCATAGGATAAAAGCCCTTCAATTGATGACTCAGGTACTGCTTTTTCATCACTCATGACAATAAATGTTTCAACTGTGTTGAGTTGATCTTTCACACTTTCAACTAGAGGTAATAAATCAGCGTCAATGAGTAATACTTTATCTTCAGCATGATTAATTATATAAATTAAATGCTCTGCTGAAAGTCTAATATTTATCGTATGTAAAACAGCGCCCATTGACGGTGCAGCAAAGTAAACTTCTAAGTGTCTGTGGTGATTCCAAGCAAGTGTTCCTACTCGGTCACCTTTTTTAACACCAAGACTCGCTAATGCACTTGAAAGTGACCGTGTTCGCTTACCAATTTGCTCATAAGTTAAGCATTCAGTTCGTGTATGTGTGCGTGAAATAACTTCTTTTTTTGGAAAATACTTTTCAGCTCGTTCAATTAAATCGACTACGGTTAATGGTGTACCCATCATAATAAAAACCCCTTTATAATAATATTATCGTCATGATTGCGCTTACATATATATTTGTAAGTATACACTAATCTCCATTTATTGTATATTCAATTTTTTCTACTCTTTTTTAATTTAATATATTATACTTATATTTATAAACATTTAAACGAAGGGGTGAACAACTATGCGTAAGAGCGCAGACGTCTTAGATAAAGGTCCATTTTTTCATGGTACGAAAGCAAAATTAAATGTTGGCGATTTATTAGAGTCGCAATACCTATCAAATTTCCAAGATAAAAAATCTAACTATATCTATTTTACGGCGACATTAGATGCTGCTAAATGGGGAGCTGAGTTAGCAACAACTCATGCTATAGAAAGAATTTATCTTGTTGAACCTTTAGGTGACTTTGAAAATGATCCAAATTTAACTGATAAAAAATTTCCTGGAAACCCAACACGTTCTTAC
>JARIBO010000074.1 GCA_029257405.1 Caryophanales bacterium
TACACATTAATTATTATTACAATTTTAACTGCGCTCGTCGGGATGGGTGCTGGACGAGATCTAGTTGTAACTGAAGATATTCAAAAAAGGCATGAAGATTATGAAGTAAGGTAAAGCAATAGCATTATTTTAAAAAATCCAACTATTTTCTTTAAAAAAGAAGTAGTTGGTTTTTTTATGTCATTATTTGAATATGTTTGTATGTTTTATAAGGGTTTAAGTTTAATTTTACTACTTAATATTTTTTCATTTGAACTGTTTAAGCCAGTTAAGCGAAAAGAATAAGTCGTTTGTGAATTTTTAATTGTTTGGATTGTCACTTCAATTGTATCGTTAACAAATACAGGTTGTAATATTTTCGTTTCAAACGAATTAATAAAATAACCTTTTTGTAAATAAGGGGTGATTAACTTAGCAGCAAGTGCAGTAGATAACATGCCATGTGCAACTTTATTAGGTAGCCCTTGAGCAAGCGCTGCTTGTTTATTTAAATGAATCGGATTATTATCAAGCGACACTTTTGCGTAGTAATTAATTAAGTTTTCGGTTATTTGTAATGTTAATTTAGAGTGAGTCATTGTAAGTCACCTCAGTTAATAAAAGCGTTGTTTCAACTGTTGCAACAACTTTAGACTTCTGATAAATTGTTAATTCATGAATCGCCCATTGTTTATCTGTACGGTTGATTAATTGTTTTAAAGTTATTTGACCTTGGTAGCGTTGATTAATAAAAAGTGGTTCATTATAATGAAAAATTTCAGAAGTTAAAATAACTTGAGATTCATTTTCCATCCATGGTAGAGTAAAAAATTGCCAAAATAAAGAAGGGTAGGCTGGTGGAAGCGGAAGGTCATTAAAACCAGCTTTTTTTGCAACTTTTTTATTCGTATAAAGTGGCTGATTTTCTTTAATAGCTATTAAATATTCATTTAATTTATCATATGAAACAGATAAAGTAATCCAGTCTGAAGTACTTTTTACATAAAGTTTATCAATCATTTGTTTCATACCTTTCAAATAAAGTAGCTAAACCAAGCCCACCGCCAATACCTATTGTTGCGAGTCCATATTTTTTTTGACGAGTAATCATTTCGTTCATTAGACGAGTGACTAAAATAGCACCTGAAGCACCATAAGGATGACCAAAAGCAATAGCGCCTCCACCGATATTTAATTTATTGAATGGAATCTTTAAGGCTTTTACAGAAGCCAATACTTGAGAAGCAAATGCTTCATTAAATTCAACCAGATCGATCTCGTCGATCGTTATCTGTGTGCGTTTTAAAAGTTTTTTAACTGCTGGAACAGGTCCAATACCAAGTAAGTTAGGGTCAACGCCTGCACTTGTCGCATCTTTAAAAATTAACTTCGGCTTTAAACCAAGTGATAAACATTTTTCTTCTGACATAATTAGTACAGCACTTGCACCATCGTTAATTGCGCAAGCGTTGCCAGCAGTCACTGTCCCAGCTTCTGTAAAGGTTGGTTTTAATCGTGATAATAAACGTTTATTTAAGCTGTCTCGTGGACCTTCATCTTGAGTTTTACCTAATAAAGAAACAATTTCATTTTTAAAGCGCCCCTCAACATGTGCGCTAGTCGCATTTTTGTGGCTTAAAAGAGCAAAATCATCTTGCTCGTCTCGGGAAATCTGGTAGTGAGCTGCGACATTATCGGCAGCAACACCCATGTCAGGATCTCCAATTGATTCAGGTGAAAATCGAGCTCTTTCAAATAAAGTAGGAAAGCTGTAAAGTGTACTTGGTTTAGCCATTTTCCAAGGTGCTAAGCTACTACTTTCAATCCCGCCAGCAATATAAATTTCGCCTGCTTCAGCTTGCACGAGCCGGCAGGCATGATTAATTGCTTCAAGACCAGAACCGCATTGACGATCAACCGTAACTGCAGGTACATGAATAGGTAACCCTGCAGTTAAACTTGTCAAACGAGCAATGTTACCACCTGGGCCAATCGCATTACCTAAAATAACTTCATCAATGTCTCCTGGATTAACTTTATTTTCAGTAAGTAAAGAGCGAATGACAGCTGCACCTAATTCTTCTGGTCCAAGTGTTTTAAACATTCCACCGACTTTACCAATTGCGGTTCTTTTCGCATCAACAATGACTGCAAGCCTCATTTTGCTAACTCCTTTAAATTGTTTTTAATTTGTTCTCTTGCAATTTTTCCGGTATGTGTGTAAGGAAAATTTGCTACAGGTATGTATTTTCTTGGACGTTTATAAATTGATAAATGGGTTTTACAAAGTTTTTTAACAGATGCTAAGTCAGGATGACAATCATCTTTCCACTCAATAAAAGCAACTATCTTTTCTCCCCAATGAACATTATTAAGTCCGATAATAACTGCTTCTTTAACAGCGTCAGATTTTTTAATAACTTTTTCAACTTCTTCAGGATAAACGTTTTGTCCGCCAGTAATAATCATATTATTTTTTCGTCCAACGACAGTGAGTGCACCACGTTCATCAAGGAAACCAACATCTCCGATAAATGCTCCATATTTAGTTAATGTTTCTTTTGTAGCTTGTTCATTTTTAAAATATTCCGAAAATAAAAAGTCACTTTTAACATAAATGTCTCCAATATGGTTTTTTGGAAGTTTTTTACCTTCTTGATTACGAATCGTAAGTTGAACAGAAGGAAAAGGCAAACCAACACTTTCAGGGTGTTTTTTACTAAAAGAGTCTGTTGCGTATGTAATATAACTTAATTCAGAAGCTCCATAATATTCATACATTAAAGTATTTGGAAAAACTAATTGTAATTGATTTTTTATTTGTGTATCTAGTTTAGCACCAGAAGAAAGACACGTAATAGGTTGCGTATATTCTTTCCTTAGGGATGCTAAACTATGAAACATTGTAGGTACGCCGTACATGACAGTAACATTGTGCTTTTTGATAAGGTCAAAGACAATTGGTGCAGAAAAAGAAGTTGTTAAACAAAATGACGCGCCACTATGTAAGGCATGTGTTGCCCCGAAAAGTGATAAAGAGTGATTTAAAGGCCCAGGAGCCATTAAAATATCATCTTTATTATAATTAAAAATTGATTCTCCGACTTCAAAACTACGTAGCCAAGACTTGTGATTACGCAAAAAACCTTTCGGCGTTCCGGTTGATCCTGAAGTAAATCCTAAATAAAAATCATTTTTAGCATGTGTATAGGAGAGAGGCTCATTTACGAATTTAACTGTATTTATTTTATTTAGTGAGATCGCTTCTTGAAATTCATAAGAAGTGGTATCCTTAAATAAATCATTTATTAAAATTAAATCAGGTTCAGCGATTTCTTTTATTCTCTTAGCTTCTGAATTGGTCCATTTAGGATCGAAAGGAATAGCAATCCAACCAAGCATTATTACTGCAAAGTAGACTTCTAAAAACATTGGTTCATTACCTAAAAGAAGGGCAACTTTTTTTGTTTGTTTTGGATTAAGTATTTGTTTTAATATGTTTTGATATGATACGACTGATTGTTTGAAAGACTTATATGTAATTAAAGTATCTTCGTAATAAATAGCGATTTTTTTTGGATTATTTTTTGCATGATAATCGAGAAGTGAACCAATACCTAAATTTTCATTGTGTTGCATATTTATCAGTCCCAATAATAGGATAAACTTGGTTTACTTTGATAATAATAATACTTGCGATAATAACTTTAATTAAATCACCAGGGATAAAGGTAAGTGCTGAAATTGCTGTTGGTCCCCAAGGTAAATTTGAAGCATACGAAAGATAAGTAACCCCGCCTGCATAGACAATGATCATTGCACCAAAAACGTTAAAAACAAAGACTTTAAAGAAGTTTAAAGAATGAATATTTTTTTCAACTAAATAACCAATCACAAAAGCAGCAATAGGCCATGACAAAATATATCCGCCACCTGGACCGAGTAAAACACCTAAGCCACCTCGACCACCAGCAAGAAGCGGTACTCCAACAGCGATTAGTGCAAGAAATATAAGTAAAGCTAAGCCACCACGTTTAGCTCCAAGTAAACCACCTGCTAACATAACGCCAAGCGTTTGAGCGGTAATTGGAACAGGAATCCCTGGAATGAGTATAGGTGGGAAAAATGCCATAATCCCAATAATTGCAGTAAATAAAGAAACAAACATCATGTCGCGTAAATTCATTATTAAGTCTCCTTTATATCATTTATATATCTATTAGACTAATAGAGATGAGTATCTCTTGTCAACTAATATTAAATCAGGTTGACAAGTGGAGTAAAATAAACAAGTTGCTAGTAAGACACGACGATGAAAAGAATGATATTGTTTCTAATAATACTTCAAAAGTATTAAGATGTAAGTGTTATGCAAACAAATTGTTAAGAAAACTTTTTAGAGTTTATTCATATTTTATATCGCGCTAAAGAATTACGAGTCTATAAACGATGCTTGTTAGAGAAAAGAATTATGAGGCTATATCAATTTAAAGAAATCAACTAGCAGTGGGGGATTTAAATGGCAGAGCAAACAAAGAAAAAAGGGCGGTTAGCAACACTCTTTGAAATATTATTTGCAGCAACAAAACTAGGACTCACTTCATTTGGTGGA
>JARIBO010000023.1 GCA_029257405.1 Caryophanales bacterium
TTGTCTGGTAGTTATCGCGAAGAGGTCACACCTGTTCCCATCTCGAACACAGTAGTTAAGCTCTTCAGCGCCGATGGTAGTTGAGACTTTGTCTCTGCAAGAGTAGGTCGCCGCCAGTCAATCCATAGAGGTTCCTTTGAATATTCATTCAAAGGAACCTCTATTTTTGTGTTTTAAATAATAAAAATTGAAAAAAATGATAATTATTAGTATACTAAAGATAGTCAAAGTTAGTCAAAGTCAACAACAATGTATAAAGGGGGCAGACTGATGAGTATTTCAGATATTATCGAAGCTTATTTAAAAGAAATATTTAAAAGCAAAGGCGATGAAATGATTGAAATAAAACGAAATGAAATGGCCGATCACTTTGAATGTGTGCCATCGCAAATAAATTATGTTATAAATACAAGATTTACGGTCGAAAGAGGGTATTTGATAGAAAGTAAACGTGGTGGCGGTGGTTATATAAGAATCATTCGAATCGAACACCGAGATGATTCTCATTTAATTGATGATATAATTAAATTAATTAATCCAGAAGTAAGTCAGCAAGTAGCTGAGAATGTTCTTGAAAGACTGTATAATAAAGAAATAATTACTAAACGTGAAGAGAAGATTATTTTAAGTGCGATTGATCGGGAAACGTTAGCTGTAAAATTACCTTATCGAGATGAAATACGAGCACGCATACTAACAAATATTTTCAGTACATTAAAATATATGAAGTAATTGCATGAGGAGGATTTTAATGAAATGCACTGAGTGTGATAAAAGATCAGCAACATTACATTTTACGAAAATTGTTAATGGTAAGAAGCAAGAAATTCATTTATGTCAACCTTGTGCAATTAAACAAGAAGAGTCTATGATAGAGGACACATATAAATTACATGATTTATTAACCGGTCTATTTAATTTTGATACAAATGCAGTAAACTTAGAAATGGAAACGATTAAAAATAGTGAAAAAACAAATCTTATTTGTTCAAATTGTGAACTGAGCTTTCATGATTTTAGACGGATAGGTAAGTTTGGTTGTAGTGAGTGTTACGCATCATTTGAGTCGCGCTTAAATCCAATATTAAAAAGAGTGCATAGTGGTAATACAAAACATATAGGAAAAATACCTAAACGTGCTGGTGGAAGTTTGCATCAAAAGAAAGAATTAGAAACTTATCGCGAACGTTTAAAAAAATTGATTATTGAAGAAGAATTTGAAGAAGCAGCCGTAATTCGTGATACAATAAGAAAAATAGAAAAAGCGACTGATAGAGAGTAGGTTTGAATAATGACATTGGAAAACTTTATCGATGAAGCAATAAGTCCTTGGATGAGGGAAGATGGACCTGAGAATGATATTGTCCTAAGTACACGTATTAGGCTAGCTCGTAATTTAACAAAAGAAAAATTCCCGATTATTGCAGAAGAAAAAGACTTAGATAATTTAGGGCTAAAAATAAAAAATAAGTATAATAAACGGACTTTTAAAGATTATAAGAATCTAGAATACATATCAATGAGTGATTTATCTCATGTTGAAAAAAGAGTTCTAGTGGAAAAGCATTTAATTAGCCCATATCTAGCTAAAACACATTCAACTGGTGTTTTAATTTCTGAAAATGAAAAAGTATCTGTTATGATAAATGAAGAAGATCATATAAGAATACAAATTTATTTTTCTGGTTTTCAAATAAATGAAGCTTTAGAAGCTTCGTTTGCGTTTGACGACTGGCTTGAAGAAGATTTAGATTACGCATTTGATGAAGAAAAAGGTTATTTGACAAGCTGTCCTACAAATACGGGAACAGGTATGAGAGCGTCTGTTATGATTCATCTACCAGGGCTAGTTTTAACAAAAAGAATTAAAAGAATGTTACCTGCAATTAATCAACTTGGTTTTGTTGTAAGAGGCATCTATGGAGAAGGTACTGAAGCAACAGGTAACATCTTTCAAATATCTAATCAGATTACTTTAGGAAAGTCAGAAAAAGATATAATTGATGATTTACGCATGATCGTTATTCAGTTAATTAAACAAGAACGAGAAGCAAGAACACGTTTATTAAAAAATTCTAAAGTAACTTTAGAAGATAGAATATGTAGATCATTTGGAATATTAAGGTATAGTAGAATCATGGAGTCAAAAGAAGCAGCAACACGAATATCAGATGTGAAATTAGGGATTGATTTAGGTATAATTGAAGGGTTATCACATAGTATTTTAAATGAGCTAATCACTTTAACTCAGCCTGGATTTTTACAACATTATGCAGGTAAGATTTTAGCAGTCGAAGAACGCGATAAATTAAGAGCAAAGTTAATTAGAGAAAGATTGAAAATAAAGAATTAAACTAGGGGGAATTATATATGATGTTTGGAAAATTTACTAAAAGAGCTCAAAGTGTCTTAAAGTTATCTCAAGAAGAAGCTTTACGTTTAAAACATAACAATATAGGTACAGAACATATTTTATTAGGGTTAATTCGTGAAGAAGAAGGAATTGCAGCTAAAGCATTAATTGAATTGGGACTAGACGCGAAAGTGATTAAAGAAGAGGTAGAAAATTTAATTGGTGAAGGTAAAGTATCAGTCAATACAATACACTACACACCACGTGCTAAAAAAGTAATTGAATTATCTCAAGATGAAGCGCGTAAATTAAGTCATACTTATGTCGGAACAGAACATATATTACTAGGTCTAATTCGAGAAGGTGAAGGTGTCGCTTCACGTGTATTAACTAATCTTGATGTGAGTCTTAATAAAGCAAGACAGCAAGTACTTCAATTATTAGGGGCAAGTGAAAGTGCTGGGGCACGTGCAGGACGTGGAGAGCAAGGAAAAAGTGGTAGAACACCTACTTTAGACTCTTTAGCACGCGATTTAACTGAAAGTGTTAAAGAAGGGAAAATTGATCCTGTAATTGGAAGAGATGCTGAAATTGAAAGAATTATTCAAATCTTAAGTCGTCGTACGAAAAACAATCCAGTTCTAATTGGAGAGCCTGGAGTTGGTAAAACAGCTGTAGTTGAAGGGCTAGCACATCAAATTGTGGTGAATGAAGTGCCAGAATTGCTTAAAGATAAGCGCGTTATGACACTTGATATGGGAACTGTAGTCGCAGGTACGAAATACCGCGGGGAATTTGAAGATCGTCTAAAAAAAGTAATGGATGAAATTAGAAACGCTGGAAATGTTATTTTATTTATTGATGAACTTCATACTTTAATAGGTGCTGGTGGTGCAGAAGGTGCAATCGACGCATCAAATATTTTAAAGCCTGCACTCTCAAGAGGTGAGATTCAGTGTGTTGGAGCAACTACACTCGATGAATACCGTAAGTATATCGAGAAAGACGCAGCTTTAGAACGTCGTTTCCAACCAATTCAAGTTGGTGAACCATCAGTAGAAGAAACAGAAGAAATTTTAAGAGGTTTACGTGATCGCTATGAAGCACATCACCGCGTGAAAATAACGGAGGAAGCTATTGTAGCAGCTGCGAACCTTTCACATCGTTACATCTCAGATCGCTTTTTACCTGATAAAGCAATCGATTTAATTGATGAAGCAGGTTCGAAGGTACGTTTACGTTCATATAAAATACCAGAAAACTTAAAAGAATTAGAAGCAAAACTAGAAGATGCAAAAAAAGAGAAAGATTCAGCAGTTTTAAGTCAAGAATTTGAAACAGCTGCATCTTTAAGGGACACAGAAAAAAGATTGCAAATTAAAGTAGAAGAAACAAATAATAAGTGGAAAGAAAAACAAGGCCAAGAAGATGCAGAAGTAACTGAAGAAGATATCGCAAGTGTTGTATCAACTTGGACAGGTATCCCTGTTGTTAAATTAACTAAAGGGGAAACAGACCGCTTATTAAATATGGAAGAAGAACTTCATAACCGAATCATTGGACAGTCAGAAGCAGTTACTGCTGTTTCTAAAGCGATTCGTAGAGCGCGTGCAGGTCTAAAGGACCCTAAGCGTCCAATTGGGTCATTTATCTTTTTAGGGCCTACAGGTGTAGGAAAAACAGAACTAGCACGTGCGTTAGCTGAAACAATGTTTGCTGATGAAGATGCAATGATTCGGATTGATATGTCTGAGTATATGGAAAAACACTCGACGTCTCGTTTAGTAGGATCTCCTCCAGGTTATGTAGGATACGAAGAAGGTGGACAATTAACAGAACTTGTTCGTAGAAAACCTTATTCTGTTATTTTATTAGATGAAATTGAAAAAGCGCATCCAGAAGTCTTTAATATCTTACTACAAGTACTAGAAGACGGGCGTTTAACAGATTCTAAAGGACGCGTAATTGATTTTAACAACACAGTGTTAATTATGACGTCAAACGTTGGGGCAAGTGAACTTAAAAAGAACAGTTCTGTTGGATTTAATTTAGAAGAAGAAGGTCAAGATTATAAAGACATGAAAGAAAAAGTAACGACAGAATTAAAGCGCACATTCAGACCAGAATTTTTAAATAGAATTGATGAAACAATTGTCTTCCACTCATTAGAAAAGAAACATATGAAAGAGATAGTAACTTTAATGATTAAAGAAGTTCAAGACCGAATGAAAGCACAAGAAATAAACTTTACTATTACAGATGGGGCACTTGAAAAAATTGCTGAAGAAGGTTATGAACCAGAATATGGTGCACGTCCACTTAGACGTTCAATTCAAAAAAACATTGAAGATTTACTTTCAGAAGAAGTATTAAAAGGTACAGTTATAAAAGGTGAAAATGCAAGAATAGGTTTAAATTCTAAAGGTGAATTTAGTATATTAAAATAAATAACTAACACAGAAAAGCTAGCGATTTAATCCTAGCTTTTCTGTTTGTTAAATTAAGAAAGAAGGTATTAGATGGCAAAAGTTAAAACAAAATATGTCTGTCAAGAATGTGGTTACCAGTCTTTACGTTGGATGGGTAAGTGCCCAACCTGTCAAGAATGGGAAACGATGGTAGAAGAAATCACAACACCACAAAGCAAACGTAATGCGATAATTTCACCAGGTACAGAAAAGCCTGAACAGATAACAAAAATAGTTTCAAGAGAAGAAAAAAGAATGACTGTAGAGATGGATGAATTTAATCGCGTTTTAGGAGGCGGCGTTGTACCAGGTTCAGTTGTCCTAATTGGTGGAGACCCAGGTATAGGAAAATCTACTTTACTTTTACAAATATCAGATCAAGTAGCAAAACAAAAGGGACATACTGTTTTGTATATCTCAGGAGAAGAATCGATGCAACAAACAAAATTAAGAGCTGACAGGTTAAAAGTAACATCAGATGACTTATATGTTTTGACTGAAACTAATCTACAGTATATTACACATCAAATCATTCAAGATAAACCTTCTCTTGTTGTCATCGATTCGATTCAAACAATTTTTAAAGAAGATGTAACAAGCGCACCAGGAAGTGTAACTCAAGTTCGAGAGTGTACAATGGAATTAACAAAGGTTGCAAAAGCGCACGGGATTCCAATCTTTATTGTCGGTCATGTTACTAAAGAAGGGGCGATTGCTGGTCCTCGTATGTTAGAACATATGGTAGATGCCGTGTTATATTTTGAAGGCGAACGTCATCATACTTACCGTATTTTAAGAGGCGTTAAAAATAGATTTGGAAGTACAAATGAAATGGGTATTTTTGAAATGAAAGAGCTTGGACTTGTCGAAGTTTTAAACCCATCAGAAGTGTTTCTAGAAGAAAGATCTAGTGGAGCTTCTGGGTCTACCGTTGTTGCTTCAATGGAAGGGACGCGTCCTGTCTTAGTGGAAATTCAAGCACTTATATCTCCGTCAAGCTTCGGAAATCCTAGAAGAATGGCAACAGGCGTTGATTCAAATCGTGTTCCGTTATTAATGGCAGTTCTTGAAAAACGTGTCGGTTTAATGTTACAAAATCAAGATGCTTATATTAAAGTAGCAGGTGGGGTAAAGCTTGATGAACCAGCAATTGATCTTGCTATTGCGATGAGTATAGCTTCAAGTTTTAAAGACCAACCAACGAGCCCAGAAGATATTTTTATTGGTGAAGTTGGATTAACAGGTGAAATTAGACGTGTTTCAAGAATAGAACAACGTGTTAAAGAAGCGACAAAATTAGGTTTTAAACGAATTATTTGTTCAAAAAATAATTTAGATGGTTGGACACCTCCAAAAGGCATTGAAATTGTCGGGGTAAATACCGTTCAAGAAGCGTTGAGAGTAGGTTTAGGGATATAAAAAGTAAATAAGCGTGTAGCAGTATATTGACAGTATAATATAATTATGCTAAAATTTAATCTTTTGTTAAATTGACGGTAATATATTGCTATGCTATTATTATTTACTAAAGGTAAGAAGGATTTAAAATATAAGGAGGTGGGGGAATGTTAGAAAAAGTAGTTCATTTGTTTTTTATAATTACTGGTGCCACAATTGGATTTTTATATAGTCCAGACATTGTTCATTTTTTTAATTTGGAGCATATTAAATGGAGTACATCTCCGTATATAGGCTTAGTTGTTTTTGCTATTATATTTTTTGTAATTTCATATTTTATAGTCGATTATATAGTGGGCTTCTTACGTTGGATAGAAGAAGGTTTAATTAAATTACCTGTGATTGATTTATTTTTTGGGAGCCTCGGCTTAATTATAGGATTAGTCGTAGCTTATTTAATTAATATCCCCATCCAAGATATAGGCTTAAAAATAGTTTCAGAAATTTTGCCATTATTTATTACGATAATTTTAGCTTATCTTGGGTTCCAAGTTGGTTTTAGAAGGCGAGCTGAATTTACAGAACTGATGTCGGTAAATAGAAAAGAAAGAAATAAGTCTATTACAGCGACCGAAAACCAGGAAGCAGAATCTGATAAAGCGTCAAGCAATGTAAGACCCAAAATACTCGATACAAGTGTTATTATTGATGGGCGCATCGCTGATGTTTGTCAAACGAATTTTTTAGAAGGACCCATTGTTATTCCACAGTTTATTTTAGGAGAGCTACAACACATTGCAGATTCATCCGACGCTCTTAAACGAAACCGTGGGCGTCGAGGTTTGGATATTTTAAATAAGATACAAAAAGAATTGCCAATCGAAGTTGAGATTTATAATGGAGATTTTGAAGATGTTCCAGAAGTTGATAGTAAGCTAGTTCGCTTAGCACAATTAATCGATGGTGTAGTTGTCACAAATGACTTTAACTTAAATAAAGTTTGTGATTTTCAAGGTGTGCCTGTTTTAAATATCAATGATTTAGCTAACGCTGTTAAGCCGGTTGTTATTCCAGGAGAAGAATTAATTGTTCAAGTGATTAAAGATGGAAAAGAAAAGCGCCAAGGTGTTGCTTATTTAGATGATGGTACAATGATAGTTGTTGAAGATGGTCGAGATTATATCGGCGAAACAATTGAAGTAATTATTACGAGTGTTTTACAAACATCAGCAGGCCGAATGATTTTTGCTAAGCCTAAAGCACTTGAAAAGTAGTTTAAAAAAAGGTATAACAAAGGTAGAGAGGGGAACAATAATGACAAAAGAAGTACGCGTACGTTATGCACCAAGCCCAACAGGAGATTTACATATAGGTAATGCGAGGACTGCTTTATTTAATTATTTATATGCCAGACATTTTAATGGAAAGTTTATTATTAGAACTGAAGATACAGATATAAAAAGAAATGTTGAAGGTGGCGAAGAAAGCCAATTAACATATTTAAAGTGGCTCGGATTAGACTGGGATGAAGGTCCAGATAAAGGTGGAGACTTCGGACCATATCGTCAAATGGAGCGTTTAGATCTATATACAAAGTATGTTAATGATCTATTAGCTCGCGATTTAGCTTATGAATGTTTTATGACTGCTGAAGAATTAGAAGCAGAAAGAGAAGCACAAATCGAAGCGGGTCAAGCGCCTCAGTATTCAGGTGCACATAGTAATTTAACAGAAGAAGAGCGTGAAGCATTTAGAGCAGAAGGTCGTGAACCGAGTATTCGTATTCGCGTACCTAAAAATAAAACATACACATTCAATGATATCGTAAGAGACAACATATCTTTTGAATCGAGTGATATTGGAGACTGGGTAATTGTTAAAAGAGATGGCATTCCAACATACAACTTTGCGGTTGTCATTGATGACCATTTAATGGAAATCTCGCATATTTTACGTGGGGAAGAACATATTTCAAATACACCGAGACAATTAATGGTTTATGATGCGTTTGGTTGGGAAGCGCCTAAATTTGGACATATGACTTTAATTTTAAATGAAGAACGTAAAAAACTTAGTAAACGAGATCAGCATGTGATGCAATTTATTGAGCAATATAAAAATGAAGGTTATTTACCAGAAGCGTTATTTAACTTTATCACTTTACTCGGTTGGTCACCTACTGGTGAAGAAGAGATATTTAATCAAGAAAAACTTATTGAAATCTTTGATCCAGAACGCTTATCAACATCAGCGGCAGTCTTTGACCAGAATAAATTAAAGTGGATGAATGGTGAATACATTAAAAAAGCATCTAAAGAAGAAGTCATTGCATTGGCGCTACCACATTTAATTGAAGCAGGAATCGTTGATTCTGACATGGACTCAGCTAAACGTGACTGGGTTGAAGAAGTGATTGAACTTTATCAAGCGCAATTACATTATGGTTCAGAAATTGTACCATTAACTGATTTATTCTTTAAAACTGAAATTGATTATGATGAAGCGGCACAAGCTGTTTTAAATGAAGAACAAGTTGTAGAAGTATTACAAGTGTTCACAGATAATTTAATCCATTTAGATGAATTTACTGCAGATGTAATTAAAGACCAAATCAAGGCTACACAAAAAGAAACAAAACATCGTGGTAAGAAATTATTTATGCCTATTCGTGTAGCAACAACAGGTCAAACAAATGGTCCAGAATTACCAAAAGCAATTGAATTAATTGGTAAAGAAGTTATCTTAAAGCGTTTAGATACGTTACTATCAGAATTAGAAGCTTAATCTTTTCACATTTTAGACAAAGTATAATATAGTAAAGATATAAATGTCAGAAACGTTGATGAGGAAAAGTAAAAAAGAGTGTTTATTAACAGAGACAATCACCGAGGCTGAAAGTGATTATAAATAATCTTTTTGAAATGCACCTCAGAGTCTACTATTGAACTTATAGTAAATAGTAGCGGATGCCACCGTTATCAGGATTAAGTTTAAAGATATCTTATCTTTTTAAACAGAGTGGGACCGCGTCTAAAAGCGCCTCTGTGTAATTTTATATTACATGGAGGTGCTTTTTTTTATAGTTTCTTTCATTTTATTTTGAAAGGAGTGTTATTAATGAATATGTTTAAACGAATGAAAGAAGATATGGATGTTGTTTTTGAACAAGATCCATCTGCGAGAAATTATTTTGAAGTTTTCTTAACTTATTCAGGTTTACATGCAATATGGTGGCACCGAGTTGCCCACCGTTTCTATAAATGGGGATTACATTTTATTGCAAGAGCCTTATCGCAATTTAGTCGTTTTTTAACGGGAATTGAAATCCATCCAGCAGCTGTAATCGGTAGACGTTTTTTTATTGACCATGGTATGGGTGTAGTTATTGGCGAAACATGTGAAATTGGAGATGATGTTATAATATATCAAGGTGTGACTTTAGGTGGGACCGGTCACATAAAAGGCAAACGTCATCCAACAGTTGAAGATCATGTTCTAATTGCAACAGGTGCTAAAGTATTAGGTGCTATTACAATTAGTAGAAATTCAAATATTGGTGGCGGGTCTGTTGTTTTAAAAGATGTTCCTCCAAACGCAACAGTTGTTGGGATTCCTGGTCGAGTCGTGAAACAAGATGGTAAGAAAGTAACTGAAAAGTTAGATCACCACTTAATGCCAGATCCAATAGCTGATCGTTTGAATAAAATGCAAAAAGAAATTGATGAACTAAGAATGGAATTAAATAAGAAGGGTGACGCATAAATGACTATTCAAATTTATAATACATTAACACGTGATAAAGAAGATTTTAAGCCAATTGAAGCAAATAAAGTTCGAATGTATGTATGTGGTCCAACAGTTTATAATTATATTCACATCGGTAATGCACGACCAGCAATCGTTTTTGACGCAGTAAGACGTTATTTGGAGTATCAAGGTTATGAAGTGGATTATGTGCTTAACTTTACAGATGTTGACGATAAAATTATTGCAGAAGCGGGCAAACAAAATGAAAGTGTTCAAGATTTAACGAATCGCTTTATTGATGCTTACTTAACAGATGTTGAGACACTTGGTGTAAAAGAAGCAACACATCATCCGCGTGTAACAGACACAATGGATGAGATTATTGATTTTGTTAAAGGTTTAATTGATAAAGGATATGCTTATTCAGTTGAGGGAGATGTTTATTTTAAACCGCGTAAGTTCGAAGGATATGGAAAGTTATCAGCTCAGTCTATTGAAGAACTACGTTCTGGTGCACGTATTCAAATGGGGGAAAAGAAAGACGATCCATTAGATTTTGCTTTATGGAAAAATGCAAAAGAAGGCGAAATTGCTTGGGATTCTCCGTGGGGTAAGGGACGTCCAGGTTGGCATATTGAATGTTCAGCTATGGCGAAAAAATATCTTGGAGATACAATTGACATCCACGCAGGTGGACAAGATCTAGCTTTTCCACATCATGAAAATGAAATTGCTCAATCAGAAGCTTTAAATGAAAAGCCTTTTGCAAACTATTGGATGCACAATGGTTACATGAATATCGATAACGAAAAAATGTCAAAATCACTTAATAACTTTGTATTAACAAAAGATTTAATCGCAAATCATGATCCAATGGTTTTACGTTTCTTTATGTTAAGTGTTCATTACCGTAGTCCGATTAATTTTACAGCATCATTACTTGAAAGTGCGAAAAATAGTTTTAATCGAATTAGAACATCTTATCAAAACTTAGCACACCGTAAAGCAACAAGTATGAATCTTGAAGTGGATAACTCTGAGTGGTTTGAGAAAATAAATAATCATCAAACAGAATTTGAAGCGGCAATGAATGATGATTTTAATACAGCAAATGCCATTACTGTAATATTTGAATTAGCAAAAGATGCAAACTTATACTTGGAAGAAAAGCAAACAAATAGTGATGTAATTGAAGCTTTCCAAGAGATGTTTGTTAAATTATTAAATATTCTTGGCATTAACATCGAGGAATCAGAAACTGAATTATTAGATGAAGAAATTGATGCGTTAATTATCGAACGTAATGAAGCAAGAGAAAATAAAGATTACGCACGCGCTGATGAGATTCGTGATTTACTACAAGAAAAGAACATCATCTTAGAAGATACGCAACAGGGTGTTCGTTGGAAGCGGGGTTAAGAAATGGATGTTAAACAAATTAAAAGTTTAGCATTAGCATATATGGGCGATGCGATTTATGAAGTGTATGTAAGAGAGTATTTGTTAAAAGAAGGACAAGTCAGACCACATCGTTTACATGATTATGCCATTTCTTTTGTATCTGCAAAAGCTCAAGCTAAAGCAATTCACTATTTACTAGAACATATTGAACTATCAGATGAAGAGTTAGGTGTAATTAGACGTGGACGAAACGCAAAGTCAGGTTCAAAACCTAAAAACACAAGTGTAGCTACTTATAAATATAGTACAGGTTTTGAAGCGTTGTTAGGTTTTCTGTATTTAAGTGAAGAAATTAGCAGATTAGAAGAATTAATTAATATATCAATAGAATACCTTGAAAATAGAAAGGACGAGAAGAAATGAGTAAGGAATTAATTATTGGGAAAAATCCTGTTATTGAAGCATTGAATTCTGAACGAGAAGTTTACTCTGTTTCAATACTTGATAAACTTAATAAAAAAACAGCAGATGAAATTTATGAAGCAGCTGAGATAAAAGGTGTTACGGTAAAGCGTGTTTCACGTGATAAATTAGATAACTTAACTAACGGACGTCATCAAGGAATTGTCGCATCTGTAGAAGGTTATGAATATGCAGAGCTAGAAGACTTATTTAGGTCAGCAGAATCTAAAAATGAGTTACCTTTTTTCATTATTTTAGATGAAATAGAAGATCCACACAATTTAGGTGCAATCTTAAGAACCGCTGATGCAACAGGAGCGCATGGTGTTATTATCCCTAAAAGACGGGCTGTAGGATTAACACAATCTGTTGCAAAAGCTTCAACTGGCGCAATTGAATATGTTCCAGTAGTTCAAGTGACAAATATTGTTCAAACAATCAAACTACTTAAAGAGCGTGGGGTTTGGATTGTCGGAACGAGTAAAGAAGGTGCAGAAGATTACCGGACATTAGACGGCGAGACTTCTGTAGCACTTGTAATCGGAAATGAAGGTAAAGGAATTAGTAAGCTTGTACTCGAAAATTGTGATTGGTCAGTTAGTTTACCAATGATTGGTGAAATACCGTCGCTTAATGCTTCAGTAGCAAGTAGTCTTTTAATGTATGAGATATACCGAAAGAGACATCCTTTGGGTGGATAATATGGATGTCTTAATAGTAGATGGATATAATATTATTGGTGATTGGGAAGAATTAAAAAAACTAAAAAAGAGATCTATTAGTGAAGCACGCGACCGATTAATCGAAATATTATCCGAATATAAAGCATACTCAGGATTAAGAATTATTGTTGTCTTTGATGCCTTGTATGTTAAAGGTTTAGAAAGTAAACAAGCAATTAATAAATTAGAGATTATTTTTACTAAAGAAAAACAAACAGCAGATGACTGTATTGAAAGACTAGTGGACTCAGTTAAGCATGTGAAAAATCAAGTTTATGTAGCAACCTCTGATTATGCAGAACAGCGCACTGTATTTGGTCGAGGTGCACTGAGAATTTCAGCACGTGAATTACTTATTAATATAGAAGGTATTGATCATAATATAAAACACAGCATAAAAAGCTTACCAAAATATGATGGCTTGCTTAAATCTCGAATTGACAAACAAACATTAAAAAAATTAGAAGAAATTAGAAGACGAGGCAAATAAGTTTGTCTTACTTCTAATACTTCTTTATAAAGGAGATGGTTTATAAAAAATGAATAATTATCTTAATAAATCGGACCTTACTTTAATCAAAGAAAGTAAAAAAGGGAATCAAGACGCAATGCAATACTTAATTCAAAAATATGAACATATTGTTTCATATAAAGCACGCAAGTACAGTCATCAATTAAACGACTTGGATGATTTTACTCAAGAAGGATTAATTGCTCTATATGAAGCGGTTAACAATTATAACAAAGAAAAAGAAGCAAGTTTTCTGACATTTATAGAAATATGTATTGATCGAAAACTAACTTCCTATGTACGCCACCAAACCACACGTAAAGCAAGTCTTTTAAATGAAGCCACCTCAATTCATCAATCATCCCTAATGAATCTTCTTATATCTTCAACAACTACACTTCCTGAAGAATTACTACTTCACAAAACAAAATCCCTTACACTTCAACGTTGTATTTTAGAGAGTTTAACATTTCAAGAAAATGAAGTAATCCAAGCTTATTTACAAGAGCAAACATTAACAGATATAGCTGAACAATTAAATATATCTTATAAATCAGTCGATAACGCGATGCAACGTTCAATCAAAAAATTAAAGATATGTATTGAAAAACAGGAGTTTTCTGGTTGATCAGCTATAAGTAAAAGATTGACAGATGATTATAATCATGCTAAATTAAGAGTATTATTATCGTGAAAATAGGTGTAAATACGATGACTGGAAAAGTTGCATTAGCATGCTCAGAATGCTTAAGAAGAAATTATTTTACTTATAAAAATAAAATGAATAATCCGGAACGCTTGGAACTAAAAAAGCATTGCAAACATTGTGGAAAGCATACAGTGCATAAAGAAACAAAATAGATGGTTTTTGGGGGATTAATGTGAAAATTTTTGGTTTTTTTAAAGATGTATCGCGTGAAATGAAAAAAGTTACATGGCCAAAAGGACCAGAATTAGTAAGCTATACAATCACGGTCGTCGCCACAGTTGCTTTTGTAGCAGTATTCTTTTTTGTAATAGACTTTATAATCGGACAAGGATTAAGTAGTTTATCATTTTTGAAATAATTCGCTAAAAATGTGTTATAATAGTAAAAGTGAATAAAAAGTAAAAACCCGTCCAACGGGTTTTTTTAATGTTGAATAAAAAATAAATAAATAGGAGGGATAGTATGGAAAAGCATTGGTATGTGATTCATACATATTCTGGTTATGAGAATAAAGTAAAAATGAACTTGGAAAAGCGCGTTGAAACAATGGGAATGGAAGATTTAATATTTAGAGTGATTGTTCCAGAAGAAGAAGAGAAAGAAATTAAAGACGGAAAAACAAAAGTAACAAAAAAGAAGTTTTTCCCAGGTTATGTTTTAGCTGAGATGGTTATGACAGATGACTCTTGGTATGTTGTTAGAAATACACCAGGTGTAACAGGATTTGTTGGTTCAAGTGGACAAGGAACAAAACCGACTTCATTATTACCCCATGAGGTTGAAACAGTACTTAAGCGTTTAGGTGTAGCAGAATCAACAGTCAAACTAGACTTTGAAATTAAAGAAGAAGTGCGTGTAGTAGATGGTCCATTTGCTGACTTCACAGGTACGATTGAGCATATTGATTTAGAAAAACAAGTATTAAAAGTGCATGTAGATATGTTTGGAAGAGAAACGCCTGTTGAATTAGATTTCACACAAATAGAAAAACTGTAAAGTGTTAGTCTTGCAAAAGTAAATGGAGTATGTTAAGATTTTTATGTTATTCATGTTCCATTAAGAGAATGGAATGACAATTGAGTGGGAGGGAAGCAATTCGCGACCCATATTACCACATCACGAGCGATAAGGAGGTGTGTTTCGTGGCTAAAAAAGTTATGCAATTAGTAAAATTACAAATTCCGGCAGGGAAAGCAAACCCAGCGCCACCAGTTGGTCCAGCACTTGGACAAGCGGGTATTAATATTATGGGATTCTGTAAAGAGTTTAACGCACAAACACAAGATCAGGCAGGTTTAATTATTCCAGTTGAAATTACTGTGTTCGAAGACCGTTCATTTACATTTATTACTAAAACACCACCAGCAGCTGTGTTGTTAAAACAAGAAGCTGGTATTGATAAAGCATCAGGAGAGCCTAACCGTAACAAAGTTGCAACAGTTAAACGCGACAAAGTTAGAGAGATTGCAGAGTTAAAACTTGAAGATCTAAACGCTGCAGATGTTGAAGCTGCAATGCGTATGGTTGAAGGTACAGCACGTAGTATGGGAATTACAATTGAAGACTAGTTCTTCATTGTAGATTCATTTAACTTGCAAGTGAAAAGTGGGAGGTAAAACCGCTAATACCACATAAGGAGGAATTGACTTGAAAACAAGAGGTAAAAATTATCAAGAAGCAATTAAGCTTGTTGATCGTACAAAAACTTATGATGTAGAAGAAGCTATTAAAATTTTAAAAGAAGCATCTAAAGCGAAATTTGACGAATCAGTTGAAGTTGCTTTTCGTTTAGGTGTTGATCCTAAAAAAGCAGAAGAAAACATTCGAGGCGCAGTTGTCTTACCGCATGGTACGGGTAAAACAGAACGTGTTCTAGTATTCGCTAAAGGTGATAAAATTAAAGAAGCAGAAGCTGCTGGCGCTGATTTTATTGGTGATGCAGACATTATTGCTAAAATCAATGATGGTTGGTTTGAATTCGACGTTATCGTTGCAACGCCAGATATGATGGGCGAAGTTGGTAAATTAGGACGTGTACTTGGACCAAAAGGTCTAATGCCGAACCCTAAAACAGGAACAGTTACTTTCGACGTAGAAAAAGCTGTTAATGATATCAAAGCTGGTAAAGTTGAATACCGTGTAGATAAAGCTTCAAATTTACATGCTTTAATTGGAAAACTTTCATTCGATGATGCAAAATTAATTGAGAACTTTAATACAATTGCTGAAACAGTAGCAAATGCTAAGCCTCAATCATCAAAAGGTACTTATGTTCGTAACGTTGCAGTTACTTCAACAATGGGACCTGGTATTAAAGTAGATTTTTCAAAATTTGCTAAATACTAAAGATAATTAATTGATTTAATAAATTAATACACGTATAATTAAGTCGTTAATTGAAAAAAGAATATTATACCATAGACAGTAGGAGCGAAAGCTTAATGGCCTACCGAGGTGTTTGTTTATAATAAATTTGTTAACTTAGTTAATGAAAATTATAATAAACCTCCATGTCTTTGTTGCTATGGAGGTTTATTTTTTTAGAAAACGAACATTTTGATCGTTCAACGATTATGTATGATATGAATTAGGAGGTGGACAAATGGCAATTATTGATGAGAAAAAACAGTCAGTAGCAGAAATTACAGAACACTTTAAAGATAGTGAGTCAGTTGTTATTGTTGATTATCGTGGTCTTGACGTGGCAGAAATTACTGCATTACGTAAAGAATTACGTGACAATGATATTACTTACAAGGTATATAAAAACACAATGGTGAGACGTGCAGTAGATGATGTTGAACTCGGAGAGTTAAATGATATCTTAGTTGGACCAACTGCAATCGCATTTGGTAAAGATGATGTAGTAGCGCCAGCAAGAATTATTTATGATTTTGCGAAAAAACATAAAGAATTAGAAATCAAAGGTGGCGTTATTCAAGGAAAAGTAGCTGAAGTTGATCAACTTCAAGAGCTTTCTCAGCTTCCTGATCATGATGGTCTAATTTCTATGTTACTTAGCGTATTACAAGCACCTATTCGTAACTTAGCATATGCGACTAAAGCAATTGCAGAACAAAAAGAAGAACCAGAATCAGCAGAATAATACACAAAAAATAGGAGGAATATAAAATGACTAATGAACAAATTATAGAAGCAGTTAAAGAAATGACAGTATTAGAATTAAACGATCTTGTTAAAGCAATAGAAGAAGAGTTTGGTGTAACAGCAGCAGCTCCAGTAGCAGCAGCAGGTGCAGCAGGCGGAGCAGAAGCAGACGAAGAGCAAACTGAATTTGATGTTGTTCTTGAAGATGCAGGCGGTTCTAAGATTAAAGTTGTTAAAGCAGTTCGTGAAATTACTGCACTAGGTCTTAAAGACGCAAAAGATATGACAGACGCAGCGCCAAAAGCAATTAAAGAAGGCGTAACAAAAGAAGAAGCAGAAGAAATTAAAGAAAAGCTTGAAGCAGCTGGAGCAAAAGTTACAATTAAATAATTTAAAGAAAGCTCGTCAATTTATTGACGAGCTTTCTATTTATTTAAATGAATTTAAAGTTAAGGTGTTGATAACGTGTCGGATCATTATTATAGCAAGAAACCTGAAGGTAAAGAAAAGCTAAGCACGTGGGAAACTGAATTGAATAACGTCCCGTTTACATTTACAACATCAACAGGTGTTTTTTCAAAAAATGATGTGGATTATGGCAGTAGATTATTGATAGAAACAATAAAAAAACCTGATATGCAAGCGCCGATACTTGATTTAGGTTGTGGTTATGGTCCTATAGGTTTATCTTTAGCTAAAAAATATCCACAGACATTAATAAAAATGGTAGACATTAATGAACGTGCGGTTAAAATGGCTAAAATAAATGCTGAGCAAAATAATGTAAACAATGTAAAAATTGAACAAAGTGATGGTTTTGAAGCAATAAAAGAAGATGAAAAGTATTCCTTAATTGTGACTAATCCCCCAATAAGAGTTGGGAAACAAGTTATTTATTCATTATTTGAAGCGAGTAAAGATTATTTGCAACCAAACGGTGAGCTGTGGATTGTTATCCAAAAAAAACAAGGGGCACCTTCTGCAATAAAGTTTTTAAAAGAACATTATAAAGAAGTAATGATTGAAGAACGCAAAAAAGGTTACTATATTATTAAGGCAGTTAATCATTGATAATGAAATGCCATTGTGGTATAGTATTTAAATGCAACTAGAAATTTAGCGTGTCAAGGGTTTTATGAGTGAAAATGAAAAAACTTTATGAAGAAGATTCATAAATAGGTGAAAGTATTTCATTTTTCGTTTTTTAAAAGTAGTGTTTGAAGTTTTTTGTAAAAGAAAATTACTTATCTATTTTTAAAAAATAATAACTCAAATCACGAAAAATTACAAGTGTTTAACGGAATTAGTACTACAAAAAAGTTTGATTTAGGGGTGAAGCAGTTGACAACAGGCCAACTAGTTCAGTACGGACGTTCTCGCCAACGGAGAAGTTACGCAAGAATAAGTGAAGTTTTAGAGCTACCTAATTTAATTGAGATTCAAACTGCATCTTATAATTGGTTCTTAGAAGAAGGACTTAAAGAAATGTTTGCAGATATATCACCAATCGAAGATTTTACAGGTAATTTATCATTAGAGTTTGTCGATTATCGATTAGAAGAACCTAAATATCCTGTAGAAGAATCAAAAGAAAGAGATGTTACTTACAGTGCACCTCTTCGTGTTCGCGTGCGTTTGATTAATAATCAGACCGGTGAAGTTAAAGAGCAAGAAGTATTTATGGGTGATTTTCCATTAATGACTGAAACAGGAACATTTGTGATTAACGGTGCGGAGCGTGTAATTGTTTCGCAATTAGTTCGTTCACCAAGTGTTTATTATAGTGAAAAAATAGATAAAAATGGTAAGCGTGGTATGACTGCAACAGTTATTCCAAACCGTGGTGCTTGGTTAGAATTTGAAACTGACGCACGTGACGTTGCTTATGTACGTATTGATCGTACGCGTAAACTGCCGATTACAGTTTTACTACGTGCAATTGGATTTACGACGGATGAAGAGATTATCGAATTATTAGGTGATAATGAATATTTAAGAAATACACTTGAAAAAGATAATACAGAAACATCTGAAAAAGCATTACTTGAAATATATGAAAGATTACGTCCTGGCGAACCGCCAACAGTTGAAAATGCTAAAAGCTTATTAGAAACGCGATTTTTTGATCCGAAGCGTTATGACTTAGCATATGTTGGACGTTATAAAATGAATAAAAAGCTTAATATAAAAAACCGTCTTTTAAACCAGACGTTAGCTGAAACTGTTGTGGATACAGAAACAGGTGAAGTACTAGCGCAAAAAGGCGATAAAATAGATCGTAGATTACTTAATGTACTTATACCTTTACTTGAACGTGATGAAGGAAAGTTAAGTACGAAAACATTTGAAATTTCTGATGGAATTATGGAAGAAGAAGTCTTAGTTCAATCAATTCAAATTATGGATCCAACAGATGAAGAAGGCGAAAGAGAGTTAACGGTATTAGGAAATGCGGCTATTGCTGAAGATGTTAAAAACATAACAACTGCTGATATCGTTTCATCAATTAACTATTTCTTTAATACGTTATTTAATGTAGGTCATACAGATGATATTGATCATTTAGGAAATCGTCGCTTAAGATCAGTTGGAGAGCTACTTCAAAACCAATTTAGAATTGGTTTATCAAGAATGGAACGTGTTGTTCGTGAAAGAATGTCAATTCAAGACACATCAAGTGTAACGCCACAACAACTTATTAATATAAGACCTGTTATTGCGTCGGTTAAAGAGTTCTTTGGTAGTTCACAACTTTCACAGTTTATGGACCAAACGAATCCATTAGCTGAGTTGACTCATAAACGTAGACTATCAGCTCTAGGGCCAGGTGGTTTAACAAGAGAACGTGCGGGTATGGAAGTACGTGACGTTCACTATTCACACTATGGACGTATGTGTCCAATTGAAACACCAGAAGGTCCAAACATTGGGTTAATTAACTCATTATCGTCATACGCAAAAGTGAATAAATTTGGATTTGTAGAAACCCCATATAGAAGAGTAGATGCTGAAACTGGTAAAGTGACAGCAGATATTGATTATTTAACAGCAGATGAAGAAGATCTATATGTAGTTGCTCAAGCTAACGCTATTCTAGCTGAAGATGGTAGCTTCGTTAATGACGAAATCATTGCTAGGTTCCGTGGAGAAAATACAATTGTTCCGCGCGATCAACTCGATTACATGGATGTTTCACCAAAACAAGTTGTTTCAGCAGCTACGGCGTGTATCCCGTTTTTAGAAAATGATGACTCGAACCGTGCATTAATGGGTGCAAACATGCAACGTCAGGCCGTTCCTTTAATTGACCCTAAATCTCCTATTGTCGGAACTGGTATGGAATATGTATCAGGAAAAGATTCTGGAGCGGCAATTATCTGTGAACATGAAGGAATTGTTGAAAGTGTTGAAGCAAAAGAAATTGTTGTAAGAAGAATCGCAGAAGTTGATGGAAAAGAAGTAAAAGGCGACTTAGATCGTTATAGTCTCCGTAAGTACATCCGTTCTAACCAAGGTACGTGTTATAACCAGAGACCAATTATTGCTAATGGAGACCGTGTCATTAAAGGTGAAGTATTAGCAGATGGTCCATCAATGGAAAAAGGTGAGTTAGCGCTAGGAGCTAACGTACTTGTAGCATTTATGACTTGGGATGGATATAACTATGAAGATGCGATTATCATGAGTGAAAACTTAGTTAAAGATGATAGTTATACATCGATCCATATTGAAGAATATGAATCAGAAGCAAGAGATACAAAGCTTGGACCAGAAGAAATTACACGCGACATTCCAAATGTTGGAGAAGACGCGCTTAAAAACTTAAATGAAGAAGGTATTATCCGTATCGGAGCAGAAGTAAGAGACGGGGATATCTTAGTTGGAAAAGTGACACCTAAAGGAGTTACTGAACTTTCAGCTGAAGAACGCTTATTACACGCTATTTTCGGTGAAAAAGCGAGAGAAGTTCGCGATACATCATTACGCGTACCACACGGTGCAGGCGGAATTATTCATGACGTGAAAATCTTCAATCGTGAAGATGGCGATGAATTAAAGCCAGGTGTTAATAAACTTGTTCGAGTTTACATTGTTCAAAAGCGTAAAATCTCTGAAGGAGATAAAATGGCAGGAAGACACGGTAACAAAGGTGTTATTTCTAAATTACTACCGGAAGAAGATATGCCGTATATGCCTGATGGAACACCGATAGATATTATGTTGAACCCATTAGGTGTACCGTCGCGAATGAATATCGGACAAGTGTTTGAGCTTCATTTAGGAATGGCTGCAAGAGAGTTAGGTATTCACGTTGCGTCACCTGTATTTGACGGTGCTAACGAAAATGATGTATATGAAACAATTAAAGAAGCAGGACTAGCACCTGATGCAAAAACTGTACTTTATGATGGTAGAACAGGTGAAGCATTTGATAACCGTGTATCAGTAGGGGTTTCTTATATGATTAAACTGTCACACATGGTAGATGATAAGTTACACTCTCGTTCAACAGGACCTTATTCATTAGTTACGCAACAACCACTTGGTGGTAAAGCGCAATTTGGTGGACAGCGTTTTGGAGAGATGGAAGTTTGGGCACTCGAAGCATACGGAGCTGCTTACACTTTACAAGAAATCCTAACGGTTAAATCAGATGACGTTGTTGGTAGAGTTAAGACTTATGAAGCAATTGTTAAAGGCCAAAACGTACCAGATCCTGGTGTACCGGAATCATTTAAGGTATTAATTAAAGAATTACAAAGTTTAGGTATGGATGTTAAAATGCTTTCAAGCGATAAAAAAGAGATTGATTTACGTGAATTAGAAGATGACGATAATCAGTCAGATAATCTAAATATAGAAGTTAGACAAGATTAAATTACTTATATAAAAGAGGGAAATTTAATAGGTTTTCCTCTTTATAAGTATTTATTATATATTTTAAAATATAAGTTCGGATAAGAAACGGGAGGTAGGGCCCTTGATAGATGTAAACAACTTTGAGTACATGAAGATTGGATTAGCCTCATCAGATAAAATTCGGTCTTGGTCATATGGGGAAGTAAAAAAACCTGAGACAATTAATTACCGTACTTTGAAACCAGAAAAAGACGGACTTTTTTGTGAGAGGATTTTTGGACCTCAAAAAGACTGGGAATGTCATTGTGGTAAATATAAACGTGTTCGTTATAAAGGTGTCGTATGTGATCGTTGTGGTGTAGAAGTTACAAAGTCAAAAGTACGTCGTGAGCGTATGGCTCATATCGAACTTGCAGCACCGGTTTCGCATATTTGGTACTTTAAAGGAATTCCAAGTCGTATGGGACTTCTCTTAGATATGTCGCCACGTGCGTTAGAAGAAATTCTATACTTTGCAGCCTATGTTGTAACTGACTCAGGTAGTACGCCACTTGAGAAGAAGCAACTTTTATCAGAAAGTGAATACCGTAGTTTTTATGGAAAATATGGTAATACATTTAAAGCTGATATGGGTGCAGAAGCTGTACGAGAGTTACTAAGAGACATTGATTTAGAAAAAGAATCAGAAGAATTAAAAGAAGAACTTAAAACAGTTCAAGGACAGCGCCGTACAAGAGCAATCAGAAGGTTAGAAGTTATGGAAGCATTCCGTCATTCTGGTAATGACCCAACTTGGATGGTCTTAGATGTACTTCCAGTTATTCCACCAGAAATTAGACCGATGGTTCAATTAGATGGAGGACGCTTTGCTGCATCTGATTTAAATGACTTATACCGCCGGGTAATTAACCGTAATAACCGTCTTAAAAGATTGTTAGATCTTGGTGCGCCAAGTATAATTGTTCAAAACGAAAAACGTATGTTACAAGAAGCAGTCGATGCTTTAATAGATAATGGTCGACGTGGTCGTCCAGTAACTGGACCAGGAAACCGTCCACTAAAATCTCTTTCTCATATGTTAAAAGGAAAACAAGGTCGTTTCCGTCAGAACTTATTAGGTAAGCGTGTTGACTATTCAGGTCGTTCAGTTATTATCGTAGGACCCAACTTGAAAATGTATCAATGTGGATTACCTAAAGAGATGGCACTAGAACTATTTAAACCGTTTGTTATGAAAGAGCTTGTTGAACGTAATGTAGCTCATAATATAAAGTCAGCAAAACGAAAAATTGAACGTGTACACCCAGATGTTTGGGATGTATTAGAAGATGTTATTAAAGAGCATCCTGTGTTATTAAACAGAGCTCCTACACTTCACAGATTAGGAATTCAAGCATTTGAACCTGTTTTAGTAGAAGGGCGTGCAATTCGCTTGCACCCATTAGTATGTACAGCTTATAATGCTGACTTTGATGGAGACCAGATGGCAGTTCACGTTCCACTTTCTGCAGAAGCACAGGCAGAAGCAAGAGTCTTAATGCTTTCAGCTCAAAATATTTTAAACCCTAAAGATGGAAAGCCAGTTGTTACGCCATCACAAGATATGGTTTTAGGAAATTATTACTTAACAATGGAAAGAGTTGGAGCTATTGGTGAAGGTAGTATCTTCAAAGATAGACACGAAGCGATAATAGCTTATGAAAATGGTTATGTGCATTTGCATTCGCGTGTAGCTATCCAGGCGTCTAGTTTAAATAATGAAACTTTCACTGAAGAACAAAACAGCAAATTACTTGTTACAACAGTAGGAAAATTATTATTTAACGAAATTATTCCGCCAACATTCCCTTACATGAATGAACCAACTAGACATAACTTAGAAGTAGAAATACCTGATAATTATTTCTTAGATATAGGAATTGATGTTAAAGAAGAAATAAAAAGTCGTGAACTCGTTTCACCATTTAAAAAAGGAATACTTGGCGATATTATTGCAGAGGTATTTAATAAATATCAAATTAGTGAAACATCAAGAATGCTTGACCGCATGAAAGATTTAGGATTACATTACTCTACTATTGCAGGTTTAACGGTAGGGGTTTCAGATATTGTTGTCTTAGAAGAAAAAGGTGTGTTATTAGACACAGCACAAGAAGAAGTTGAAGGTGTCTTACGTAACTTCAGACGTGGATTAATTACAGACGAAGAAAGATATGACCGTGTCATTGCTATTTGGTCGGATGTAAAAGATGTTATTCAAGATAAATTAATGGAGTCATTAGATAGTCAGAACCCTATATTTATGATGAGTGATTCTGGAGCACGTGGTAACCCATCTAACTTTACGCAACTTGCAGGAATGCGTGGTCTAATGGCTAACCCAGCTGGTCGTATTATTGAACTTCCAATTAAATCAAGTTTCCGTGAAGGTTTAACGGTACTAGAATACTTTATTTCTACTCATGGTGCACGTAAAGGTTTAGCAGATACGGCACTTAAAACAGCGGACTCAGGTTACTTAACGAGACGTTTAGTAGATGTTGCACAAGACGTTATTGTACGTGAAGACGAATGTGGAACAGATAGAGGATTAACGGTAAAAGAATTAGCAATTGGTGCTGAAGTGATTGAACCTCTAATTGACCGTTTAGTAGGACGTACAATCTTTGAAACAATTAAAGATCCAGAATCAGGAGAGTTAATTGTTGAAAATGGTACGGTTGTTACTGAAGATCAGGCGAAGCAAGTTGTAGCTGCTGGAATCGAAGAAGCGACAATTCGTTCTGTATTTACATGTAATACTAAACATGGTGTTTGTAAAGAGTGTTATGGTCGTAACTTAGCTACAGGCGACGAAGTTGAAGTAGGTGAAGCAGTTGGAATTATTGCTGCTCAGTCAATTGGTGAACCTGGAACGCAACTTACAATGCGTACATTCCACACAGGTGGAGTAGCAGGAGACGATATCACACAAGGTCTACCAAGAATTCAAGAGCTATTTGAAGCACGTAACCCTAAAGGGCAAGCTGTTATAAGTGAAATCGAAGGAACGGTTCAAGAAATTAGAGAAGTTAAAGATAAGCGCGAAATTATTGTCGCAAATGAAATAGAAGAAATAGCTTCAGCAATTCCTTACAATGCAAGAGTAAGGGTAGGGGTTGGTGATGAGGTAACAGCAGGAGAAGAATTAACGGAAGGGTCAATTGATCCTAAGGAACTGCTTCGTGTCCAAGGTGTTGAAGGTGTCCAGGCATATCTCTTAAGAGAAGTTCAGCGCGTATACCGTATGCAAGGTGTTGAAATTGGCGATAAGCACGTTGAAGTTATGGTTCGTCAAATGTTACGTAAAGTAAAAGTGATTGAATCAGGTGATACAGAAGTACTGCCAGGATCGCTTATTGATGTACACGAATTTAAAGATGTTAATAATAAAGTATTACTAGAAGGAAAAGAGCCAGCAGTCGCTGAACCTATTCTTTTAGGAATTACAAAAGCATCATTAGAAACAGATTCATTCTTATCAGCAGCATCATTCCAAGAAACAACACGTGTTCTTACTGATGCAGCAATTAAAGGTAAGACTGATGATTTACTAGGTCTTAAAGAAAACGTAATAATAGGTAAGCTTATTCCAGCAGGAACAGGTATGCCTGTATACAGAAACATTAAAGCAGAGCTAGAAGAACAAGAAGTTACTACGATAACAGAAGAATAGAATATAATTTTATATAAGCACACACTCGTCTACTTGGATGAGTGTGTGGATTATATAATAAGAATTTACTTATTATTGACAAGTAAAAAAAAGAGTGTTATTATATTCAAGGTGCTTCCGAATTATTGTCGTTTTATTATGGAGGAAGATTAAGATGTCTTACGAAAGATTGACACAACTTCAATCACGGTTAATTATCGGAACAAAACAAACAATTAAAGCAATTGAACAGGGTTCTGTAGAAGAATTGTTTGTAGCTAATGATGCTGATCAACATATTACAGATATTGTGATTCACCTTGCAAGAGAACATAAGGTAAAATACACAATGGTTGATTCTAAGAAAAAATTAGGCACAGCATGTGGAATCGAAGTAGGAGCAACTACTGTTGCAGTAGCTAAAGAGATAGTAAGGTAAGCAAAGATTAATTTCTTTTGTAAAAAAATGAACCACCTGGATATGTGGTCCAAGAGAACCGATATTCCAATAAGGTTACAAGCTTACTATAGATAAACAATAATGAGAGGAGGCTAACAATGCCTACAATTAATCAATTAGTTCGTAAAGGTCGTGTGAGTAAGCCTAAAAAAGATCGCTCACCTGCACTTGGAAGAGGTTATAATAGCCAAAAGAAACAATTTACAAATGTAAACTCACCACAAAAACGTGGGGTTTGTACACGTGTTGGAACATTAACACCTAAGAAACCAAACTCAGCTTTACGTAAATATGCGCGTGTACGTTTATCTAATAACATGGAAGTAACAGCTTATATTCCAGGAATTGGACATAACTTACAAGAACACAGTGTTGTATTATTACGCGGAGGTCGTGTTAAAGACTTACCAGGGGTTCGTTACCACGTTGTGCGTGGAGCATTAGATACTGCTGGAGTTGAAGGACGTATGCAAAGTCGTTCTAAATACGGTGCGAAAAAACCAAAAGCTTAAGACAAATATAACTTTAAATAAAAATGGAAGGAGGAAAATATATGCCACGTAAAGGTCCAGTACCTAAAAGAGATGTTTTGCCAGATCCGTTGTATGAATCAAAATTAGTAACACGCTTAATCAACCAAATTATGGTTGATGGAAAAAGAGGTGTTGCTCAAAAGATTTTATATAATGCATTTGAGCAAGTGCAAGAAAAAAGCGGACAGAATGCTGTTGATGTGTTTGAAGAAGCAATGGCTAATGTTATGCCGGTATTAGAGGTTCGTGCTCGTAGAGTAGGGGGTTCTAACTATCAAGTGCCTGTTGAAGTACGCCCAGAGCGTCGTCAAGCATTAGGACTAAGATATTTAGTTAACTACTCGCGTCTACGCAGTGAAAAAACAATGCAAGATAGATTAGCAAATGAAATTTTAGACGCTTCGAATAACACAGGAGCTTCAGTAAGAAGAAGAGAAGATTTACACAAAATGGCTGAAGCGAACAAAGCGTTTGCTCACTACCGTTGGTAAGTTAAAAATATATATTTAAAAGGAAGGAGAAATGCACATGGCTAGAAAGTTCTCCTTGGAGAATACGCGTAATATAGGGGTAATGGCTCACATTGATGCCGGAAAAACTACAACTACAGAACGCATACTTTATTACACAGGCCGCATCCATAAAACTGGTGAAACTCACGAAGGTGCATCAGAAATGGACTGGATGGAACAAGAACAAGAACGAGGTATTACGATTACGTCTGCAGCAACAACTGCAGAATGGAAAGACCACCGTATCAACATCATTGATACACCTGGACACGTAGACTTTACAGTAGAGGTTGAACGTTCGCTTCGAGTTTTAGATGGTGCTATCACTGTTCTAGATGCTCAATCAGGAGTTGAACCACAAACTGAAACAGTTTGGCGTCAGGCTACAACATATGGTGTACCAAGAATTGTTATGATTAACAAGATGGATAAAATTGGTGCTGATTTCCTTTATGCAACTGATACACTGAGAGATCGTTTAGGAGCTAATGCTCACCCTGTACAACTTCCAATTGGTGCAGAGGAAGATTTTAATGGTATTATCGATTTAATTACTATGAAAGCACAGTTTTATTTAGATGATATGGGAACACTTGATGAACCTAAAGAAATACCTGAAGATTATAAGGAGCAAGCTGAAGAAGCAAGAGCTGCTTTAATCGAAGGTATTGCAGATCATGATGAAGAAATCATGATGAAATTCTTAGAAGGTGAAGAAATTGAAGAAGCTGAATTAAAAAGTGCAATCAGAATCGCAACACTTGCTGTTGACTTCTTCCCTGTATTTTGTGCTTCAGCATTCAAAAACAAAGGTGTTCAATCAATCTTAGATGCTGTTCTTGATTACTTACCAGCGCCAACAGACATTCCTCCTATTCAAGGTATTTTACCTGACTCAGAAGAAACTGTTGAACGTGAAGCAAGTGATGATGCTCCATTCTCAGCACTAGCATTTAAAGTTATGACAGACCCGTTTGTTGGAAAGTTAACGTTCTTTAGAGTTTATTCTGGAACCTTAGAATCAGGTTCATATGTACAAAACTCGGTTAAAGGTAAACGTGAAAGAGTAGGGCGTATTCTTCAGATGCACGCTAACTCACGTCAAGAAATCGACACAATTTATTGTGGTGAAATTGCAGCAGGAGTAGGTCTGAAAGATACAGCGACAGGTGATACACTATGTGATGAGAAACACTTAGTTATCTTAGAGTCGATGGACTTCCCAGCACCAGTTATTTCAGTTGCTATTGAACCTAAAACAAAGGCAGACCAAGACCGCATGGGTACAGCACTTGGAAAGCTTGCTGAAGAAGATCCTACATTTATTACTGAGTCGAATCCAGAAACTGGTCAAACATTAATTTCAGGTATGGGTGAACTTCACCTAGACGTAATTGTTGACCGTCTGAGACGCGAATTCAAAGTAGAAGCTAACGTAGGTGCACCACAAGTAGCTTATCGTGAAACTTTCCGCGCAAGTGGAAAAGCAGAAGGTAAATTTATTCGTCAATCAGGTGGACGTGGACAATACGGACACGTTTGGGTTGAATTTGAACCTACTGATGTAGGCGAAGGCTTTATCTTTGAAAACAAAGTTGTTGGTGGAACAGTGCCACGTGAATATATTGGTTCTGTTGAAGCAGGAATTGAAGAGGCAATGGAAAATGGTGTATTAGCTGGTTATCCTTTAATTGATGTTAAAGCATCATTAGTTGATGGTAGCTACCATGATGTTGACTCTAATGAGATGGCATTTAAGATTGCCGGATCAATGTCTTTAAAAGCAGCAAAAAACAAATGTCAACCAGTTTTACTTGAACCAATGATGAAAGTAGAAATTGTTATCCCAGAAGAATATATGGGTGACATTATGGGTGACGTAACGTCAAGACGTGGTCGTGTTGAAGGCATGGAGTCTCGTGGAAATGCACAGTTAGTTAATGCATATGTCCCACTTGCTGAAATGTTCGGATATGCAACTGCACTTCGTTCAAACACTCAAGGTCGTGGAACGTATACAATGTTCTTTGATCACTATGAAGAAGTACCTAAGAGTATTTCAGAAGAAATCATTGCTAAAAACGCAGGTGAATAATTGTTTTTTAGTATAAGATAAAGTATAAAGGTAATTAGTACTGAGTTAATTTCTAAAATGAGTTAACTTGGTTATAATAAATAAAATTTTATGAAATCTATGAGGAGGAACTATAAATGTCAAAAGAAAAATTTGATCGTAGTAAACCGCACGTAAATATTGGAACATTAGGTCACGTTGACCATGGTAAAACAACATTAACAGCAGCTATTACTAAAGTAATGCATAAAGTTCAAGGAACTGATGGTGGAATGGATTATGCTCAAATCGATGGTGCTCCTGAAGAGCAAGAGCGTGGAATTACAATTTCAACGTCTCACGTAGAGTATGAAACAGACAACCGTCACTATGCACACGTTGACTGTCCAGGTCACGCTGACTATGTTAAAAACATGATTACAGGTGCAGCACAAATGGACGGAGCTATTCTAGTTGTATCAGCAGCTGATGGCCCAATGCCACAGACGCGTGAACACATTCTATTATCTCGTAACGTTGGAGTACCAGCATTTGTTGTATTCTTAAACAAAGTTGATATGGTAGACGATGAAGAGTTACTAGAATTAGTTGATATGGAAGTTCGTGAGTTACTTGACGAATATGATTTCCCAGGTGATGACGTTCCAGTTATTTCAGGTTCTGCACTTAAAGCACTTGAAGGTGACGAAGAATATGAACAAAAAATTATCGAATTAATGCAAGCTGTAGATGATTATATTCCACAGCCAGAGCGCGATACTGATAAGCCATTCATGATGCCAGTTGAGGATGTATTCTCAATTACTGGACGTGGAACTGTAGCTACAGGACGTGTTGAGCGTGGTCAAATTAAGATTGGTGACGAAGTTGAAATTATCGGACTTACAGAAGCTCCGACTAAGACAACTATCACGGGAGTTGAAATGTTCCGTAAGCTTCTTGATTATGCAGAAGCAGGCGATAACATTGGTGCGTTATTACGTGGAGTTACACGTGATGACATCAGCCGTGGACAAGTACTTGCTAAGCCAGGTACAATTACACCACATACTCGTTTCAAATCTGAAATTTATGTACTATCTAAAGAAGAAGGTGGCCGTCATACGCCATTCTTCCAAAACTACCGTCCGCAGTTCTACTTCCGTACAACTGACGTAACAGGTATTATTGAATTACCAGAAGGCGTAGAAATGGTTATGCCTGGAGATAACATCGAAATGGTTATCGACTTAATTTCACCAATCGCAATTGAAAATGGAACTCGTTTTTCAATTCGTGAAGGTGGACGTACAGTAGGATCAGGTGTTGTAACAGAGATTGAAAAGTAATTAAAAACTTAAAACTAGACAACTTAATTGTTGTCTAGTTTTTTTATTCCTAATAAACAAAAACTTATTGTTAAAAGGTTGCAATTAAATTACTTTGATTGTATAATATATAATTGTGCAATCATTTTAAATGACTGTGCTAGCAAATATCTTATTTTAATGAGAAATTAAGAAAGATGTTGTTGCGATGATGTGAGAGGTTGTCGGTGTAAAACGTATTGCCACGCGTATTACCGGGTAATTTTCACTGAGAATGCTTGTTTTGAAAACAAGCGATGAGGAGGGATAGAGAATGGCAAAAGAAAAGATTCGTATTCGTTTAAAAGCTTATGATCATGGAATCCTTGATCAGTCAGCTGAGAAAATTGTGAACACGGCAAAAAGAGCAGGTGCGGAAGTATCAGGTCCAATTCCGTTACCAACAGAAAAACAAATATTCACTGTGTTAAGATCAGTGCACGTTTATAAAGATGCACGCGAGCAATTTGAAATGCGTACACATAAACGTTTAATCGACATATTAAACCCAACGCCACAGACAGTAGACTCATTAATGAGATTAGACTTACCGTCAGGTGTTGATATTGAAATAAAACTATAAAGATAAAATAATAGGAGGTGTAACGGATGACGAAAGGAATCTTAGGACGTAAAATCGGCATGACTCAACTTTTTTTAGATAATGGAGAACTTATTCCAGTTACAGTAGTACAAGCTGAACCAAACGTCGTATTACAGAAGAAGACAATAGAAAATGATGGATATGAAGCAGTTCAAATAGGATTTTTTGATGAAAGAAATTCACGTATAAGTAGATCGAGCAAAGGGCATGCTGAAAAAGCAAACACATCCCCTAAGCGCTACGTTCGTGAGATCCGTACAGCTAAGGTTGATGAGTATGAAGTTGGTCAAGAAATTAACGTTGAAACTTTTGTAGTAGGCGATAAAGTAGACGTGACTGGTACATCAAAAGGTAAAGGTTTTGCTGGATCAATCAAGCGTCACAACTACGCAAGAGGACCAATGGCTCATGGTTCACGTTTTCATAGAACAGGTGGTTCGATGGGTTCTGTTGACGCAAGTCGTGTGTTCAAAGGTAAAGAATTACCAGGACAAATGGGTTCTGAGCAAGTTACAATTCAGAATTTAGAAATTGCGAAAATAGACTTAGAAAACAACTTAATCTTGGTAAAAGGTAACATCCCAGGTGGTAAAAAATCACTTGTAAAAATCCAAACAGCAGTAAAAGGAAATTAATTAGAGATAACGAAAGGAGGAAATGTCATGCCTAAAGTAACATTATTTAAACAAGATGGTACAGAATCTGGAGACGTTGAGTTAGTAGAATCAGTATTTGGTATTGAGCCAAACACTCATGTAATCCACGAAGCTATCTTAATGCACAACGCTGCAAAACGCGCAGGTACTCACTCAGTTAAGACAAGAGCAGAAGTACGCGGTGGTGGACGTAAGCCATGGCGTCAAAAAGGAACTGGACGTGCTCGTCACGGTTCAAGCAGATCACCTATTTGGGTTGGTGGAGGAGTAACATTTGGTCCACAAACTGCAAGAAATTATAAGTATAAATTACCTAAGAAAGTAAGACGTTTAGCACTGAAATCAGCATTATCTGCTAAAGTACAAGAAAATAACTTTATTGTATTAGAATCATTAGAGTTAGATGTACCAAAGACTAAAGATATGATTACAATGTTAGATGCATTAAAAGTGAATGAAAAAGCACTTATTGTAACATCAGAAACAAACGAAAATGTAATTCGTTCATCAAATAACTTACAAAAAGTAAATGTAATTTCAGCTAAAAATATAAATGTCTCAGACTTAATTGCTCATGACAAAGTTATATTTACAAAAGAAGCAACTGAAGTTATCGGGGAGGTGCTTGCATAATGAACGCACGCGACGTTATTAAAAGCCCTGTTATTACAGAACATTCAGCAGATCTAATGATGGATAAAAAATATACATTCGAAGTAGATCCAAGAGCTAACAAAACAGAAGTTAAAGCAGCTGTTGAATCAGCATTTAATGTTAAAGTTATTAAAGTTAATACAATGAATATAAAAGGTAAACTTAAACGTATGGGTCAGCATGCAGGATATAGATCAGATCGTAAAAAAGCGATTGTGCAGCTGTCTGAAGATAGTAAAGAATTAGACTTTTTTGAAAGCTAAGAAGTTAAAAACGAGGGAGGCGAAATAAATGTCAATAAAAAGAGTAAAAGGTGTTACTAATGGAACTAGAAATATGTCTAGATCAGATTTCTCTGAGCTTACAACTAACAAAAGAGAAAAATCTTTAACTAGAGGTCTATCTAAACGTGCAGGTCGTAATAACCAAGGTAGACAAACAATGAGAGATCAAGGTGGCGGACATAAACGTCAATATCGTCTAATTGATTTCAAAAGAGAAAAAGATGGCATACCAGGACGCGTTGCTTCGATTGAGTATGATCCAAATCGTACAGCAAACATTGCGTTAATCTATTATGCAGATGGTGAAAAACGTTATATTTTAGCGCCAAAAGGATTAAAAGTTGATGATAAAATTGAATCAGGTGTAAATGCAGATATTAATGTAGGAAATGCATTGCCACTTGCAAATATTCCAATTGGTACAATTATTCATAACGTAGAATTAAAGCCAGGTGCTGGTGGACAATTAGCTCGCTCAGCAGGTACTGAAGCACAAATTCTAGGTCGTGAAGATAAATATACATTAGTCCGTTTAGCTTCAGGTGAAGTACGTTACATTTTAACTACATGCCGTGCTACTATCGGTCAAGTTGGTAATGAAGAACACGAACTTATTCGTATAGGTAAAGCAGGTCGTTCACGCTGGTTAAACAGACGTCCAGGTGTAAGAGGTTCTGCAATGAACCCAATCGATCACCCGCACGGTGGAGGGGAAGGACGTTCGCCAATCGGTCGTCCATCACCAATGTCGCCATGGGGTAAAAAGACTCTTGGTTACAAAACACGTGCTATTAATAAGGCGTCAAATAAATTTATTGCTCGTAAACGTAAAAAATAAATAAAATAAAGTTAAACGAAGGGAGGTCTATCCATGGGTCGTAGTCTTAAAAAAGGTCCTTTTGCAGATGATCATCTAATGAAGAAAATTGATAAATTAAACGAAACAAATGACAGAAAAGTTGTTAAAACTTGGTCACGTCGTTCAACAATTTTCCCTGATTTTATTGAGCACACTATCGCTGTACATGATGGAAGAAAGCATGTTCCAGTTTATATAACAGAAGATATGGTAGGTCATAAACTAGGTGAATTTGCTCCCACACGTACATTTAGAGGGCATTCAGGAATCGATAAGAAAACAGTAATATAATTTGAGAGGAGGCACTCATCATGGAACAAGCTAAAGCGATCGCAAAATCTGTTCGTATTGCTCCTCGGAAAGTGCGGTTAGTAGTCGATTTAATTCGTGGAAAAGACGTTGGTCAAGCTATATCAATCTTACGCCATACGCAGCGCGGAGCGTCACCAGTTGTAGAAAAAGTATTAAATTCTGCAATTGCTAACGCAGAGCATAACTACGAATTAGATCCAGAAAACTTAATCATATCAGAAATATACGTCGGCGAAGGTGCAACACTTAAACGTTTTCGTCCACGTGCACAAGGTAGAGCAAGCAGTATAAACAAACGTACGAGTCACATTACAGTAGTAGTGACAGAAAAGAAGGAGGGGTAGTCAGTGGGTCAAAAGATAAACCCTATAGGTCTTAGAATAGGTATTATAAAAGACTGGGAATCGAAATGGTATGCAGATAAAGACTATGCAGAATTACTTCATGAGGACATTAAGATTAGAGAATATTTAGAGAAGCGCTTAGAAACAGCAGCGTTATCTTCAATTGAAATTGAACGTGCTGCAAAGCGTGTTAATATAACTATCCATACAGGTAAGCCAGGAATGGTTATCGGTAAAGGTGGTTCAGAAGTTGAAAACCTACGTAAAGAATTGAACAAACTTACAGGTAAGAGAGTTCATATCAATATTGTGGAAATCAAAAAAGTAGATTTAGACGCTAGATTAGTAGCAGAAGGAATTGCTCGTCAGTTAGAAGGACGTATTTCTTTCCGTCGTGCTCAAAAACAAGCAATTCAACGTACAATGCGCTCAGGAGCTAAAGGTATCAAAACTCAAGTTTCAGGACGTCTTGGCGGAGCAGATATTGCTCGTGCAGAACATTATAGCGAAGGGACAGTACCACTACACACATTACGTGCAGATATTAGTTATGCACACGCAGAAGCAGATACAACATATGGTAAGCTTGGCGTTAAAGTGTGGATTTATCGTGGAGAAGTCCTTCCAGCAAAACCAAAACAATAAGGAAGGGGGATGTGCATTATGTTAATGCCTAAACGTGTTAAGTATCGTAGACAACACCGTGGTCGTATGAAAGGTAAGGCTAAAGGTGGAACAGAAGTATCATTTGGAGATTATGGACTAATTGCATTAGAGCCATCATGGATAACAAGTCGTCAAATCGAGGCATCTCGTGTTGCAATGACTCGTTTCATGAAACGTGGAGGAAGAGTTTGGATTAAAATATTCCCAGACAAACCTTACACAGCTAAACCCCTAGAAGTTCGTATGGGTTCTGGTAAAGGTGCTCTAGAAGGCTGGGTAGCTGTAGTAAAACCTGGTAAAGTATTATTTGAAATCGCAGGTGTTGAGGAAGAGGTAGCACGTGAAGCTCTAAGATTAGCAGCTCATAAATTACCTATAAAAACTAAGTTTGTTAAACGTGAAGAAATTGGTGGTGAAATCAATGAAGGCTAATGAAATTAAAGAATTAACCACTGCCGAAATTGAAGAAAATGTAAAAACAATGAAAGAAGAGCTTTTTAATTTACGTTTCCAGCTTGCAACAGGTCAACTTGAAAACACAGCTAGAATTAAAGATGTAAAGAAAATAATTGCTCGCTTAAAAACAGTTGAACGCCAACGTGAATTAAGCATAAACAATTAATAAGAGGAGGTTAGTCTCGAATATGAGTGAACGTAATCAAAGAAAAGCCTACACAGGTCGTGTTGTATCAGACAAAATGGATAAAACAATTACAGTAGTTGTTGAAACTACAAAAGTTGATCGTTTATATGGTAAACGCATTATAAGTTCTAAAAAGTTTCAAGCACATGATGAGAATAACCAAGCTAAAACAGGAGATATTGTACGTATTGCTGAAACGCGTCCGTTATCAAAATCAAAACGTTTCCGCCTGGTTGAAGTAATCGAAGAAGCTATCGTTATCTAATTTAAGTAAAGTAAGTAAGGGAGGTAAAGTGATATGATTCAACAAGAAACCAAGTTAAAAGTTGCTGATAACTCTGGCGCTCGTGTAATTAAAGCGATCAAAGTCATTGGTGGTTCAGGTAAGATGAGTGCTAATATTGGTGATATTATTGTATGTTCTGTACAACAAGCAACACCAGGTGGCGTTGTCAAGAAAGGCGAAGTTGCTAGAGCTGTTATCGTTCGTACTAAAACAGGAGCACGTCGTAAAGACGGTTCATATATTACGTTTGATGAAAATGCTGCAGTATTAATTCGTGAAGATAAAAGTCCAAGAGGTACACGTATATTTGGACCAGTTGCAAGAGAGTTACGTGATGCTAAATTTATGAAAATCGTATCTCTAGCTCCAGAAGTACTATAATTATTAAATATAATTACGAATTATATGAAAAGCATTGCGGGAGGTGCGTTATTAATGCATGTGAAAAAAGGAGATAAAGTTTCAGTCATCTCAGGTAAAGATCGTGGTAAAGAAGGAACGATTTTAGAAGCATATCCGAAGAACGATCGCGTTCTCGTTGAAGGAATTAACATGGTAAAAAAACATGCTAAACCTTCACAAGACAATCCACAAGGTGGTATCTTAACTCAAGAGGCAGCAATTCATGTTTCTAATGTGATGCCGATTGACCCTAAATCTGGGGAACCAACTCGTGTTGGTTACAAAGAAATTGATGGTAAAAAAGTCCGGATCGCTAAAAAATCTGGAGAATCATTAGATAAATAAAGCGAAAGGAGGAAGTCGAAAAAATGAATTCACTAAAAGAAAAGTTTAATAAAGAAATTTCTCCATCTATGGTGGAAAAGTTTAGTTATAAATCAATTATGGAAGTACCGAAAATTGACAAAATCACTATTAACATGGGTGTTGGTGATGCTGTTCAAAACTCAAAAGTACTTGATAATGCAGTAGAAGAGTTAGCGCAAATTTCAGGACAAAAGCCTGTAATTACTTATGCAAAAAAATCTATTGCTGGTTTCCGTTTAAGAGAAGGAATGCCAATTGGTACAAAAGTTACTTTACGTGGAGAGCGTATGTATGACTTTTTATCAAAATTAGTTAACGTTGCTTTACCTCGTGTTCGTGATTTCCGTGGTATTTCAAATAAAGCATTTGATGGTCGTGGGAACTATACACTTGGTGTTAAAGAACAACTAATTTTCCCTGAAATTAACTACGATAAAGTAAGTAAGATCAGAGGAATGGATATTTCAATCGTAACAACTGCAAGAACAGATGAAGAAGCTCGCGAACTTTTAACTCAGTTAGGTATGCCGTTTCAAAAATAAGCGTCAAGCGCATCACAAGGAGGAAAATTTGTGGCTAAAAAATCATTAATAGCAAAGCAACAACGCCCACAAAAGTTTAAAGTACGTGAATATACACGTTGTAAACGTTGTGGACGTCCACAGTCTGTAATTCGAAAATTCAAATTATGCCGTATTTGCTTTAGAGAACTTGCCCATAAGGGTCAAATTCCAGGAGTTAGAAAAGCTAGTTGGTAATCCCCGAAATGGGAAGGAGGTAATGATTAATGGTAATGACAGATCCTATTGCTGATATGCTTACACGTGTAAGAAATGCTAATACTGTACGTCACGAGAAGTTAGATATTCCAGCTTCTAAAGTGAAAACAGAAATTGCAGATATTCTAAAACGTGAAGGATATGTACGCAATTATGAAATTATAGAAGACAACAAACAGAATATTATCCGCATTTTCATGAAATATGGTAATAACGAAGAACAGGTTATTAGAGGGTTAAAACGTATTAGTAAACCAGGTTTACGTGTATACGCTAAAGCAGAAGAGGTGCCAAGAGTACTTAATGGTCTAGGAACTGCAATCGTATCAACATCAAAAGGTGTTTTATCAGATAAAGAAGCTCGCGCACAAGTAATTGGCGGAGAAGTACTAGCTTACATTTGGTAAGTAACATTGAAATCAAGGAGGTGCAGTGAATGTCACGTATTGGACTTAAAACAATCGAAGTCCCAGAAGGTGTAGATATTAATTTAACTGGTCACACGATGACGGTTAAAGGACCTAAAGGGGAACTTACTAAAGATTTAAATCCAGCAATGGAAATTAACATTGATGGCAAAGAAATTAATGTTGTTCGTCCAAATGACTTAAAAGAGAATCGTTCATTACATGGAACAACTCGTAGTCAAATTTGGAACATGATTACTGGTGTTACTACTGGTTTTCAAAAAGAAATTGAAATTATCGGAGTTGGGTACCGTGCTGCATTACAAGGTAATAAACTTGTTATCGGAGCGGGATTCTCACACCCTGTTGAAATTGAGCAAGAAGAAAACATTGAGTTTGAAGTACCTAAAAACACACAAGTTATTATAAAGGGTATTGATAAAGAACGTGTTGGTGCAGTTTCTGCAGTTATTCGTGCAGTTAGACCACCTGAGCCTTATAAAGGAAAAGGAATTCAGTATAAAGGTGAAGTAGTACGTCGTAAAGAAGGTAAAACAGCTAAGTAAATTTTAGCTTTCAGTAAGGTTGAAAGGAGTAGATTGTAGATGATCATAAAACCGAGTAAAAACTATGTACGTAAAAGAATTCATACACGTGTTCGTAAGAAAATCTCTGGAACTGCAGAGCAACCACGTTTAAACGTATATCGTTCAAATAAAAATATATATGCACAGTTAATTGATGACCAAGCAGGCGAAACATTAGTTAGTGCATCTACACAAGATAAAGAATTAAAATTAGAATCAACAGCTAATATCGAAGCTGCTGGAAAAGTTGGCGAATTAATTGCTAACCGTGCTAAAGAAAAAGGTATCGAAACTGTCGTATTCGACCGTGGAGGATACTTATATCATGGCCGTGTTGCAGCTGTTGCCGAAGGCGCTCGTGAAGCAGGATTAGATTTCTAATTATATAAAGGAGGTAATCACTAAGTGAGTATTGATGGAAGCAAATTAGACTTAGAAGAACGTGTTGTAACAATCAATCGTGTAGCTAAAGTTGTTAAAGGTGGAAGACGTTTCCGCTTTGCTGCGATTGTAGTTGTTGGAGATAAAAACGGTCATGTTGGCTTTGGTAGTGGAAAAGCACTTGAAGTACCTGAAGCAATCAAAAAAGCAATTGAAAATGCACAGAAAAACTTAATTAAAGTCCCTATTGTTGGAACAACAATCCCTCATGAAATTAATGGTATTTTTGGTTCTGGTAATGTATTAATGAAGCCAGCAGCAGAAGGTACTGGAGTTATTTCGGGTGGACCAGTTCGTGCGGTATTAGAATTAGCAGGTGTTGGTGATATTTTAACGAAATCACTTGGTTCAAATAACCCAGTTAATATGATTCGTGCAACTTTAACAGGACTAGAAAATCTTAAAACAGCAGAAGACGTAGCAAAATTACGTGGGAAGACTGTAGAAGAACTTTTAGGATAAAGGGGGATAAAACAAATGTCTAAACAATTAGAAATAACCCTCAACCGTAGCTTAATTGGCCGTAATGAAAAACAATTAAAAACAGCTCAAACATTAGGTTTAAAGAAAATCAATGGTTCAGTTGTTCATTCAGACTCACCTTCATTACGTGGTATGATTAATGTTATATCACATATGATTACAGTCAAAGAAATATAATTTAACTTGAAACAATAAAGAAGGAGGTGCTCGCAAATGAAGCTACATGAATATAAATCAGCTGAAGGGTCACGTACTAGACGTAAGCGTCTTGGTCGTGGAATGGCATCAGGATTTGGAAAAACATCTGGTAAAGGTCATAAAGGCCAAAATGCAAGATCAGGTGGAGGTACGCGTCTAGGATTTGAAGGAGGACAAACACCGCTTTTCCAACGTCTACCAAAACGTGGATTTACTAACTTTAATCGTAAAGAATATACAGTTGTTAACATCGAAACACTTAATCAGTTTGAGGATGGAACAGAGATTACGCCAAAACAATTACTTGAATCGGGTGTTGTGAGCAAATTGCAATCAGGTATTAAGGTGCTTGGAAAAGGTACACTTGATAAGAAATTAACTGTTAAAGCAAATCATTTCTCTACATCAGCTATTGAAGCAATTGAAAAAGCTGGCGGCAACACTGAGGTGATTTAATGTTCCGAACTATATCTAATTTTCTTAAAGTAAAAGATATAAGAGAAAAAATAGTTTTTACATTATTAATGTTAGTAATATTCCGTATTGGTACACATATACCAGTACCATTTACTAATAGTGATGTTTTAAAACAAATCTTTGAAACAGGACCAGAAGATACGACTCAAAATGTCTTTGGATTTCTGAATACTTTTGGTGGTGGGGCACTTCAAAACTTCTCGATTTTAGCAATGGGAATAATGCCTTACATTACAGCTTCGATTATTATGCAATTATTGCAGATGGACGTTGTTCCAAAATTTACAGAATGGAAGAGTCAAGGAGAGATGGGCCGTAAAAAGCTGGCTCAAGTAACTAGATATGGAACAATTGTTTTAGCGTTTGTTCAAGGAATAGCGATGTCAATTGGCTTTAACGCTATGGCTGGTGGAGAGTTAATCGTAAATTCAAATATAATGACTTTAGTAATGATTGCACTTATATTGACTGCTGGAACTGCATTTTTAATGTGGTTAGGAGAACAAATAACTGCTAACGGAGTAGGGAATGGTATTTCTATCATCATCTTTGCTGGTATTGTTGCAGGAGTTCCTTCTGGAGTTGGTCAATTATTCGGACATTATTTTTCGAATCCAGGTGAAGAATTATTTATTAACATTGTAATTGTTTTACTCATACTACTTGTTATTTTAGCTGTTGTAGTAGGAGTTATTTACATTCAGCAAGCTGAACGTAAAATTCCTATTCAATATGCTAAAACATTAGTCAATCGTTCACCAGTTGGTGGGCATTCAACACATTTACCACTAAAAGTTAACGCAGCAGGAGTAATACCTGTGATTTTTGCAATAGCATTTATTGTTGCACCGCAAACAGTTGCTGGATTTTTTGAAGGCAATAGTTTTGCAGCAACAATTCAAACTATTTTTGATTATACTAAACCAATCGGTATGGTATTGTATGTTGCATTAATTATTGCGTTTACTTACTTTTATACATTTGTTCAGGTTAATCCAGAACAAATGGCAGAGAATTTACAAAAGCAAGGTGGTTATGTCCCAGGAATTCGTCCAGGACATAATACTGAAAGTTATTTAACGCGTGTCCTATATCGTTTAACGTTTGTTGGATCTATATTCTTAGCAGGAGTTTCAGTTTTACCTATTTTATTAGGTGGTCTTGCTAACTTGCCATCAGCTGTTCAAATTGGTGGAACAAGCTTACTAATTGTTGTAGGTGTAGCATTACAGACTATGAAGCAATTAGAAGGACAATTGGTTCAACGACATTACAAAGGATTTATTAAATAACCTTAATCCATATGAAGGTGAGGACAAAGATATGAACTTAATTTTAATGGGTTTGCCAGGAGCAGGAAAAGGCACTCAAGCCGAAAAAATTAAAGAAAAGCATAATATCCCCCACATTTCAACAGGAGACATGTTTCGTCTAGCTATTAAAGAAGGCACCGAATTAGGTAAAAAGGCGAAAGGTTATCTTGATGAAGGCGCACTAGTTCCAGATGAAGTTACAAATGGAATCGTTGAAGAACGTTTAAGTATGCCTGATTGTGAGAAAGGTTTCTTGCTTGATGGATTTCCAAGAACGATTCCACAAGCAAAAACTTTAGATGATATTCTAAGTAAATTAAATAAAGAAATAGATCACGTCATTCACATTGATGTTCCAGAAGAAAAATTATTACAACGTCTAACAGGACGTCGTATTTGTTCAATTTGTGGAACAAGCTATCATGTTTTATACAACCCTCCAGAAAATGAAGGTGTTTGCGATAAAGATGGTGGTAAGTTAGAACAACGTGAAGATGATACTGAAGAAACAGTAAAAAATCGTTTAGAAATAAACATTAAACAATCACAGCCCTTACTTGATTTTTACAAAGAAAAGTCAGTGTTAATGCCTATAAATGGTGATCAACATATTGATGACGTCTTTTTAGAAATTGAACAAAACTTAAAGTAATAGATATAGCGTTTATTTAATTATTAATCAGAGTAGGTGAACATCGTTGGAGATAGATCATAAAGTTCCACAAATCGGACAATTAGTTCGAGTTGTACAAGGGAGAGAACGTGGTCAGTTTGCTGTCATTCTTGAAATTGTTGATGATCGCTTTGTATTGTTAGCAGACGGCGACAAACGAAAATACGATAGACCGAAGAAGAAAAATATAAACCATATTGAATTACTTGAAAGTATCTCTCCTGAAGTAAGGGAAAGTCTAGTCGAGACGGGTCGTGTCTCGAATGGAAAGTTGCGTTTTGCAGTTGCAAAGATTGCAAATGAATTTGTGACTGAAATAGAGAAGGGAGATCACTAAGATGTCCAAAGAAGATGTAATTGAAGTAGAAGGATTGGTTTTAGAAACCTTACCAAATGCAATGTTTAAAGTAGAACTTGAAAATGAACATACAATTTTAGCACATGTATCAGGTAAAATTCGTATGCATTTCATTCGTATATTGCCAGGAGATAAAGTGACGGTCGAATTATCACCATATGATTTAACAAAAGGTCGTATCACTTATCGTTATAAATAAAACAATACTCCGGTATTAAAGGAGGTAAAATGATGAAAGTAAGAGCATCAGTTAAACCGATTTGTGAAAAGTGTAAAATTATTAGACGTAAAGGCAAAGTTATGGTTATTTGTGAAAACCCAAGACATAAGCAAAAACAAGGATAATATAAGGAGGTGTGTATAATCTATGGCAAGAGTAGCAGGTATTGATATTCCTAGAGATAAACGTATTGTCATTGCTTTAACTTCAATTTTTGGAGTTGGTAAAAGCACTGCACAAAAAGTTCTAGCCGAAGCTGGCGTTTCAGAAGATACTCGAGTTCGTGATTTAACAGAAGATGAACTTGGTAAAATTCGTCAAGCAGTAGAAGCTTATACAATTGAAGGTGACCTTCGTCGTGAAGTGTCATTAAACATTAAAAGATTAACAGAAATTGGTTCATACCGTGGAATGAGACATCGTCGTAATCTACCGGTAAGAGGTCAGAAAACAAAAAACAACTCACGTACTCGTAAAGGTCCACGTCAAGTTGTTTCAGCTCGTAAAGTTTAATAGTAAAGGAGGTTTAATTAACTATGGCAAAGAAAACAAACGCGCCACGTAAGCGTCGTGTGAAACGTACCTTAGAATCTGGTATTGCTCATATTCATTCGACATTTAACAATACAGTAGTAACAATTACAGACATGCAAGGTAATGCAATTGGGTGGAGTTCTGCAGGTGCACTTGGTTTTAAAGGTTCAAGAAAATCAACACCTTTCGCAGCTCAAATGGCAGCAGAAGCTGCAGCTAAAAGTGCAACGGATACTGGCATGAAAACATTAGAAGTTTCAGTAAAAGGTCCAGGAGCGGGTAGAGAAGCTGCAATACGTTCACTACAGGCTGCAGGATTAGAAATCACAGCTATTCGTGACGTAACACCAGTTCCTCATAACGGTTGTCGCCCACCAAAAAGACGTCGAGTGTAATTTAAACACGATGCATTTGTCACTTACTGTTTATAATAGTGAAGAAGTACCAAGCGAAGTAACTTCAATTGGAATCCGATTAAATAATGTATTCACATTATAATAAAGATAAAATTTAACACATTTATATACAGAAGTATGCTAGGCAATAAGTGATAATTACAAGGTAAACTAGTAATAGTTTACTACTTATAATCCAAGTTAATGCAATTAACTTGGATTCGGACGCTTTAGTTTTAAAGGAGGGCTTAATGAATGATCGAGATTGAAAAACCAAATATTGAAACGGTTGAAATTAGTGAAGATGCGAGATTTGGTAAATTCATAATAGAGCCACTTGAAAGAGGATATGGAACGACAATAGGTAATTCTTTACGTCGTATTCTATTATCTTCATTACCAGGTGCTGCCGTTACATCTGTTCAGATTGATGGAGCACTACATGAATTTACAACTGTAGATGGTGTAGTAGAAGATGTAACGACAATCATTTTAAATTTAAAAAAGCTTGCGTTAAAAATTTATACTGAAGAACCTAAAACATTTGAACTTGATGTTAAAGGTGAAGGTCCGGTTACAGCAGCTGATATTACGTTTGATAGTGATGTTGAAGTACTTAATCCAGACTTGCACATTGCAACATTGAATACAAATGGTAGTTTATATATGAAAATAAACGCAGAAACTGGACGTGGATATCGTACAGCTGAAGCAAATAAACAAGATAATCAACCGATTGGTGTTATTCCAGTGGATTCAAGCTTCACACCTGTATCACGCGTATCTTATCAAGTAGAAGACGCACGTGTTGGTCAAGATGCGAATTTTGATAAACTTACTTTTGATGTAACTACTGACGGTAGTATCCGTCCTGAGGAAGCAATTTCTCTAGGAGCTAAAGTCTTTACAGAACATCTTAATATCTTCATCGAACTAACAGATGATGCAAAACATGCAGAAATCATGGTAGAAAAAGAAGAAGACCAGAAAGAAAAAGTATTGGAAATGACAATCGAGGAGTTAGATTTATCGGTTAGATCATATAATTGCTTGAAGCGTGCTGGTATTAATACAGTTCAAGAGCTATCAACAAAAACAGAAGATGATATGATGAAAGTACGCAACTTAGGCCGTAAATCACTTGATGAAGTTAAGAATAAATTAGCAGATCTTGATTTAAGCTTACGTAGTACTGACTAATTGTCACATATAGTTAAAAAGGAGGGTTGACTCATGGCTAGAAAATTAGGTCGTAGAACCGATAATCGTACAGCATTACTTCGTAACTTAGCTACTGACGTAATTGCTTATGGACGTATCGAGACTACGGAAGAAAAAGCTAAAGAGTTACGAAAAGTAGTAGATAAGCTTGTTACATTAGGTAAGCGTGGAGATTTGCATGCTCGTAGACAAGCAGCTGCTGTTTTATTTGAAAGAAATCTAGATGAAGATATCACAGTTTTACAAAAGTTGTTCGGTGAAATTGCTGAACGATATAATGAAACTGAGAGTCATTTAGAAAGACAAGGTGGCTACACACGTATTATGAAACTAGGGCCGCGTCGTGGAGACGGAGCGAACATGGTTATCATTGAATTAGTTGAAGAGCTAGCGAAAGAAGCTAACTAAATTAATTTTTATTAATACACGGATGAAGGGCGGATAAAACCTCAAGTTTACGAGAGGTTATCCGAGCCCTTTTTTTGTTTATTTAGAAATAATACGATCGTTTCGTGTATAATAAAATATGAAGATCACGAAAGGAGCCGTATAAAGAATGGGAATCCCTTTAGTTGAATTTAATAACGTATCATTTAGATACAATGAACAAAGTTCATGGGCATTAAAAAATTGCTCATTTATAATAGAAAAAGATGAATGGATAGCTATTATTGGTCATAACGGCTCTGGTAAATCTACCATTGCAAAGTTAATGAATGGTTTATTATTTCCAAGTGAAGGTGAGATACTTATAAATGGCGTCGAATTAACTCATGAAACTGTTTGGGATATTAGACGAGATATTGGAATGGTTTTCCAAAATCCAGATAATCAATTTGTAGGTGCCACTGTCCAAGACGATATTGCGTTTGGAATGGAAAATAGAGGCATGGAACGAGAATTAATGATTGAACGCATAGAAAGCTCACTTCAGGCAGTAGAGATGACTGAATACCGTTTAATCGAACCTCACCGCCTATCTGGAGGTCAGAAACAACGCATCGCGATTGCTGGTATTTTAGCAGTCTCACCGAGCTTACTTATTTTAGATGAAGCAACTGTTATGCTAGATCCCCGAGGTCGTTCTGAAATTATGTCAACAGTCGCTGAACTGAGAGTTGCTGAGTCTTTGTCACTTATCACTATTACACATGATCTAAACGAAGTTGCGCAAGCTGATAAGGTGATTGTATTAAATCAAGGTGAAATTTGGAAAGTAACAGAGCCAAGACAATTATTTACTGAAAAAGTAACGTTAAAAAATATGGGGCTAGATATTCCTTTTATCACTGCGTTAGTTGATGAGTTGAAAAAAAGAAAGATAGAGATTGAAAATGAACCGTTAAATGACAAAGAATTATTGGAGGAACTATGGACATTACATTTAAAAACGTAAGTTACACATATCAAGCGGGCTCGCCTTTTTCACATCAAGCGTTAAATGATGTTTCATTTCATATTCCAACAGGTTCTTTTGTGGCAATTATCGGTCATACAGGCTCTGGAAAATCAACATTAATTCAGCATTTAAACGGTTTGACGATACCAACTGAAGGAATTGTTGAAGTGGGACCATTTACTTTGTCTAAAGACAAAAAACAAAAAGATATTAAATCACTCAGAAGTAAAGTTGGTGCAGTTTTTCAGTATCCAGAGCACCAATTATTTGAAGAAACAGTTGCTAAAGATATTGCTTTTGGACCGACAAACTTTGGTGTTTCAGAAACAGAAATAAATCGTAGAATTAAAGAAATAGTGCCAAAAGTCGGGTTAGATGCAGAATTACTTGAACGTTCTCCTTTTGAATTAAGTGGGGGGCAAATGCGACGAGTTGCAATTGCTGGGGTACTTGCGACAAAGCCAGAAGTGTTTGTTTTAGATGAACCAACAGCAGGACTTGATCCACGTGGACAAAAAGAAATAATGAATATGTTCTCTGATATTCATCACTCAGAAAAAGTGACGACTATTTTAGTAACACATAATATGGAAGATGCATTAAAATATGCAGATCATGTCATTATCATGAATAAAGGTAAAGTATATATGGAAGGCAAGCCAGAAGAAGTATTATTAAAAACCGATGAATTAAGACAGGTCAATTTAGATGTACCAGAATCAATTTTATTTTTAAAAAATTACCTGAAAAAATTTGCGTTACAAGAAGAATTATCAGTAAAATCAATTACAGAACTTGCAGATTTCATTAAAGAAACATATAAAGGAGATTATTTATAATGGGTGGCTCAATGGCAATTGGTCAATACGTTCCAGGGAATTCACTTATTCATAAATTAGATCCACGAACAAAAATAATTATCATTTTCTTTTATGTAATTATTGTCTTTTTTGCGAATAATGCAGCGAGTTATGGATTGCTTTCAGCGTTTGTGATAATTAGTTTAATTAACACACGCATACCAATTCGTTTTGTTCTTAAAGGTTTAACACCAGTTTGGTTCCTTATATTATTTACATTTATTTTGCACTTATTCGTTACAAAAGAAGGTGAAGTAATTTATCAACTCTTTACTTTAGAAATATATTCAGGCGGTGTTAAACAAGGATTAATGATTTCACTTAGATTTGGTTTGTTAATTTTTATGACTTCTCTTCTTACATTAACAACCACACCAATTGAAATCACTGACGCGATTGAAGCGTTACTTCATCCATTAAATAAAGTGAAGTTTCCAGTACATGAATTAGCGCTTATGATGTCTATTTCACTACGGTTTATTCCAACACTGATGCAAGAAACGGATAAGATTTCAAAAGCCCAAGCTTCTCGCGGTGTTGACTTTAGAACTGGGCCTATAAAAGAACGAATTAAAGCAATCGTTCCGTTACTTGTCCCTTTGTTCGTTAGTGCTTTTAAACGAGCAGAAGAACTCGCTATGGCAATGGAATCACGAGGTTATCAAGGCGGGGAAGGACGTTCTAAATTAAGAGAATTAAGATTTTTAGTAAAAGATTATCTTATATTTGGTTTGTTTATCTTACTGACAATTGGTTTATTAATGATTAGACAATAGACTAAAATTTCATAATTACTGAATATAGCAGTAACGGCGTATTCTGAAATTCATTAAATAAGCAGGTGCAAGATGTATAAATTAAAATGTACAATTCAATACGATGGCTCAGGTTTTTATGGGTATCAAAGACAACCTAATAAACGAACTGTTCAAGGTGAAATTGAGCAGGCGTTAACATATATCAGTCGCGGTGAAAAAATTGAAACGCATTGTTCAGGTAGAACAGATGCAGGCGTTCATGCAATGGGTCAAGTGTTTCATTTTGAAACCGACTTAAAAATACCACTCAAACAATGGAAGTTCACATTTAATAATGCTTTACCAGATGATATTTATCTTGTCGATGTCAAAAAAGTTTCTAGCGATTTCCATGCAAGATATTTTGCAGCAGGTAAAGAATATCGCTATTACATATTAAACGATTCAATCCCAGATGTGTTCAAACGAAATTATGTGTATCAATATAAAGGCAAATTAAATCGTGAGGCAATGAAAAAAGCTTGTAATTATTTTATAGGGGAACATGATTTTACAACTTTTTCATCAGCGAAATCGACTGTTAAAGGGAATAAAGTGAGGCATTTAAAAAGTATTGAATTCAATGAAGAAGGAAATCAAATCGAATTAATATTTAAAGGAAACGGCTTTTTATATCATATGGTTCGCATTATTTCAGGTGTTATTGTAGATATTGGGCGGGGAAGATATGAACCGGAAGATATACCTGAATTATTTAACCAAAGAAATCGTTCGGCAGTGGGTCGAACATTAGCGGCTTCAGGCCTTTATTTATGGAGAGTGGATTACTCGATTTCGAATGAAGAAGAAAAGGTAAAACCTTGACAATTACAGACAAACTGTAGTATTATATAGATTGGTTATTGTTTATAATCCATAATTGGCCCCGGAATCTAATTATGATGATATATACAACAAAAGGAAAATGGAATTAAATTTGGAGGGAAAAAAATGCGTACAACTTACATGGCGAATGAAAATACGGTAGATCGTAAATGGTTTGTTGTCGATGCAGAAGGTGAACGTCTTGGACGTTTAGCGAGTGAAGTAGCTACTATTTTACGTGGTAAACATAAGCCAACTTACACACCTCATGTTGACACAGGTGATCATATTATCGTTATTAACGCTGACAAAATCGAATTAACAGGTTCTAAATTAGAAAATAAAATGTATTACCGTCACTCTGGTTTCCCAGGTGGACTAAAAGAGCGTAATGCAGCTGAAATGCGTGAACATTACTCAGAAAAAATGATTGAATTAGCTGTAAAAGGAATGTTACCTAAAGGTGCTTTAGGACGTCAAATGGCTAAAAAATTACACGTTTATAAAGGTTCAGAACATAATCAACAAGGACAAAAACCAGAAGTTTACGAACTTCGTGGATAATTAAGGGAGGTTTAACTATTGGAACAAGTACAATATTATGGTACAGGTCGTCGTAAAACATCTACTGCACGTGTTCGTTTAGTGCCAGGGTCAGGAAAAGTTGTTGTAAACAATCGTGACGCAGCAGAGTATTTCCCATATGAAACGCAGTTACTACTTTTAAATCAGCCATTAGTAACAACAGATACTGTTGGTACATATGACGTTTTAGTTAACGTTAATGGTGGTGGATTTACTGGTCAAGCAGGTGCGATTCGTCATGGTATTTCACGTGCATTACTTGAAGCAGATCCAGAATATCGTTCAGCACTTAAGAGCGAAGGCTTCTTAACACGTGACTCAAGAATGACAGAGCGTAAGAAACCAGGTTTCCGTTCAGCTCGTCGTCGTGGTCAATTCTCAAAACGTTAATCTTAAACTATTATTTAAAGCACTTCTTAGTAATTATACTAGGGAGTGTTTTTTTATGTGAATTTTGATGTAGCGACAAAGTATTTTAAAGCACTGAGATAAATGTCAGTACTTTTTCTTCTTTATAAAGAAATTCAAACAATTTATTGTAACTAATGACTTTGAAAATTAAATCAATCCAAAAACACATCTTAACAATTAAGCTAAGATGTGTTTTTGTGTTCAATCATTTTATATTTATGTAAACAATTCTTTTTCACGCCATTTACCAAAACGAAAATATAAAATTGCGACGAGACTACTAAGGATAAAGCTCATCCCAATGCCAACTGCAATCCCAATTTCACCAAGCCGACTTGACATGATTGCTGCAAGTGGAAAGCGAAGTACCCAAAACGAAATAATATTTAGTACAAGTACTTGGTACATCGCACCAGATGAACGAACAATCCCGTTTAGCAAGAAGTTAATTCCAAGAAACGGATAACACAAAGCGACAATTTGGAGGTATTCTGTTCCAAATGTCACAGCAGATGGTTCATCCATAAATAAACGAATACCATATTCAGCGAGCAAAATAGCAAGTATGCCAAGGACAACCATAATAGAAAAACTGAATAATACACCATATTTAGCAATCGATTTAACACGCTGCCAATTACCAACACCTATGTTTTGTCCAGCCATACTGTTAACAGATGTACCGAGTGCTTGTGCTGGCAGAAGTAAAAGACTATCTAATCGCTGGGCAGCTCCGTATCCAGCGACAGCTCCCTCTCCAAAATCTGTTACAACACTCAAAATTGCTGCACTTCCTGCTGAAATAACGGCCATTTGAAGTCCTGAGGGAATTCCTAAATTAAGAATTAAACGCACTTGTTCTCGTGATGGAAGTCTTGGTAATGTGAATGGAGCTAATTTCCTATAAAGCACGTAAACTAATCCATAAATAAAAGCACTACCTTGTGCAGCAATTGTCGCATAAGCAGCTCCTTTAATGCCGAGATTAAATCCAGCAATAAAAAGCGGGTCTAATACAATATTCAAAGAAACTGCAAGCATAACGAAACGCATAGGAGTACGACTGTCTCCTAAAGAACGAAGTACTGTTCCAATAAAGTTATAACCAAGCAAAAATAAAATACCTAAAAAATTGATTTGTAAATAGGCTGTTGCACCTACCATCATTCCTTCTGGCGTGCCGAGCAACCGCAGTAAAGGAGCAGCGAATATCGAACCACCGATACCAAGCGCGATCGCCATTAAAGTTAAAATAACAACAAAAGCATTTAAATATTTCTTTAATCCTAATTCATCGCCTCTACCTTTTTGTTGTGACAAGATTGTTAAGGCAGCATTATTTAAACCTAATACAAAAGATAAAACGGTAAAGATTATCATACTGGATACAGTTACTGAACCAAGGGCGTTGGCACCAAGTAAATTTCCGACCCATAAACTATCTACGAATTGATAAGAAGTTTGTAGTAAGTTGGTTACAATAACTGGTGCGGAGAACACAAACAAATGTTTTAAAATACTCCCTTTTGTAAAGTCATGCTGTTTCTGCACCGAGCAACCTCCTTCTATATTTTTAAAAATAAAAAGCCCACTATTAAGTAGGCTCTTGGTTAGTTTAATTATAGTAATTACACTTTTATGATTAACTTTTCTAAGTTACACTATAACATATTTATGTTTCTTTTTTACACGGTTTTTTTATAATCTTTGGTGGAATAATTCTTGTTATGAAGAAAAGAAGCAAGGTATGCAAATAAATAACTACAAACGTTTATTAATCAGACGATGAAAAAGCCATTTTACTTGACTTTAAAGCCTGAATGGCACATAATAAAAGGTAGATTGTAATTATTACAATTAAGTAATGATTACTAAACAAGATGGCATTTTATACAAAATGTCGCATATTATAAGAACCGTAAAATATAGGAGGAATAGAGTTATGTCAATGATTGGAAAGAAAATAGAAGAGTTTGAAGCACAAGCGTATCACACAAGTAAAGGTGAGTTTATCGATGTAAGTGAGAAAAATTTACAAGGCCAGTGGAGTATTGTTATCTTTTATCCTGCTGACTTTACATTTGTATGTCCAACTGAATTAGCGGATCTTCAAGATCACTATGCAGAATTACAAAAATTAGGTGTAGAAGTATATTCTGTTTCTACAGATACACACTTTACACATAAAGCTTGGCATGATCATTCAGATGCAATTAGTAGCTTAGAATATATTATGATTGGTGACCCTTCTCAGAAGATTTCACGTCTTTTCGACGTACTTGATGAAGAAGCAGGTTTAGCACAGCGTGGAACATTTATTCTTGATCCAGAAGGTGTTGTACAAGCTGTAGAAATTAACGCTGACGGTATTGGCCGTGACGCAAGTGTGTTACTTGATAAAGTTAAGGCTGCACAATATGTACGTGAGAATCCTAACGAAGCTTGCCCTGCAAAATGGGAAGAAGGATCTGAAACACTTAAACCAAGTCTTGACCTTGTAGGTAAAATTTAAGGAGAGCGATTTAACATGATTTTAGACGAAGCATTAAAAGGACAATTAGCTCAATATCTTGAAATGTTAGAAAATGATATCGAGATTAAAGTAAGTGCAAGTGATGATGAAACATCTAAAAATATGATGGAACTAGTCGAGACGTTATCATCGATGTCTTCCAAAATTAATGTAGAAGAAACAGAACTAAAAAGAACACCTAGTTTCAGTATCAATCGTAAAGATGAAGATACAGGAATTGTGTTTGCAGGAGTTCCTCTTGGTCAAGAATTTACTTCATTAATACTCGCTTTGCTTCAAGTAAGTGGTAGAGCACCAAAAATTGATGAAGATTTGGTTGAGAGAATAAAGAATCTTGATGAAGAACTTAACTTTGAGACGTATATAAGTTTAAGTTGTCAAGTGTGTCCAGAAGTTGTTCAAGCGTTGAATATTATGAGTGTCTTAAACCCTAAGATAGCTCATACAATGATTGACGGAGCAGTTTTTAAAGATGAAGTAGATAAGATGAACATCCGTGCGGTTCCGTCTGCCTATCTAAATGGTGAACCATTTGGAGACGGTTGGATGACTGTTGAAGAAATCCTTGCTAAGCTAGTTGGTGGACCAGACGCTTCTGAATTCGAAGAAAAAGATCCATTCGACATGCTTGTCGTGGGTGGTGGACCAGGTGGAGCAAGTGCAGCAATTTATGGTGCCCGTAAAGGAATCCGTACAGGAATTGTTGCAGAACGCTTTGGTGGTCAAATTCTAGATACAGCAACTATTGAAAATTTTATTGGAACAAAAAGTACACAAGGTCCACAACTTGCAAATCAACTTGAAGAGCATGTTAAAGAGTACGATGTGGATATTATGAACTTACAACAAGCAACACACTTGGAGAAAAAGGACGATTTCATTGAAATTGGACTTGAAAATGGTGCGACGTTAAAGAGTAAATCTGTTATTATTGCAACAGGTGCTCGCTGGCGTACGATTAACGTTCCAGGTGAAGAAGAGTTTCGTAATAATGGTGTAGCTTATTGTCCACACTGTGATGGTCCATTATTCGCAGGAAAAGAAGTAGCTGTTATTGGTGGAGGAAACTCTGGAGTTGAAGCAGCAATCGATCTTGCTGCTATTACAGAACATGTAACGATTCTGGAATACTCAGATACGATGAAAGCAGATTCTGTTTTACTAGATCGTCTACACAGCTTAGAGAATGTAACAGCTGTCGTAAATGCTCAAACAACAGAAATTACAGGTACAGATACTGTAAATGGCTTATCATATCTCAACCGTGAAACAAACACTGAAGAGCATATTGAGCTTGCGGGTGTCTTCGTTCAAATCGGTCTTGTGCCAAACACTGACTGGTTAGGAGATACAGTTGAACGTAATAAATTTGGTGAAATAGTTATAGATGACCATGGAGCAACTAATATTCCTGGTGTCTATGCTGCCGGGGATTGTACAGATATTCCTTATAACCAAATCATTACATCAATGGGTGCAGGTTCACTAGCCTCATTAAGTGCATCAGATTATTTAGTACGTCAACCTGAATTAGTGAAAAAATAAAACAAATTTAGTAAAAACTTCTTAGTGTAATCACTAAGAAGTTTTTTTATGTTAAAATAGAATAAGAAATGTGGGAATAATGAAGAAACTTAAATTTTTTTCTAAAAAAAGGGGTAATTAACTATGAAAAATTATCTGAAGCAAAGATATAAAACGTATGTTCATGTCTTGTTCGGACTATTGATTGGATTTATAGTTGCTACACTTTTATTTGATAAGCCTGATTATAAATCTGCCATTTTTGCTATGGCATTGGGATTAATAGTTGGTGAATCAATTGTGTTTTTTAAGTGGTCAAAAAATAAAAGGAAAGAAAAGCATTAAAGTAATTAATTACTGTAAACATATAAGAGATCAGTTAAGCCCTAAATATAAAAATTACTTCCATTCTAAAATCCCATTTAAATCTTCATAAATACGATCGGGATGTTGATTTAAAATTTCAACAGGTGAGTGACTACGATTAATCCAAGCTGTTTTAAAACCAAAATTTTTTGCACCAGAAATATCCCATCCATTGGAAGACATGAATAAAATTTCTTCACGTTCCAAACCTAGCGTATTAAGAACATGTGTATAAGATGCTGGTGATGGTTTATACTGCTTTACATCGTCCACACTGATAATATTATCAAAGTACTTTGTTAAACCTGAATAATTAATAAGTGGTTCCAACATATCCCTTGATCCATTTGAAAAGACAGCAAGCTTTTTATCGGTCATCTCTCTGAGTACATTTTCTACCTCTGGGTAATGAGCGAGTTCTGTATAAGCTTCCATTAAGACAAGTAGTTGGTCGTTTTCATATGCAATGTCTAGTTTCTGTAATGAAAATTCTAAAGCATGCAAGGTAATTTGTTTGAAAGTTTTATATTGTCCCATTATCTGACGTAGAAAACTATATTCTAATTGCTTCTTTCGCCAGAGTAAACTAATTTCTTTGCCTTTTCCATCAAATAATTCATTACATTTTTTCTCCACTGTATTCACATCAAACAATGTGCCATATACATCGAAAACAAGAGCTTTCACAGGTGAAATCATGTTGTAACCTCCATTTATTTAATACGTACTATTAATAATTGTAGAGTAGAATACAGAAAGAATGCAAACTAAAGTTAAAAAGTATCATCATTTTGAATGAGAGGTGAAAAAATGGATTCATTTTCCCAGTTTATCAATACTCCGGTATTTTATATATTCATTATTTGGTCGCTGATTTGGAAAGGTATAGCCCTTTGGTATGCTGCTCGGAATAAGCAACTAGCTTGGTTTATTACTCTTATTTTAGTAAATACAGTTGGGATACTAGAAATTATTTATCTTGTTTTCTTTAGAAAGAATAAAACGTGAAATAAACAATAATATTACTAAGATAGATTATATTGATAAAACATCAGTCTTTTACTGATGTTTTTTTACATACATTCAAGGAAAAAGTTTTGCAGTCCGACAAAATTTAGGCTTAAACTGAATTTCATGGTAAGATGTATTTAATATACAACATTTGAAGGTTTTTTCTCGACTAAAAATTAAAAAGGGGAATATACTTATGAGTAGTTATAACGCAGTATTAGCAAGAAATACGAAAAACGCTCCAAACGGCAATGGTTCATATTCACAAACTGTTGCTTTCTCGCACTACAATTATTTGTCAGCTCAATTACCAATCGATCCAAAGACGAATGAATTAGTAGCTGGTGGTATAAAAGAACAAGCCGAACAAAGTTTTGAAAATATTAAGTCGATTGTTGAGAGTATTAATCATGTAATGAGTGATGTTGTTAAAATTAAAGTGTTCGTTAACGATATTCAGAATATTGACGCTGTAAAAGAAATTTACCAAACATTCTTCCCAACTTACGTTCCAACACTTACAACAATGGCAGTTGCCGCATTACCTATGGACGCTTTAGTACAAATTGAAGCAGTTATTACAAACGGTGAAGGGACAATTCCAAATGAACCACAAGCAGGTGACCTCATCAAACTTACAAATAATACAGTAAATGCACCAACAAGTCCTTTATCTACACAAACTGTATCTTTTTCACATTATAATAATTTATCAGCTCAATTACCACTTGATCCAAAAACAGGTAGATTAGTAATTGGTGGAGTAAAAGAGCAAACAAGACAGAGTTTAAAAAATGTTAAAATGATTTTAGAAAGTATTGATGTTCCTTTTGACGATATTGTAAAAGTTAATATCTATCTTAAAAACCATTCAGATATTGAAGCGGTTAATGGAGTATATTCAACATTTTTTCCAGACTCAGCAATTGCTCGAGCAGTAGCTTATGTTCCTGCTAGAACAATAATAGCGGTCACAGATCTGCCAATGGATGCATTAGTACAAATTGAAGTAATCGTGTCGCATGGTGATGGTACACCTCCACAAGCAATTGAAGATAGACATGGGATTATTATCAAAGCAAATAACACAGAAAATGCTCCAAAAAATTCACTTTCGACACAAACTGTTGCGTTTTCTCATTATAATCACCTATCAGCTCAATTACCACTTGATCCAAAAACGAATAAATTAATCGCTGGTGGTATAAAAGAACAAACAAGACAGTGCTTAAATAACGTTAAATCAATTATAGAAAGTATCGATCATGTTGTGGACGATATTGTTAAAATAGATGTCTACATCAAGGATATTAAAGATATGGATGCTGTTGATGAAGTATACAGTGCGGTGTTCCCAGAAGGTACTCCTGCACGAACAGTAGTAGGCGTGTCAGAACTATCTCACGGTGCTCTTATTCAAATTGATGTAGTTGTCTCAAATGCTGAAGGAACAAGTCCAGAAGCATAAGAACTTCTAATTAAATTGGGTAATTAGACTGAATCAAAATTAATTTAATAAAATGAATAGAGAAAGCACTTCTTAGCGTTTAAACTAAGAAGTGCTTTTTGTTCTGATTATTGGAAATTTCGAGTTGATTTTGTAGTAATAAAATAGAAGTAAAAGATTTAATTATTTAAGGATCTTTGGACAGTGGATGGTTTAAAAGAAGCAAAATAGAAGATAAAGTAACAAAGGAACACACATGCTTTAATCTTCGTTTTTTAAGTAATCAAGAATAATTTTTTTGAGTAGTTCTAATTGTTTTTCTGGTTCTAAGTCGAGTTCAATAAAAACCATGTCTTTTTGAATCGATAATTTTCTAGCAAAAGTTC
>JARIBO010000040.1 GCA_029257405.1 Caryophanales bacterium
TCGGCATTTACGACAATGATTTTAACTGAACTACTGGGATATAAAAACATTAAAAATTATGACGGATCATGGGTAGAATGGTCGCATTTTGAAGATCTTCCTATTATAAAAGACGCATAAATATATCCCATATGGTTTTAAGCTATAAATACCAAATAGCCAGTAAAAGTGAGAATACTAATGCTAACAGGTGAATAAGTTTTCTTTGGATTATCTAAAAAAAAAATATACTTCTATATCCTAAATAGCATTGGCTCACTTAACCTGGCAAGTAAAACAAGAATATTGTAATTTCATAATTTATTGCTTCAAGAGCTCTAGCTATCTCATCAATTGAAATATTAGCTGTCCTATTTTTTACCAATTTCAATACTACCACAGCCTTAAGCATTCATTTTTAAAACAACACTCACTTTCTTTTTCTTTGCATAAAATCGCTTAATCGCTTGAACAACCTTTAAATTATGTTTAATTACATTCATATTTATCTTTGTATATTTATATTTCTGTCCAATCAATAATATAATTAGCAAATACCTCCGCTACTTTTAAAACACTCTCTATATCTACATTTTCATTTGGTCCATGCATATTTTCTCCTATCGGTCCAAAACAAATCCCGGCTTGATTGTAATATTGTGTAAAACGGGCATCATTTCCCGATGCACGTCCAATTGTAGGTACTTCTTTACCTAAAACATTACTCGCAGTCTTGTTAAATGTCTCTACAAAAATATGTTCTGGATCTTGATACCACGGATCTGTTGACCATCCAAACCATTTAACTTCAGGAGGGTTTTCTTCTAACCATGCATCACCTTTAGTTGCTTCTTGAATCGTTTTATAAATTAAGTTTTTAATTTCCTCTCTACTTTCACCTGGAATAAAACCAATACGTCCTTCTAATACCGCTTCTCCTGGAACTGTTGAAACCCAATCACCTGCTTTTAAAACACCCAAATTTAAATGGACTGCTTGGCCTGAACCTTGTTCATATAATTTAAATTTAATATTTTCTGCACGCCATTCATTTAATTTGTCTAATTCATTAAAAACTTTATACATTTTAGATATAGCATTTATACCATTATGAGCTAAGCCTGCATGAGCTGTTTTACCAATAACTTTTACTCTAAAATACATAATACCCGCATGCGAAATAGTCATCTGTAAATTATGAGGTTCTGAAGAGATAAATCCATCTGTTACAAATCCCTCTTCTAAACAAGCAAGCGCACCCCCACCTCCACCTGCTTCTTCTTCGATTACACAATGCAGTTGTACGTCCCCTTTAATAGGATACTTTAAATCAAGTAATACTTTTAAAGCAAACCAATTTGCTATTAGACCAGACTTCATATCAGCAGACCCTCTACCGTAAAGTTTATTATCTTTTATTTCGCCTCCCCACGGATCAACCGACCAATTTGAAGTTGGTTCCGGGGACACGACATCTATGTGTCCATGCAGTGTAAGTGATTTCCCTGATTTTAATCCGCGATGAATTCCGATTAGGTTTTTTCGACCTTTAAAAGGTATTCCTGAATCTATAAATGCTTCATGTGATTGTAATTTCGTTTTATCAGGTTTTACTTCGTGAATTTCTAACCCTAATTTTGCGTATTTTTCTTTCATGTATTTCTGTCCTGCTATTTCATCCCCAACAACACTCTTAATTTGCACAATTTCTTGTAACGTATCTATTAAAACCGATTTATTTTTTTGTATATAATCATGAATTTTTTTTCTCATTATATATATCCCTTCTCCTCTTTAACTTATATTTCATCCATTTCAGATTCTTCATACGCTCCTAATCTTTTTTTGAATCCTTTTGTTAAAAAGAGCATATAAATTACTCCGATTAAAATCCAAACCAATCCACCAATGAAAGATTCCGCTTGCAAATGGTACCATAAAATCCCTGTAAAAATCGCTCCAAGAGCTGGCATAACAAGATACTTAAAAATATCTTTCCCTGTTTTATAGCGCTTCTTCTGAACGACAAAATACGCAATAACAGAGATATTAACAAACGTAAATGCAATTAAAGCACCAAAGTTAATAACTGATGCAATTAATTCTAAATCGGGACCAATTGCTAATAATGAAACTAACCCTGCTAATACTACCGTGACAACTGGCGTTCTAAATTTAGGATGAACATAACTGAATGATTTTGGTAACACTTCATTTCTACCCATAACAAAAAGCAGACGTGCTACACTAGCGTGAGAAGCAAGTCCTGAAGCAATAGTTGCTGCAAGTGCTCCTGCAATAAAGAGTAATTGGAACATTTGTCCACCTACATAAAGTCCAATTTCTGGTAGTGTGTCATCTAAAAGATTAAATACACCTAAATCTGGAAATAGCGATTGTGCAAAATAAGCAGCTACAAAAAAGATTAAACCCCCTAGAGCAACTGTAAGTATTATCGCTCGCGGCACAGTGTCTTCGTCTTTTGCTTCTTCTGTATACATTGTAATTGCATCAAAACCAATAAAAGAAAAAGCCACTACCGTCGCAGCAGTAAAAACTCCGACCATTTCAACATCTTGATTCCATAATGGGTTTATCGTGAACAAAGTGCCTTCTCCCATTCCATTATACAATTGAATAGAGGCCATAATAATAAATATAATTACTAATGATATTGTAAATACAACTAAAATTAAATTTAATCCTGATGTAGTTCGCATACTGTAAATATTAACTGCAGTAACAAGCGTTACATATATTAAAACCCACAACCACGGTTGCGAGTCAGGAAATAGTGCAACCATGTATATTCGAGCAATAAGGGCATTTACCATGGGCAGCAATAAATAATCCAATAAAGATGCCCAACCTACAATGAACCCTAAATGTTCACCCATTGTTCGTCTGGTATATGTGTAAGCAGATCCTGCATCCGGAAAAACTCGCACCATTTTCCCGTAACTAATAGCTGTAAAAAGCATGACTACCAAACCTACAAGATAAGCAAGAGGCACTACTCCATTTGAGATTCTGGAAACAATTCCAAATGTGTCAAATACAACTGTTGGTGTCATATAACCTAGACCTAAAGCTACGATTCCCCAGACACCTAGGCTTCTCTTTAATGATGTCTCTTGGACGATTTTTGTCTCGACAGCTATACTTCTTTTTAACGAAGACTCTTGTGCCATTTTTTTCCCACCTTAATTTTATTTGAACTCCCTGTGAAGCGCTTACATATTTAGTTAACTCGAATATATTTATATTGATTTGATTGTTATTGCGGATTATACTCATCATTAATCCATTCCATTGAAGTTGCATAACAATGTGATTCTTCATCAGTTAATAAATAATTAGGTATTATTTTCTTCAATTTAAATCCATTCTTTTTTTGGAATGTCATCACTGAATCATAAATTTCATCATTCATAACCGCTTCTCCGTATTCTTCTGCCGTCATTTCATCTGCATATTTACAATAATTTGGCATCCGTCCGCCAATTATAATACTTTTTAAATTGTATTCTTTACAAATCCTTTGTCTTTCTTCGTATAATTTTCTACCTATATTTAAATTACGATAAGCTTGATCAACCCCCACTTCAATTCCATATAAATTAATGCCATCTGGATTGTGATTACGTATATATCCCTCATCTGAAATTTCTTCATAAGAATGTTCATATCCATAGTCATCAAAATTTATAATTAAACTTAATGATAAACCTACTATTTTTCCGTCATATTCAGCACATACCTGCCCTCTAGGAAAAATATCAATTTGACTTTTCATATGTTCATATTTTAACGACATATCTGGTCCAAAACATCGGTATGACAAATCAGCAGCTTCTTTTAAATCTTTTTCTTTTAATTTTCTAATAATAACTTTTTTATTAGTTTTAGGTAATTCTATTGATGGCATAACATTCCTTCCTTTCAAATATTATTTATTTTATAGATAACTCTTAATATTTTAGCTCATACTTATCAATACAAGTTTCTCTTCCAAACAGCACTTTGAAAACTATTGAAACAAATCATTAATCACTATAATTCGATGGTAATTTCATAAAATAAATAATAATTCAGACTTTTACAGTTTTATTAACGAAAACAGATATAGCTTCATCTACAACATTCATCATTTTATCTATTTCTTTTTTCGTTACTGTAAGTGGAGGTGCAATCGCAACTATATGATTATGCGCTCCCGCTGCGCGTAGTATTAGTTGACGTTCAAAACATGCTTTGACTACTTCACTCGCAGGTAAGACTTCTCTGTCAAAAAGTTTACCCTCTTTCGGATTTTCATATAGTTCAAATGCTGCGAGTAAACCAATATTACGTACATTTGTTACGATAAAATATTTCTCTTCCAATTCTTTTAATTTTTTATTCAAATATCCTTCCATTTCTTTTACATTATCGATTATATTTTCTTGTTCAATAATTTTAATATTCTCAAGTCCTACTGCACAAGCTGTGGGATGACCACTATAAGTAAATCCATGTGCCATTATTGATTCATACTCATCAATAGTATTTTTAATTTCATCATTTACCATAACGCCACCTAGTTGTGCATAACCACTCGTGAGTCCTTTAGCTATACTCATTGTATCTGGAACAACATTCCAATTTTCAACACCAAACATTTTTCCAGTACGACCAAACCCTGTAATAATTTCGTCTGCCATCATTAAAATGTCATATTCATCACAAATGTCTCGAACTGCTTGCATATAACCTTCTGGAGGAATGTTTACTCCACCTGCACCTTGGACCGGTTCAAGAATAATTCCTGCAATAGTATTGCTTCCTTCACGCTCAATAATACCGCGAATTGATTCTTTATAATTGGGATGACTTTTATCACCTAGCTCACATTCTAATTCATGTGGCATTGCATGAAAAAACCCATCAATAAACGAACCTGCAAAATCATGAAATGCGGGAATGGCTGTCGCTGTTTGAGCAGCTAGAGTTACTCCATGATAACCTTTTCCTAATGAAATAAATTTTCTTTTTTCAGGTTTACCTTTAAGTCCCCAATAAAACCTTGTTAATTTTAACGCTGAATCATTCGACTCTGATCCACCAGATGTGAAAAAAACCGAATTCAAATCTCCAGGTGTTAGGGTGGCAAGTTTTGCTGCAAGTTTAATTGCTGGTTCATTTGAAAAGCCTTTAAACGTAGAACTGTAGGCTATTTTCTCCATTTGTTCCTTAGCTGCATTAACTAGCCTTTGTTCCCCATGGCCTACGTTTACATTCCAAAGCATAGACATTCCATCAATGTACTTTTTTTCATTTATCGAATTTGTTACATAGATTCCCTTTCCTTTAGAAAATATCATCTCTGTCCCTTTTTCTAACAATTCCTTTGGATTAGTCGCTGGATGAATAAAATGCTTCTTATCTAATTCTATTAATTCTTTTACTTGTTTATTCATAAATAAATCCCCCTTAAAATTTAAAATGCATTACCTTTTAACCTTGCAATTTGCATGCCAACATTTTAATTTAATTCAATAATTTAAAATGCCGTTAAAACAACCCCAAAATGATTGCGCTTACATATTATATTTAAAATTAACAAAAAAATATGCAAAATTGCATAATAAATGCAAATGTGCATATTTTTGGTTTATTTCTTATTAGGATTTAACCATGTGTCTCTTTTAATTACAGTGTTTTAGTAAGTAAATAAAATTAATCAAATTTTATGTTTTTATACATGATAATTTCCATTATTTTTTTGATTAATAATTTTGTTATATTTTCTACTGACAGTTGACTGGTTAATTTTTAGCATTTGTGCAGCTTTTGTTGTTGTTTTATATTTTTCCATAGCTAATGTTATAAGTTGTTCTTCGATTAAATCTTTAGCTTCTTGTAATGGAATAATATCAGATATAATTGGCTTTGTTTTTTGTTCTAAGCCAAAATGCATAAACGGCCTGATAAATTCAGCATAAATTATATTTTCATCCTCATCTGCAAAAACAACTAATCGTTCGATTAAATTTTGCAATTCCCGAATATTTCCTGGCCATGAATATGATTCAAGTAAACTTAACGCCTCAGGCGACAATTGATAACTTTTTTTATATTGTTCATTAAGTAATTCAATGAAATGATAAGCTAACAATGGAATATCTTCTGGACGTTCACGCAATGGTGGAATTGTAACTGGAATAACATTGATTCGATAAAATAAATCTTCTCTGAACTCGCCTTGCTTCACCAACTCTTCTAAATCTTTATTTGTTGCTGTAATAATTTGCACATCAATAGGATGTACTTCCGTACTGCCAACACGTGTGATTTCTTTTTCTTGTAAAACGCGTAATAACTTTACTTGTAAACGTGCTGGAAGTTCACTTATTTCATCTAAAAACAAAACTCCTTCATTTGCTTTTTCGAAATAACCTAATTTTCCCTCTTCATCAGCTCCTGTAAATGCGCCTTTTATATACCCGAACAACTCACTTTCTAATAACTCTTCAGGAATTGCACCACAATTTAATGCTAAAAATGGTTTATCAACTCGTTGGCCTTGCTGATGAATCATTTGAGCAATTAAATCTTTTCCTACTCCTGATTCTCCTTGAACTAAAACAGTTGAGTTAAATTCAGCTATTTTTTCAATTTTCATCATAAGTTGCTCCATTTTCAAACTTCTGTAAATTATTTTTTGACCAATTGTATTTTTTCGTTTAATATTCTCAATTTGTTTTTCGTATTCTTTGGTAAGTTTTTTTGTAGCATCTAACTCACTTTTTAATTTTGTCGTTTCTGTTATATCTCTTGTTGCTATAACTATTCTATAAAGAGCACCTTGATCATCGAATATCGGATTTCCAATTGTCATCATATTTTTTCCGTTTACTTCTTGTACAATAGAAGCCTTTTCTTCTCGTTTAATCACGTTATTTACAACGGATGCACCTATATCATTTTTATTTTCTAAATCAAATATACTTTTTCCTATAAGTTCTTGAATACTACCATTTGCATAGTCTAAAATAAAATTATCACTATAACGAAGTATTTGTCCGTGACTATCTACTACTAATATTTCATCATACATTGATGTCAATATAGCATTTAAATCAGCATTCAAGTCTTTTACATACTGAATTTCCAACGCCATTTCTTCTACTTTTGGGAGATCTTGAACTATAATCATAAGTTTTTCAACGTTTCCAGATTCATCAACAATAGGACTATAATCAAATAGTATACCTAAATCATCCGTAATATGTATTTGATTCAATGACACTTTTGATGTTGTAAATGCTTGCTCAACTTTTGTTGGATCAAAAATTTCACTTGCTTTTTTAAGAATAACATCATCATAAGTTGATTTTATCATTCTAATACCCGCATCATTACAATTAACTATTTCTCTTTCTTTATTAATTATAAAAATACCTTTAGGAATAGAAGAAAGCATAATTTCTAACAGTTTTTTATGATTATCCTCTTGTTTTAATAATTCAATTAATAGATCTTCACGCTTAATATATCCAGTGAACGTTTTATTTTTCTTTACAAGCGTTAAAGGTTCACCAAGTATTTGGATTAAAAAAGATATTGAAATAAATTTATCTTCTTTTAATACATCGATTATTTGAATCGACTTAGCATGCTTTTTCAAGTTGCTTAGAGTTAAGTTTTTTCTTATCTTTCTTATAAATAAATAAGCATATATTTCTCCTCTTTTTTTGAGAAATACATAAGATTCTTTACTATTTTTAATTTTTTTATGCCAGTTTTTTTCTAATGGATCTGTTGAAATCGTAAATAAAGGATGCACTTTTTCTTGTGGAATATCTAACATAATCTTACCTCCCTCTATATCTGTTTATAATCTTTTACATCAAGAATGATAACGGTCTCATTTTGTAAATATCTAAACAAGATTAAATTTTAATCTTTAATCTTGTCACTTTTTTAAAATAATATCAATAAACTTATTTATTTTGCTAGTTTATATAGTAGCTTATCTTCAAATAAATTGCTCATGATAATATTTTCTTTAAAACATCTACTAACTCATTGATTTCCGCTTCTGTTGTATGTCGCCCAGTAGAAATACGTATTAATTCTTTTGCTTCAACGTCATTTCGCCCCATCGATAACATCATGCGAGATGGCTCTGTTTGTCCAATTTGACAAGCGCTACCTGTTGAAAT
>JARIBO010000072.1 GCA_029257405.1 Caryophanales bacterium
ATAATTCTTTGAATTGATTAAGGGTTTATTTGTCTAAAAGATATAAATATCTTTTAAAGTCATAAAACACTTAAAATATATTCTTGACATTTAATAGTTGTTCTGTTCAGTTTTCAAGGAGCAAAATTTATTTCGTCGTTGCTAATACAAATTAAATAGCGACAAGAAGTAATATACCACATAAAAAAAAGTAAAGCAACTCTTATTCTTTCGCTATTCAATTTAATAGTTAGTTAATTGGTTTTAATGTTCTTACTTTGTTTATTTTTTCGCTTTTGTTCACGTTGTTTAAGACGTTCTTTTTGTCTTTTTTGATGATTTTCATCTACTTTAGTAACGTGATGTAAGGCTATTAACTGATATGCGTTAGCACCTAAAAGAGTTGGGAGAACAAGCAACATATATTGAAAATCTCCACCTCTTAAAACAGGAGTCCATTCCAGAACCGTCATCACAATCATTAAAAACAATGCCGGTATAAGTGCCGTAAAGTTTGTTTGTTTAAATTTAACGTATGCTACAACTATTCCTATAATAACAATTATTAACGTTAATATAATATAAGTACTTAAAGATATAGATTCTTTAGGTGGTACATAAATTAATGAAGCGACAACTAGTATAACCAATAACAATTGGACTGTTGGCCATAGTGCTTTAAATAAAGCACTACCATATTGATTAATAAATAAATACGCAAAAAATCCTGTTTGACTAACAACCGTAAACACTAAAGCGTAGCCTAAAAAGAACAGCGTAACCCCTAAAAGGTCTTTAAATTCAAGTGGATTTAAATATGCAGCATATTCAGCAGACATAATAAAGAAGCTGGTTACTAAACCTATAATTCCACCTATAAATAAGGTCTTAAAAAACATTTGGACTAACTTACGACTATTCAAACTGTGCCCTCCTGTTGCGTGTGATTTCTTTTGATATTTCAGTTAATTTTTATAAGAAAAGTTAGTTAATCACTATGTGATTAACTAACTCCCATTTTATAATTATTCTTCTAATTGTGCAATTATTTTTGCAGCAATCAGATGATATTCTTTTCCATTTGGATGATCTTCTTGATAAATTGATGGTGCAAAAACATCTTCATCTAAATAAGGTTGATTTAAAGGTAAACGACCTAATACTTTAGTTTTTAATGCTCCAGCTAGATTATCTCCACCGCCGGTACCAAATACATATTCTTTCTCACCTGTTTTTTCACTTTCGAAATACGCCATGTTTTCTATTACACCTAAAATTTTGTGGTCAGTTTCAAGTGCCATCTGGCCAGCTCTTGCTGCTACGAATGCAGCTGTTGGATGTGGTGTTGTAACAATAATTTCACTACACGAAGGAATTAACTCATGTATATCCATCGCTATATCACCTGTTCCTGGTGGTAAGTCGAGAAGTAGGTAATCTAAATCGCCCCACTCTACTTCATTGAAGAAGTTATTCAACATTTTTCCAAGCATTGGCCCTCTCCAAATAATTGGTGAGTTATCTTCAACAAAAAAGCCCATCGAAATTACTTTTATTCCGAATCTGTCTACTGGAATAATTTTTTCTCCACGAACTGCTGGAATATTTTCTATCCCCATCATATCTGGAACACTAAATCCATAGATGTCAGCGTCAATAATACCTACTCTTTTGCCTAAACGCATAAGCGACATTGCTAAATTAACTGTAACTGTTGATTTACCAACGCCACCTTTTCCACTTGCAATAGCTATAAAGTGAGGTTGCTTTTCACCTGCTAATATAGAATCAGACTCTTCGCTTGTTGGCTGATACTTTTTAATTATATCATCTGGTAATTGTTCAAAACGGAGTCCAACTGTATTCGCTCCATTTTTCTTTAAGATACCGACAATTTCTTGTTGTAGTGTCATTTGCTCAGCTGTATTCGGTTCACCTATAGCAAGTTTAACACTAACATGTTTCTTCTCTTCTCTAACAGTCACTTCGACAATTCCTTCTGTTTCCTTAAACGTCGTATGCAAAAACGGGTCTTTTACATTATTTAAAAGTTCAATTACTTCTTCTTTTGTTAACAATTTATTACACCTTCCTCATATATAATCGCCCATGTGAGCTATTTTTAACATTAAACTAAGTATAGCATATATCATCAGATTTTCTTTCTAAAGTGATTACTTCGATATATTTATCACATTTAATTATTATCGAATAAATTACTTCGACAGATGCGCATTTAATGAGTATAATGAATATTAATTATTGGATAAAGAAAGATGGGGAATTTATGACAAAAAAACTTTGGTTTCAAATAGGTGTTGGTATTCTTTTATCACTTATAATTCTTAAATTTGTAGTAGATGTCAAATGGGTTTTTTCTCCTTTACTCATTATAGGTAAAACAATTTTTATGCCTATTTTAATTGCTGGCGTCTTATTTTATATATCTAAACCGCTTCAAACTCTTTTAGAAAAAAGAAAAGTTCCGCGTTGGGGAAGTATTGGAATTATTTTCGCTTTGCTTATTGCATTGTTTTGGGTAGCTTTTTCAATCATTGGTCCTCCGATAGTTGATCAAGTTAATAATTTAACAATTAATTTACCTTCATTCATTAATGAAACAAACAGATTAGTCATCTCTTTATTAGAGCAAGCTGGTGATTTACCAGGTTGGCTAAATGATGGTGTGAAGAGCATCACTGACTCGTTAAATTCCATTGCGCTTAATTTTGGTAAATGGTTTGTACAATTTTTCCAATCCGTTCTTCAAGGAGCATTTGTCATTGTTCTAGTTCCTTTCTTTCTTTTATTTATGTTAAAAGATCATGAAAAGTTCTTACCTTTTGTTACTGGATTCTTTACTGGCAAGAAAAAAGAATGGGTTTCTAAAACACTTAAAGATATTGATGACGTTCTTAGTCTATATATTCAAGGACAAATTCTAATTGCATTTATTTTAGCAGTCTTACTGTTTATTGGTTATTCAATTATTGATTTGAATTTCGCTTTATTACTAGCTGTCTTTGCTCTATTTATGAATGTTATTCCCTTCTTTGGCCCTTGGATAGCTTTTGTACCTGCTTTAATCATCGGATTCTTCCAAGATCCAGTTTTAGCAATTTGGGTAGCAGTAATTACGTTAATTGCTCAACAAACTGATTCTAACTTAATTACACCTAATGTAATGGGAAAAACCTTGCACATTCATCCGTTAACTATTATTACTGTATTACTTGCAGCTGGAAACATTGCTGGGTTTATAGGTATATTGTTAGCTATCCCTGCTTATGCAGTAATTAAAGCAATTGTCAGTAACATTTATGATCGACGTAAAGAAATAAGAGACGCGGCAATACAAGACGCTTAATCAACATTATTTCACATAATAAAACTGTCTTTAGCTATTTTTTTAGCTTTAAGACAGTTTTATTTTTTTACGTTTCCACATGCTCTTCAATAATGATGCCTCGTTTCCTCATTTCTTCTATATACAAATCTCCTGGTACAATTTGTTCTGGTGGATAAACACCTGGCTTAGTGATTTGCTGATTACCTATCATTTGAGCTACAACAGAGACTGTGTTCGCAGTGGCACGTGCCATGGCAGTGACTTGTAATTTGGTGTCTTTAAAAGTAATCATTTCATACACATACCTAGTTTTCTTGCTCTCTTTTTCACCCGCAACAATAACTCTAAGCAATACCACATCTTCTGCTTCTCCTAATTCCACAATTGGATCGATTACTTTTAAAAACACATCTCGTGGCTTGATCATTCTTTCATCTATTTCAACCTCATAATCATTTTTTGTTAAATTTAAATCGACTAGTAATTGAAATTTCTTTGCATGGCTCGGATAACGAATTGTTTTATATTCTAAAGTATTAATATGAGCATATGTTTCTAGTAAAGTGGACGTTCCTCCAGACGTATGAAAGGCTTCTAAGGGACCGAATTTATTAAAATAAATTGGTTCAATCTCTGATAAAGAAGCAATTTCTTGCTTTTTTCCATCTCTAATAATAAAAGATGGATCAGTATAGTGATCTAATAATCCTTCCATAGAAAAAACATGTTTGTACTCAAGAGGTGCTTCTGGCCTAACTGGGATTCCACCTACATAAAGCTTTATCGTATCAACATGGTCCAACTTTTGTACGCCGTGACCTGCTAAAATGTTAATCATCCCAGGAGCCACACCTAAATCCGGTATAATTGTGACATGAGCTTCTCTTGCTTCCTCCTTTAATTTAAGTATTTTATCTGTCATGTGCCCAATATGCCCTCCTAAATCAATTGAATGAGTTCCAACACGAATTGCTGTTTTTGCGACGATTTCATTAAAGGAATAAAATAAAGCATTAATGATTACATCAAATCGGTTCATATAATCTTCTAAGGCTTTCTTGTCATTCGCATTGACTGCATAAGCGGTTAATTTATTTGAGTTTAAATGAAGACATACTTGATTCGCGCGTTCATATTCAACATCAGCTAAACCAACTTCTTGAACTTTTTCACTTAAAACCAAATCTCTTGCTACTTCTTTTCCCATCAAACCTGAACCTAATACACCTATTTTCATATCTACTCCTCCAATCACTCCTCGTTCTAATAATTAATTTTTCTTATTTCTACTCCACATCAATTTGGGCGCGTTGTAACTTTCCACTATAATCAACGTAGATTGCTTTCCACTCTGTAAAGACATCCAGTGCTTGTACACCAGAATCACGATGGCCATTTCCTGTTCCTTTTGTTCCACCAAACGGTAAATGAATTTCTGCTCCGGTCGTTCCTGCATTCACGTAAACAATCCCCGTGTCTAAATCACGCTGTGCTGCAAATACACGATTAACGTCTCTAGTAAATATTGAACTCGATAAACCGTACATAACACTATTATTTACCTCAATTGCTTCTTCAAAACTTTTTACGGGAATAAGCGAAACAACAGGTCCAAATATCTCTTCTTGTGAAATTCTCATATCGATTTTTGCATCTGTAAATAAAGTCGGTTCAAAATAAAATCCTTCTGCATAATCCTTACCATTTAAAACACTACCACCAGCAACAAGTTTAGCTCCTTCTTCTTTACCAATAGCAATATAACTTTCGATTTTTTCTAAACCTGCTTGGTTAATAATCGGGCCTACTTTAATTCCCTCTTCTAAACCATTACCAATTGTTAATGTTTTCATTTCTTCAATTAAACGTTTTTCTAAAGTTTCTTTTACAGCTTCGTGTACGATGACCCGACTACATGCCGTACAACGTTGACCACTTGTTCCAAATGCACTCCACAAGATGCTTTCTACAGCAAGTTCAATATCAGCATCATCCATAACAATAATTGCGTTTTTGCCTCCCATTTCAAGAGACACTTTCTTTAAATGACGCCCACATTCAGTTGCGATACTTCGCCCTGTTTCCGTTGAACCCGTAAATGAGATAACTTTAATATCAGGATGTTCTACCATAGCGTCACCTACAACTGAACCACGCCCGAAAACAACATTCAGTACTCCTTTTGGAAGACCTGCTTCTTCAAATATTTGAGCAAGTTCGTATGCCATAATGGGTGTTTCTGTTGCTGGTTTCCACACGACGGCGTTGCCTGCGATAATTGCCGGAAATGATTTCCACGTAGCAATTGCGATTGGGAAATTCCAAGGTGTAATTAGCCCTACAACACCAATTGGTGAACGTACACTCATTGCAAATTTATTAGGCAACTCTGCAGGTGTTGTTTGACCAAATAAGCGCCTACCCTCGCCTGCCATATAAAATGCCATATCAATCCCTTCTTGTACTTCACCACGCGCTTCTTCAATAACTTTTCCATTTTCTAATGTTAATAATTTTGCTAACTTTTCTTTACGATTCATCATAATTTGCCCAACGCGGTACAATAACTCACCGCGTATCGGTGCTGGAACTTGAGCCCATTTCTTTTGTGCTACCTTTGCTGTCGCTACAGCTTCTCTGACCGTTTCAGAAGTAGATAAGGGCACTTGTGTTACTGACTCACCTGTCGCTGGATTGACAACGTGTGCCATGTCGCCTGAAAAAACTTTCCATTCTCCATTAATATAATTTGGCAACTTTTTTAACTCCATCATTTATATGCCTCCTAAAATTAAATAATCAATCTTACTTCTCTTTGTTTTCTTGAATTTGATTGATTGTTGCCGATACAGAAATTTGTTGTTGATTTGTGATTACTTCAATTAAAGTCGGCCCCGCCTCCTTTAAAGCTTCATCAAATACTTGGTTAAATGCTTCACTTGTTTCTACCGAATAACCCTTTGCCCCCATGCTCTCTGCTAATTTATCAAACGCAACTCTACCTAAATCTGTACCGATTACCCTAGTTGGATAATGCATTTCTTGATGCATTCGAATCGTTCCATACATGTTATTGTTAAAGACAATTGCGATAATTGGAATATTGTAACGAACGGCAGTTTCTAGCTCTTGGGCAGTCATCATAAAGCCACCATCTCCTGACAACGCGACCACTTGAGTTTTTGGGCAAGCTAATTTCACCCCGAGCGCTGCGGGCATCCCGTATCCCATTGCCCCTGAAGTTGGTCCAACATACGTGTTTTTTTCATTAAATGGATAAAATGTATGTAACCAACCTGCAAAATTTCCAGCATCATTTGTTATTATGGTATTGCTAGGTAATTTCTCTATTAATGTTGCGATAACCTGTTTATTAATTGGATCGGTAGCGGATAATTTTAATTCACTTGCTAGTTTATTTGAATTTGCCTTTTCTTTCGCCCAGTGAATCCATTTTTCTGGATTAATTTTTATTTTTTTAAATGCTTTTAATGCTTCCTTAGCGTCAGAGACAATCCCAACATGTGGAGCGTACACTTTACCGAGCGTCATAAAATCTATATCGACATGAATTAATTTTTTTTCATGCGTGATAATTTGGTAGTCTTGTGTCGTCACTTCAGACAACCGCGTACCAATCGCAATAATTGTATCGGATTCTTTTACCGTTTTTAAAACTGCTTCACTTGCTCCTAACCCTAAATGTCCTGTATAGAGACGATGATGATTAGGAAATGAATCTTGTCTTCTAAATGCAGCAATGACAGGAAGTTCATTTGTTTCTGCAAAATCAATCAATGCCGCTTCTGCCTGAGCTGATTTAATTCCTCCGCCTGCAATAATCAGTGGATGCCTTGCTTTTTTCAGGTAAGCTTCAACTTCTTCTACATCTTCTGTAGTTGGTGCTGGTTTGGGTATTCTACTAACAGGTCCAACATTCATTTTTGCTACTTTTCTTAAAACATCTTCAGGTAATGAAATCACAACCGGACCCGGCCTGCCTGATTTAGCAATTCTAAATGCACGTTGAACAATTTCTGGCGTTCGGTGAGCGTCTTTAATTTCTACCGCCCATTTTGAGATATGCTTAAAATACTGATCTAAATCAATTTCTTGGAACCCTTCTCTCCCCCGATGCTCACTGTGGACTTGGCCCAACATAACAACCATTGGCGTAGAATCTTGAAATGCTGTGTGGACACCAATCGATAAATTAGCCCCACCAACACCACGCGTTGCTAAAACAACCCCCGTTGTTAAACTTGCCTTTGCATATCCTTCTGCCATAAAAGCAGCGCCACCTTCGTGTCTTGCTGAGATAATTTCTATTTCCGGCTCTTCATAAATCGCGTCAAGTAAAGCTAAATAACTTTCGCCAGGCACACAAAACACTTTTTCAACATTTTCTTTTTTTAAACAAGCAACAATTGCTTGTGCACTTGTCATCTCTGATTCGTTTAGTTTATCTCGCATCTAATTAACCACCTCCACAAGTTTTTTTAAAAAGTTATACTTATCTTCAAAACTTGGTAAGCGCTTACT
>JARIBO010000025.1 GCA_029257405.1 Caryophanales bacterium
CTTTTATTCCATTTACTGAACATGTAAAAAACATTTCATTAACAGATTTTTCTTATCCACTTAGAAACTATAATCTAAGTTGGGGATCGACACGTCTCATCTCAAATGAACTAAAATTAAAATCAGGAACGGTATCATTTGAAGATGGTTTATTACTATTTATTCAAAGTCGGGATGATATTTCATATTAATTCTTTCTAATTTTCATTTGAAGCATAGACTAGTTTCAAGTATGATAGGAGTTAAGTAAGTTTGAATTTTCTAACTATTTAAAGTGAAATTCATTAACAGGAGGAATTTTAAAATGACAAATGATCGTTATCAAAAAGGAATCGATAAAATACAAGAGCTAACCAATTCACCAGATGATAATCCAACAGGTTTTATGGATATAGGTGAATCATTTAAAGATATTGCACCAGATTTACAAAATTATGTAGTTGAGTATGCATTTGGTGATATTTATTCGCGTCCAGGTATTAGTAATCATCAAAAAGTACTTGCAACCATTACGGCACTTGTCGCACAAGGTAAGCCGCAAATTGGCATGCATGTAAAAACAGGACTTTCAGTTGGGTTAACACCAGAAGAAATTGTCGGAAACATCATGCATTTACTGCCCTATGTTGGGTTCCCAAGCGTGTTAAACGCACTAACGGCAGCTAAAGAAGTATTTAAAGAAGCAGGCGTAACAGTCGACACATCAGCAGTAGAAAAGAAGTGAATTAAGTATTAATTAGTAACGAAACCTAAATATAAGCTAGAAGGAGTGTTCACATGGACTTTTTATCATTTACTCAAAAAGATAATATTGCTTATGTTACGTTAGAAAACCCAAAAGAATTTAATGCTCTGTCATTAAAACTCATGGAAGAATTAACTGGACTACTAGAAGAGATTGAAAACAAACGAGAAGCAAAAGTTATTATTATCGAGGGAGCAGAAAAAGCATTTTGTGCAGGTCATAGTTTAAAAGAAGTAGAAACTAAGACTGAAGAAGAAGTGATGGAGCTCTTTAGAACATGTGAGACATTGATGAAAAAGATACGCGATATTCCGCAAATTGTTATTTCAAAAGTTGAAGGAGTTGCTGTTGCAGCAGGTAGTCAGTTAGTAGCAATTAGTGATCTCGCAGTTGCTAGCGAAAAAGCGCGCTTTGGGGTACCTGGCATAAATAGTGGTTTATTTTGTAGTACACCTGCTGTTTTTGTCAGTCGAAATATTGGTAGAAAAAAAGCAGCAGAGCTACTTTTCACTGGAAACTTGATGTCAGCAGAAGAGGCGCTTGATAACGGATTAATCAATAAAGTAGTCCCTTCCGCCGAGTTAGATGAAGCAACAGATAATCTAGCAAAAGATATTACAAAACAAAGTTTGAACATTTTAGAAATCGGCAAGAAGCAATTTTATAAGCAGATTAATATGGAAGATTTTGAAGCACTTGATTATTCGACTGAAGTTATTGTTAAGAATAGTAAGCATCCTGATACTGTTGAAGGGATTCGTTCATTTTTTGAAAAAAGAAAGCCTGTTTGGGATGATATCTCAAAAACAGATTAAACATTCTTATATTTTCATAAACGTTCCGTAAATAAGAACAAAAAAATCACGGGGTCAAATTGACTCCGTGATTTTTTGTTTATATTTTAAGCTACTTTTTCTTTACCATCTTTTGTATCATCTTTCCCGTGTAATGTGTCAACAATTGTCGTAATTGCACCATCACCTGTTACATTACATGCTGTACCAATACTATCTTGAGCTAAATATAAAGCGATCATTAAAGATACCATTGTTGGACCAAATCCAAGCATAGCTTCAAGTAATCCAACTGCAGCAATAACAGCTCCTCCAGGAACACCAGGAGCAGCAATCATCGTCACTCCTAATACTAAGATAAATGGAAGCACTGCACTAAATGTAGCAGGATCTCCTTGGATAAACATTACAGCAAGTGCTGTACATAATAAAGTAATCGTACTACCAGCTAAGTGAATATTAGCAAGTAAGGGAATCGTAAAGTCTGCGACGTTAGGTCTTACTTTTAACTGCTTAGCACTTTGGAGCGTTACAGGAATCGTAGCCGCTGAAGACTGTGTTCCTAGTGCTGTAAAGTACGCTGGCGCCATTGTTTTTAACATGTGAAACGGATTTTGTTTACTCATCGCGCCTGCAGTAATATAAATAGAGATTAAATAACCAATATGCAAGAGAATAATTAAGAGAAATACTTTGGCAAAGACACTAATAATTGTTGTAACTGTTCCAGCGTATGCCATGTTAGCGAATATTCCAAAAATATGGAAGGGTAAAAGTGGAATAATTACTCCATTAATAACAAGTTCAATAATACGTTTGAACTCATTCATAATATTAAGTAAAGCATCGCCCTTAACTGCAGCAATTCCAATACCTAAAACAAAAGCGAGTAATAACGCTGTTAACACTTCCATTGGAGGAGCAATAACAAATTCTAAAAATCCTTCTACTGCGCCTTCACTTGGATCTTCTAAATTAGAAGCTGTTTGTCCTTTTAATAATGTAGGATAAAGTCCCTTTGCAACAAAGAAAGCGACAACTCCAGCTATTACCGTAGATCCATAAGCAATCAGCGCTGTTAAACCAAGTAATTTACCAGCACCTTTACCTAATGAACCAATACCCGGAACAATAAAGCCCAAGATAATTAACGGAATAATGAATCCTAAGAAACTACCGAAAATATCATTAAATGTTGCAAATACTTTGATTGCCCATTCTGGAACAAAAGATCCGAGTAAAACACCTAAAGCAATAGCAACAATAATCTTAAATAATAATCTAAAACCCTGCATAATTTATAATCCTCCTATTTATAATAATATTCAAAGTATACATCAAATTATTAGAATAAAGTGAAAATTAGGTTACTTGTCACGAAGATGTTACTTTTTAACACAAAATGTTAAAAAAAAACAAAAAATGTTTGACTTTAATTCGTTCTTGTTAGACAATAACAGTGTTATTAGTAACAGTGTCGGAGGTGGAGATATATCGCAACTAAGCGCCGAAATATTATTGTTGAAGAATTAAACAAACATGGCAAAGTAGAAATTGATCAATTAGCAAATCAATTAAACGTTTCTCCGATGACAATCCGCCGTGATTTAGCACTTTTAGAAGAAGAAGGAAAGTTAATAATAAGTCTAGGTGGTGCAGTTTTACCTAACGTTCTTGTACAAGAAAAAGCATTTAGTACAAAAAAAGAATACCAAGGAAAACAAAAAAGACAAATTGCTTTAAAAGCGATTCAACTTGTCGAAAGTGGACAAACATTACTTTTAGATTCAGGTACGACAACATTAGAATTAGCAAGATTATTAAAGAACAAGCAAAATATAACAATTATTACAAATGATATAAAGATAGCTGCAGAATTAATCGATAGTAATTTAAAGGTAATTATGATTGGTGGCGAAATGCAAAGTGATGTAGGAGCTGTATTTGGTGCCCAGGCCTCGCAATTTATAAAAACGATTCATGTAGACATATTCTTTTTAGGAGCGCATGCCGTTGATATTACAGCAGGGGTAACATCACCAAGCATCGATAAATCATTTATGAAACAAAAAATGATAGCCACTGCAGAAAATACCTGGTTACTTGCAGACTCAAGTAAGTTAAATGTGAAAGCATTTTCGTTTGTATGTGATTTAAACACATTGACTGGTTTTATTACTGATGATGATGTGTCAGAGTCTTTAAAAAAAACATTCAATGAACATGTTAAAATATTGTAAGTATTGATGTAAAGATACTTAAGCGAGGAGAGCTATATGAAAATAGGTATCGTAGCCGACGATTTAACTGGTGCGAATGCGACAGGTGTACTGCTTAATAAGCAAGGATTTACAAGTGCAACAGTTGTCCAAACAACTGAACTTGCTACATCAGACGCAATAAACGCACTCTGTATTGATATCGATTCAAGATATGCACCTGATGAAGTTGTTGTTGAAAAAGTAACAAGTGCAACACAACATTTTTTAAAATGGGGTGCACAAATTATTAGTAAGCGAATAGACAGTACGATTCGTGGAAAAATAGGTTTAGAAATTGATACAGTATTACATGAACTAGGTGAAAGTAGCGTAGCAATAGTTGTTGGAGCATTCCCTGATTCAGGAAGAATTTGTTCAGGCGGATACTTATTAGTGGATGGGGTTCCTGTGCAAGAAACAGATGTAGCAAAAGACCCAATACAAGGAATACATTCATCTTACGTGCCTGGTGTAGTAGCTAATCAAAGTACACATTTTGTTGGTTACATTGGGCTCGATCAAGTGTTAGCAAAAGATAATGCTTTATTAGATGCAATGTCTGCACAAATTAAACAAGGTAACCGAATCATCGTTATTGATGCTGTTCGTGATGAAGATATCGATACAATAGCTCACGCAATGGCACAAGTAAAAGAAACGAAGTTAGTTCCAGTTGATCCCGGTCCCTTAACCGCAGCATACGCAGCAGCCTTTTTCAATCAGTTAGTTGCTGCAAAGAAAGTTATTGTAACAGTGGGTAGCATCACACCATTATCAAAAAAGCAGTTAGCTTATGTTGAACGAAAGACACATACAGTTCCGGTTATTGTTTCTGCTGAAAAGTTAGCGACACTCTCGACTTGGGAAGAAGAAGTAAACCGAAGTACAAAAGAAGCAATTAAACGCATTGATGATAATGACGTATTAGTGATTACGACCGTAACTGAATTAAATAATCTTGTAGATTTAGCTAAACTTGCAAAAGAACAAGACACAACCGCTAATAAATTAGCTAAAAAAATTACAGATGGCCTAGCACAAGTCACGCGTAATGTTATGAAAGAAACAGACCATGATATTCAAGGGTGCTTTACAAGTGGAGGAGATGTCACATCGTCTCTTTGTTCAGTTACGAAGGCTTCAGGTATTTTGTTAGAAGATGAAGTATTTCCACTCGCAGCTTTTGGAAGACTGATGAATGGAGAGTTTCCTGATCAGCCTGTCATTACTAAAGGTGGCTTAATCGGTGACGAAAAAGCAATCTATAAATGCATTAAGTATTTTAATACACAACATTTCAGAAAAAGTATTTAATAGGAGGAATTATACATGCAACAAACAAGAGAAATTATTGGAATCCCGATGGGTGATCCAGCAGGAATTGGACCAGAAATTACAGCGAAATCATTAATGAACGAAGAAATGTATGATATCTGTCGTCCATTAGTTGTTGGTGACAAACAAGTATTTGCTAAAGCAATCGAAATCGTAGAAGGTAATTTGGAAATTAACGTTATTACAGATCCAAAAGACGGTAAATACGAACATGGTACGGTCGATTTTATTGATTTAGAAAATATTAATATGGATGAATTTGCTTACGGTGAAGTGCAAGCACAATGTGGCCAAGCTTCATTTGATTATATCGAAAAAGTTGTTGAATTAGCTAATAATGGTGAAGTAAAAGCAATTGCAACAACACCAATTAATAAAGAGTCGTTAACAGCTGCAAAAGTTCCATATATTGGACACACTGAAATGTTAGAAGATTTAACAAATACAAAAGATCCATTAACAATGTTCCAAGTTCAAGGTATGAGAATATTTTTCTTAACACGCCATTTATCTGTAAAAGATGCGATTGATCAAATGACAAAAGAACGTGTACGTGATTATTTAACACGTTGTGATAAAGCTTTACAGCGTTTAGGAGTCGACGAACGTAAATTTGCAGTTGCTGGTTTGAATCCGCATAGTGGTGAAGGTGGTTTATTTGGAAATGAAGAAGTAGATGAAATTACACCAGGAATTGAAGCGGCTCAAAAAGATGGTATTGATGTAGTCGGACCAGTTCCAGCAGATTCTGTATTTTATCAGGCATTAAATGGTAGATATGACGCAGTTTTATCACTTTACCATGACCAAGGACACATCGCTGCAAAAATGACAGATTTCCATAGAACGATTGCAATTACAAATGGCTTACCATTCTTAAGAACGTCTGTTGACCACGGAACAGCATTTGATATTGCAGGAAAAAATATTGCATCAAGTGTGAGTATGGAAGAATGTATTAAATTAGCAGCACAATATGGCCCAAGATTTACAGAAGAAACAGCATAAAAGTAGTTAACTATGAGCTGAAGATGTTTGGTCATCTTCAGCTTTTTTTAAAATAAATCAAATAAGGGAGTAGGTATCATGGAAGTTTCTGGCACACAAATGATTCTCGGTTTAATTATTGGGGTAGCTTTGCTTATATTATTAGTATTAAAAACAAAGGTACATGCATTTATCGCACTTATTATTGCTGCTTCTGTAACGGGTATTGTCGGTGGAATGAATCCCTCAGACGTTGTGACAGAAATTACAACTGGATTTGGAACAACCCTAGGTTCAATTGGTATTGTAATTGGTTTTGGGGTTATGATGGGACGAATATTAGAAGTTTCCGGAGCCGCCGAACGACTAGCTTACACCCTGATTGAAAAGTTAGGTAAACATAAAGAAGAATGGGCAATGGCAGCTGCAGGGTACGTCATTTCCATCCCTATTTTTGTCGACTCAGCTTTTGTTATTTTAAATCCATTAGTTAAAGCATTATCGCGAAAAACAGGTAAATCTGTTGTCGCCTTAGGTGTTGCGCTTGGTATTGGACTTGCGGCAACTCACCACGCTATTCCACCTACTCCAGGTCCTTTAGGTGTAGCAGGTATTTTTGGTGCAGACATTGGAATGATGATTTTAGCAGGTATTATTTTTGCGATACCGATTGTGATAGTTGGTGTCTTGTATGCAAAGTGGATAGGTAGAAAAATCTATCAATTACCTAATCCTGAAGGTGACGGTTTTTACCGCCCAACAGATGAACACGCATATGATGAATTTTTAGAAGCGGTAGATGAGCGTGGGAAAGAATTACCTTCATTTACAAAATCAATTATGCCAATCTTAGTACCGATTATTTTAATCTTTTTAAATACAACGTTAGGTGCATTAAATGCAACAGGCGTGTTAGCAACAAACGCAACGATTCTTTCTTATGCTGAGTTTATTGGTAACCCAATTATTGCTGTAGGGATTGGATTACTTATTGCAATTTACACACTATCAGGTCACTTACGTAGATTAGAAACATTAGACCGTATGGAAGAAGGTATCGCAAGTGCAGGTATTATTTTACTTGTAACAGGTGCTGGTGGTGCATTAGGAAACGTACTGCGTGCAAGTGGAGCAGG
>JARIBO010000028.1 GCA_029257405.1 Caryophanales bacterium
TGGTATTGTGTAAGTTACACTATCAAATGCAAATTCAAAACCGAAACGACGATAAAATCCAGCATTAAAAGGATGCAAATAAGCTAGCATTGTATTTTTCTCTTTAAATTCTAATAAACTTTGTTTCATTAATTTTTCTGCAATTTTTTGACCGCCATATTCTGGCCATGTAGCAACTGAACTTATTCCACTAAGCGTAAACGATTTACCTTGAATAAAAACATCCAGTGGAATTATATGCAGTTTACCTGCCAATTTATCTTTGATTTTATAGCCATATATCTTGTGACGATTAGCTTCTAAACACTTTTTTTCATACGCTTCTTTATTTAATTTATATTGAAATGCGTATTCTGAAAGCTTAAAAACATCTGAGTAGTCATCTTGAGTCAAATAGACAATGTTTCCGATAATAATAACCTCCTGTAAATTTAATTTTCATTATAAAATTAGTCTGTTCATTTTATGTTTAGAAACATTTAGTATAGTATAAATAGGAAGACATAAAATAACAAGGATGTGGCAACTTACATGACGCATATACTCATTGTTGATGATGATGTTAATATATTAGATCTTGTTCATATCCATTTAACGCGTGCAGGATACAAAGTTACTAAAGCACATAATGGAGTTGAAGCACTTAGCGAAGCTAAACAAGCAATACCTGACATTGCTGTTGTTGACGTAATGATGCCTGAAATGGATGGCTTTACTTTAACAAAAGAATTGCGAGATTTATATGACATTCCCGTCATTTTACTAACAGCTAAAGGCGAACTTGAGGATAAAGAAAAAGGTTTCTTAGCTGGTTCTGATGATTACATCGTTAAACCATTTGAACCAAAAGAATTATTATTTAGAATTCAAGCTGTCTTACGTAGATACGATAAAGCAGTTGACACATTTATCCAAACAGGACCAATGTTAATTAATCGACAAAATTATGAAGTTACTATTGGTAAAAAAGTTTTATTTCTACCACTAAAGGAATTTGAATTACTCAGTTTACTCGCTTCAAGAGTTGGTCAAGTGTTTACTCGTGAATTTTTAATTGAACGGATTTGGGGGTTTGATTACGATGGTGACGATCAAACACTTAATGTTCACATTAAACGATTAAGAGAAAAAACAAAGCCATTAACAGATGAAGTGTATATTACTACCGTTCGAGGTGTTGGTTATAAATTAGAGGTTAAATCATGAAATCTCTTTATGCAAAATTCGTTTTATTTACACTTATGATTATGCTGAGCAGTTTTTTTATTACCTTTTTAATATTTAACACATTTTACCACCAATCATTAAAAGTAAGTAACGATAAAAAAAACATGGATATCGCTTTAAATATTGCTGAATATATTGAAAGCGATCAGTCAATGGATTTAGAAAAATATTTAGATACACAAGCTAAAACAGGTTATAAAATTTATATTGTCGATAAAACGGATAATAAACAATTTTTTGGAAGCGACTTTAGAGTGAAAAACTTGCCCGAAAAAGCAATTAATTCTGTCTTAGCTGGTTCAACGTATCACGGTATGCGGGATTTACCAAAAGAGACATTTATTACTGGGATTTTTTCGGATGAAATGGAAAATACTGTTGGTGTTCCTTTTAAGTTTGATAATAACCAGCATGCTTTGTTTTTAAGGCCTGATATTAAACTACTTTTTAGTGAAATTCAATATTTACTAGGTGGTATGTTTGTTGGGATGGCTCTCATTAGTTTACTTGCTATGCTATTTGTTGCAAAAAAATTAATAAAACCAATCACCCAACTTACAGAAGCTACAAAACGAGTCGGTGATGAAGAATTTGCCTACAATGTAAACATTTCCAGAAAAGATGAAATCGGACAGCTCGCATCAAGCTTTCAAACGATGGTTCATAAACTAGCTGAACATGATAAATTACGTAAAGAGTTCATTAGCGATGTTTCGCACGATTTCCAAACACCTTTACAAAATATTCAAGGGTACTCTGAATTACTGTCTGACATTGAACTAGATGATGATAAACGTATTCAGTATTCTAATATCATTCAAGACGAAACTGAACGATTGTCATCTTTAACAAAACAATTACTTTTACTCACCTCACTCGACCAACTTTCTGCTCCCTTGCAATTAAAAGAATTTGCTCTAGATGAGCAACTCAGACAAGTTGTCCAAAGAAACCGGTGGGGACTTGAAGATAAAGAAATTTCACTCATGTTAGAACTCGAATCAGTTACAATAACAGCTGACAAATCTTTCTTAGAAAACATTTGGGAAAACCTGCTTAGTAATGCAATTAAATATACACCTAACCAAGGTCAAATAAAAATTCACATGAATGCATCTGATTTTGGTAAAGTAAACGTTACTTTCGAAGATACAGGCATTGGGATAGCTAAAGAACATCTCCCTCATATTTACGAACGTTTTTACCGCGCTGACGCAGCGCGTCATCGCGGGATTGAAGGAACTGGATTAGGACTTTCAATTGTTAAACAAATTACCGAGTTACACAATGGAACTGTAACATTAGATAGCACACCGAAAAAAGGTACTAAAATTACAATTCAATTACCTCTAGTGTAAGTTAACGTTCATCTTGTGTTCACACTGTTCGCTTACACTATAAGTAGAATGAAATTATAAGGAGTCTGATTTTAATGCAAGCAAAATGGGCATTACGTTTAATTCGTGTTTCAGCAATTTTTGGTTTAATTGGAACAGTTATGGGATCACATATGGCAGGTGCAGGTTCGTATGCATTTAGACCAGTACACGCACATATTTTACTCGTCGGTTGGTTATCAATGTTTGCCTGGGGTATTTTTTACAAAAATTATAAAGTTAATGCAAATAAATTACTTAGCACTCAAGGATGGACAGGTATCATTGGTGCTATTGGATTAACAGCTGGTATGTGGTTAGACTTTTTAGAACCTTTTGGAGAAAATAAGTTATTATCACTTCCGCTTTATATTGGCGGAGGAACAATTCTTTTACTAAGTTTCGTACTATTTGCGATTATTACCTTTAAAGTTCAACCAAACGAAGATAAATAAACAAAAAATCTTTCTCATTAATATGAGAAAGATTTTTTGTTTTAATTTAATTGTTTGTTAGTGCTTCTGTAATCGAATTAACTGTTATGTTATTGTGTGAAGCATTCCAAACAGGTGCTTTATCTTTAACTAATAATATTTGTGGCGACTGATGCTGAGTTTCTAAATCCTCAGCAATCTGATTAGATACTTTACGTGTCTCACGTACTTTTACAAAATAAGGTGCCACATCTACTTCATTATCTTTTAAAAAGATTTGAAATTCAGAAAATGCTTTAGCACTTATTGGGCACGTGGTACTTTGTTTGAATAATAAAACTGGTTTTTCTGTTGATGCTTCCCACACTTTTTCTAAGTCTTCTATTTCTAATAATTCTTGTAATTCAGTCATGTTATTCCTCCTATATTTAAAGCTACTATAATTTTTTTATTCTTCTTCTTTTATTTCTTCAACGATTGTTTCTACTTCTTTTCTTGTCATTTTTTCATGACCTTTAAGCATTGTTTTTAATGTACTTTTAGCAAGTCCTAGAGGTATTTTACAGAACAAACGAATATTTCTTGTTTCAATGTCTTCTATATATGCATCCGCTTTTGCTAAATTTTCATCTGCGTAACGAAATACGTCATCACGCGTCCAGTTGTCTGGTATAAACCTTACGCCACGCTCTGCATAATCTTCATGTTGATTTCTCAAAATATTAACTGCCTGTAAACCGCGTCCAAAACCAATTGCTAATTCATAGTCAGTCTCTGTATTATCATGCCACTTCCAAATATCTGAAAGCATAACACCAACAAGACCTGCTACATAATACGTATAATCATCTAAATCTTCTTTTGTATGAATCTCCCAGTCGCGCTCTACCCAGTCAGCCATACCACCTGCCATTTCTGCAGTGTACTTTCTTACGCTAGGTTTGATCTCTTCTGGACATACTTCTAACCAATCCGCTAGACGTAATGTCACTTCTGGTAATACCGTTTCATAAGGCGAGACTAATTTTTCATATGTAGTTTTATCAAATTCATTTTCACTGATTAATAATTCTTTTGTTTGGCGAAGCAAACTTGTTTTAATTTCAGGCGCCATTTCTTCATGATCTTCTATTTCATCTATCGCACGCATGCATAAATAAGCTGAACCAACTGTTAACTTTAGTTCCTGCTTTAATAATGTTATTGGAATATAAAACGTCCGACTTGTTTCCTTTAAAACTTTCATTGCTTCTTTTTCTAATTTTTTCTGAGTCAACTTAAGTTACCTCCTTATAAGGTTAATACAAGTATAACAAACTATTCATTTTTTTTCTTAATATATGCTAGCATTTACTTTTATTTTTATAATTCATAAATTATCCTCTACCTTATATTCCCGTTGCCTCACCCGCTGTCCGATTATATTCACAACTGCAACACTTGATACAGCGATAAATCCACCGATGATTGATAAAAGACTAGGCAACTCACTTAACCATAACCACGCGATAAGAACAGCAAATACAGGCTCTAAATAAAGCATGGGTGCTAATTTTGAAATGTCACCTCGTGACGAAGCAATTGCCCAAGCTGCGTAACAAATTGCGGCTGGAAAAATACCTACATAAATTGCTGATAAATTTGCTTCGAGTGTTGCTTTTTGAATATTATCCCATAGACCAGGTAAGAAAATGAACATAGGGATCGTTCCTGACCACGTGAAATATGCTGTTAATTCTATTGGACCGTAACGCTGAAATAATGGCTTTTGATAAACAAAAAAGAATGATGCTGCAATGGCTGATATAATGACTATGATAATTCCTTTAGATAAAACAAATGTTTCACCTGGGGATGAGCCTATTGTTATTAAAGTAATTCCAATAAAGCCTACTCCTAAACCTACCCAACCGAACCATTCCATTTTTTCTTTTAAAATAAAGACAGCAATTAAAGTTGTAAATACTGGTGCAGCACCAATAATCATTGCTGTTGTTCCTGCTGTTACAGTTTGTTGTCCAAATGTTACACCTAAATGATAAATTGTAATACCAATTAAACCAAGAACAACTATTCGTAAAACATCACTTTTATATGGTAATTTAAAAGTCGTACGAGTAAATAATGCATAGATTAAAAAGACGACCGAAGCGATAAGAAATCTAACTAAAACGAGATGACCTGAGGAATAACCGCCTAAAATACTTGCTTTTATCGCTGCAAATCCTGAACCCCAAATAATAACTGTAAAAAATGCGACAAAAAACGTTTTACGATCCATGAATTACCTCCTTTATTACCACATTTTATAGACACTTTAAAAATATCATATGTATATTTTAAAACAAAGAAAAAAGTTATCCAAATACGGATAACTTTTTTCATTCTTCAATAACTATAAACTCATCTTCGTCTACACTCATACTTGATGGAACTTTAATTAAAAGGGTAGAAAAGTTGGCATCAATATCAATATCATTAAAACTTTCTTTGTTTTTCTGTTCTATAAACTGCTGAACAAAAATTGAAGGCGTGTAAATTAAAAAGTCATATTCTCGCTTAGTATGATTTGTCCATATTAATTCTGAATCAATTAAACTCATTTCCATTTGCTTATGATCACTTGATTCAAGTGGCATGCGATACCGTTTTTTCTCCCGATAATTAATCAAATAAATTGGTGATTCATAATAAGCAATTTCTACTAAGTCATCATTCTTTTCTTTACGTAAAATAATTGTCTCAAATTCATCATAATTATTTATAGATTCTGCTAAATTAACATTTTTCACTGCAAATTTTGTTTCATAAACTAGTGAATTTTCAATACTATTAAAATAATCTAAATTATATTCAAAAAATTCACCTTCATCAAAAGGGACCTCCGTTAACTCCTCAATGACACTTTCTGGCTCAACAAGAATTAATGATAGGATTGCTCCTGCACATAAAATAACAATGTATCCTCCTAATATTTTATAGACAGTACTACTTGATTTTTTTCCATTAATTAAGAAAAATCGCTTCATTAACAAAACAACACTCAAAATAACGAGAAAGGTAATCACTATACTTAAACCTAAAAAAATCATTAGCGCTCCACCTCCATTTGTCGTGTTATAGCTAGGCTACCTATAAATAATAGAACAATTAATAAACTTATTTTTATGATGAATAAGAATATGTTCATTTCTTTAAATAAAAAATAATAAAAATAAGTAATCGGTGATATTTCTGGTATTAAACTACTTATAAATAAAATGAAAAGAAATAAATATGCAATTAATTTCAATCTCATTACAAGATTTGTTATAAAATAAGCTAAGTTCCCTGCCAATAATAAATATAAAAATGCACTCAATAATTCTAAAAAATAATTTATACTAAGATCTGTAGAATAAGGTGTATTAAATAAATAGAGAAATAATTCTGCAGTCATACTTAATAATACTATCGTCACTGCACCAATCACACTCATTAATAAAATTAATAATCCATTCGAAAAACAATGCGTTTTATTATCTGTGACAACGCCAGACATAAGTGAGCGACTTTGCTTCAAACCAAGTTGGGCACTCGAAATAATTAACCAAATAAGTGTAATATAAAACAATGCATGTGCCGTTTTATATTCAAGATTTATAGTTAAGCTACCCATCGACATTCCTGTTCCACCTGTCGAATTAAAAACAAATAAAAATCCGATCAATTGATATATCAACAAACTATAAAATATGTGATCATATACTTTCAACTTATAAATTGTAGATTGTTTGATAATATCCCATTTATTTACTTGACTCAATTCCATCTGTTTTGAAGACATCATCAATCACCCCTCTACGTTTATTCGTAAGATAAATAAGTAAGTCTCTTGTTTCAACTAGGGATTGTTTTTGACTATATAAATTCAATTCTGCTTGACTGACGTTATTTTTTATAACAACATAAGCATCATCAATACCTACTCGTTCATGGTATAACAAATCTTTCGTTTCAGCCCATTTCTCGAGTTTACCTGCTTTTCCTGTTAAGCCAATTGCATAGCTTCGAAATGCTTCAATATCACTATCAAACACAATACTACCTTCATCAAGTAAGATTAGATTTTCTAGTAAATATTCAACTTCCTTTAAATGGTGACTTGAAATAATCATTATCCGCGGCTTTTCCAAATAACTCTTTAATAATGCGCGGTACATATCTTTCCTTACTGCTTCATCCATTCCTGTCATTGGTTCATCGAAAACAGTAAAATAAGTATAGGCAGAAAGACCTACAATCATATTAAAAATACTCTTTTTTCCTTTTGATAGATTTTGATGCAAGCTATTTGGTGGTAAGTCAAAATAATTAAATAATTTTTTTGCTAATTGACCATCCCAATTTGGATAAAATCGTCCCATTTCAATCAATATTTCATTTAGATTCAATGTATTTGGTATTTGCATTCGATCGTCTACAAACAAGGTATTTGCAGAGACAAACAAGCTATCAAAGGGATCCTCGCCAAAAACCTTAATTTCTCCTGATGAGGGTTTTTTATAACCTATCAACATATTTAATAAGGTTGTTTTCCCCGATCCATTTCGTCCAATTAACCCCGTTATTGATGGATAATTTAATGTTAAATTCAGATCATTTAAAACGACTTTCTTTCCATACTTTTTTGTTACATGATCAACCTTAATCTCATTCATCAAACCCACCAGCCTTCTTGTATGCTTGTTTTATTTTCTTAATTAACATTTCTTCACTCATATTTAAATAAGATGCCTCTTCAGTAATTTGTCTGATCAAAGGTTCTAATCTTTTTGTTTGTCGCTTTTCTACAATGAGTTCTTTAGCATTAGAGGAAACAAATTTACCTAAACCACGACGATTATAAACTATTTCTTCATCTGCAATTAATGTTAACCCTTTTGCAGCTGTTGCTGGATTAATATTAAACATATCTGCTAAAGCATATTGAGATAAAACTTGTTCATCTTCTTTAAATGTACCTTTTAAAATTTCATTTTCTAACCAATAAGCTATTTGAACATAAATTGGTTCGGTGCTTCTAGGATCAATACTCATCTCTTATCCTCCTAATCGCTGACAACTACCAGTGCATTAGTCATGTAATGTACTATAGTTCAATTATATATATTTGTCAATATAGTTTGTAGAATTTAATACTTAGCGTAAAATGAATGATGGAGGCGATACTTTGAAGATTTTTATAGATGCAGATGCTTGTCCTGTTCAAGATGAAGTCATTAATCTTGCAGAACAATATGATAAAAAAGTTATTATTGTGAAAAGCTTTTCACATTTTTCACATGATAAACTACCTGAATTTGTTGACACGATATATGTTGATAAAGGTGCCGAAATGGCAGATATGAAAATTATGCAATTAACTAAAAAAAACGATATTGTAATTACTCAAGATTACGGTTTAGCTGCTTTATGTATGGGAAAAGGTTGTCGCGTTTTACACCATAAAGGATTTGAATATACAACCGATAATATAGACCGATTACTTACCATGCGACATGCTGGTCAAATGGCGAGAAAAGCAGGTCATAAAACTAAAGGACCCAAAGCTTTTACAAATGAAGATAAACAAAAATTTAAACGTGCTTTAGCTAATATCTTAAATAATAGCAATTTTTAGACTTTTTAAACAAATCAAGCTTATTATGTGCGTTTATTTTTCAAATACATGATTATAAGTGCTATACTAGTAAGTAGATTACGATTTTCTAGCTTTATGTTACATAGTATATAAATGAGGTGACGAATTGGAAAAAGAAATATCTATTGGCTTATTAGGTTTAGGAGTTGTAGGATCGGGTGTAATTCAAATCATTAATGATCACCAAGAAGAATTACAACACCAACTTGGTCATACGATTAAGGTCGGAAAAGTACTTGTGCGAGATATTGAAAAAGTACGCGATATAAAAATTGATAAAAATGTCTTAACTACAAATCCAGACGATGTCATTAATAATGACGATATTGATGTTATCGTTGAAGTTATTGGCGGGATTGAAGAAGCTCGCGAACATATGCTAAAAGCTTTTGCAGCTAAAAAACACATCGTGACTGCTAATAAAGACTTGATTGCTTTACATGGACCAGAACTTGAAAAAGCAGCTCAAGAAAATGGTTGCGATTTATTTTATGAAGCAAGTGTAGGTGGAGGAATTCCTTTACTGCGCAGTCTTTCTGCTGGGCTTGTTTCTGATAGAATTAATCAAGTTATGGGAATTGTTAATGGTACAACAAACTATATCTTAACGAAAATGGATGAAGACGGACAAAGTTATGAAGATGCTTTAGCTGACGCACAGGCTTTAGGTTTTGCAGAAGCAAACCCAACTGCAGATGTTGAAGGATTAGATGCTGCTCGTAAAATGGTTATCTTAGCTCGTCTTTCATTCTTAACTGATGTTGAATTAGACGACGTCGAAGTCGAAGGTATCTCTAATCTTTCTATCGCCGACTTAGAATATGGTAAAAAGCTTGATTTAACAATGAAATTAATTGGTTTTGCTAACCGTCGTAATAATCAAGTTGAAGTAAGCGTGCAACCTACATTCTTACCTATATCGCACCCGCTTTCTTCAGTGAAAAATGAATATAATGCTGTTTATGTAAATGCAGATGCTGTTGGTGAAACAATGTTTTACGGTGCCGGTGCTGGTGGACTTCCAACTGCTACAGCAATTATGTCGGATGTTGTTGAAACAATTAAAAACATGTTATTAGGCGTTAATGGTAACCAATTGATTAAGCCTAGTTTCACAAAAGAGCTAACGCCACCTGAAAATAAAATAAGTCAGTTTTATCTTCGCTTGCATGTAAAAGATGAAATTGGAGCATTCGCTTCAATTTCAGAACTATTCAATCAAAGAAGTATTAGCTTTGAACGTATTTTACAAACACCAAAAAACAATGGTAGTTTAGCAGAAGTTGTTGTTGTGACACATCTAACATCATTATCAAACTTCCAAGAAGCATTAGAACAATTAGATGAATTAAGCGTAGTAAAAGAAGTTAAAAGTTACTTCCGCGTAGAAGGAGATGCGTAAAATGAGCTGGCAAGGATTAATTAAAGAATATGCTGAATTTTTACCGGTAAATGAAGATACACCTCAGTTAACTTTACATGAAGGAAATACTCCTTTAATTTACTTCCCACATTTGTCAGAAGAATTAGGAATTGAATTATACGGTAAGGTTGAAGGTGCAAACCCTACAGGATCATTTAAAGACCGCGGTATGGTTATGGCTGTTGCTAAAGCTAAAGAAGCTGGAAGTACATCTGTAATTTGTGCTTCAACTGGGAACACTTCTGCTGCGGCGGCGGCATATGCAGCAAAAGCTGGAATGAAATCAATTGTTGTTATTCCAAAAGGGAAAGTTGCTTTAGGAAAATTAGCACAAGCGATCATGTACGGAGGAGAAATCGTTGAAATTGATGGTAACTTCGATGACGCACTTAAAATGGTTCAAGAAATAAGTAAAAATTACCCTGTAACACTTGTCAATTCGACAAATCCATACCGCTTAGAAGGACAAAAAACAGCGGCTTTTGAAATAATTGAACAACTTGATGGTGTTGCTCCTGATATTTTAGCTATTCCTGTTGGAAACGCTGGTAATATTAGTGCATATTGGAAAGGGTTTAAAGAACATAACGAAAAAAACAATACAAACCTGCCAAAAATTTATGGTTTTGAAGCTGAAGGATCTGCAGCTATTACAAAAAATGAAATTATAACTGAACCAGAAACAATCGCTACAGCTATTCGAATTGGAAATCCTGCAAGTTGGAAACTCGCAACAAATGCTCGAGATGAATCTAAAGGAATGATTGAATTCGTTACGGATGAAGAAATTACTCAAGCATTTAAAACTTTGCCTGCTAAAGAAGGTGTTTTTGCTGAGCCTGGTTCGTGTGCTTCTATTGCTGGTGTTTTCCAGCAAGTTAAAGCTGGTACAATTCCAAAAGGAAGCAAAGTAGTTGCTGTTTTAACAGGAAACGGCCTCAAAGATCCTCAAACAGCAGTTGACCAAATTGATGTACAAGTTACTTCACTTCCTAATGACCAAGAAGCTGTGACAAATTATATTAAAAATACGGTTGAAAAATAACCATGTTTGTCATCAAAGTTCCAGCTAGTTCTGCTAATGTCGGTCCCGGTTTTGATTCAGCCGGGATTGCGATTGGTAGATATTTAACACTTGAGGTCAAGAAAAGTAATAAGTGGAAATTTATTCATGATACAGATTTAATTCCTGATGTTTTATACTATGAAAACCACTTTATTTATAAAGTTGCACATAAAATTGCAATTGATAAAAAAATAAAGCTTTCACCTGCAGAAGTTATTATGAAAAGTGAAATACCACTCGCACGTGGCTTAGGTAGTAGTGCTTCTGCTATTGTTGCTGGAATTGAATTAGCTAATCAATTAGGTGATTTAAATTTATTAGAATCTGAAAAATTAGCATATGCTGTTGAATTTGAAGGTCATCCTGATAATGTTGCACCGTGTTTATTAGGTGGATTTGTCGTTTCGACAATAATTAATAATCAAACTTTTTACAAAAAATTACCTTCTTTTAATACGGATGCAATTATTTATATTCCTAATTTTGAGATTAAAACAGATCATGCAAGAAAAGTACTTCCTAAAACATTCTCAATCGACGAAGCAACTAGAGCAAGTGCAATTGGAAATGTTATGTTAAGTGCACTTCTAACAGAAGACTATGAACTTGCAGGTCAGATGATGGAAGAAGACTTGTTCCACGAACCATATCGTGCTAAGTTAATTCCACATTATAAAGAACTAAAATCAATCGCTAAAAAATTTGGCGCATATGGAACGATTATTAGTGGTGCAGGCCCGACAATGATCTCTTTTGTTCCTAAAAATCAAACAGATAAAATTATCGAAGAGACTAAAAAAGTTTTCTCTGATTTTGAAATAAGTTCGATTTCTTTAGATAATACAGGATTAATTGTTAAATAAAAAAGGTTCTGAATTTGAAGGAGGTATAATTCCTCTTTCTTTTCAGAACCTTTTTATTATCCTAATATTGTTTGATCCGTAACAAGTTGTTCCCCACGAATTCGTTGGAATTCTTTAAGTAATTGTTCAATCGTTAATTTTCTTTTTTCGTCTCCAGAAACGTCTAAAATTATTTCTCCTGCGTCCATCATTATTAAACGGTCACCCATATCAACGGCTTGTTGCATATTATGAGTAACCATCAAGGTGGTTAACCCGAAACGTTCAACAATATCTGAGGTAAGTTTTGTAATTAACTCTGCACGAGCTGGATCAAGTGCTGCTGTATGTTCATCTAACAATAATATATCTGGTTCTGTAAAAGTAGCCATTAATAGTGATAATGCCTGTCTTTCTCCGCCTGATAATAACCCTACTCTTGCATTTAATCGACTCTCTAACCCCAAGTTTAAAGTTTCCAAATACTCTTTAAAAATTTCACGACGCTTTTTTGTAACACCTAATTTTAATGATCGTTTTTTATTACGCGAGTAAGCTATCGCTAAGTTTTCTTCTATTGTCATTTCAGGCGCTGTTCCTGACATTGGGTCTTGAAACACTCGTCCAATGTAACGCGAACGTTTATATTCAGGTAAATAATGGACTGGTTCTTTATTAATCAATATATCTCCAACATCTGCTATTAAATTACCTGAGATAACATTCATTAAAGTTGATTTTCCAGCTCCATTTCCACCAATAACTGTTACAAATTCACCTTCATTTAATTGTAAATTAATTGATTTTAACGCACGTTTTTCATCTAGAGTGCCTTCATTAAATGTCATTGAAATTTGTTTTAGATTTAACATTTAAACTCCCTCACTTTCAAGTAGTGCGCGCTTTTCTTTCCGGCGTTTCTTATCATTATAGTTTTGCATGATTTTAGGAGTAACTAATGCAATAATTACGAGTAGTGCTGTAATTAACTTCATGTCACCTGTATCTAAAAATTCAAATCGTAAAGCAAGCGTAACAACAACGCGGTAAACGATTGCTCCACCAATTACTGCAAGCGTTGCTCTGGCAATTGTTTTCGCTCCAAATAGTGCTTCACCTATAATGACAGACGCTAAACCGATTATAATCATTCCTATACCCATTCCTACATCAGCAAATCCACCGTGTTGAGCAAGTAATGCACCTGATAAAGCGACTAATCCATTTGATAAACCAATTCCCATAATAATTAAAATGTCTGTATTGGCTGAGAAACTTCTAATCATTTTTTGATTATTTCCAGTTGCTCTAAGTGCAAGTCCTACTTCTGTCTTTAAATAATAATCAACAATAAATTTAATAATTAATGTAACAAATAACATGATAAAAACTAAGGCCCAAGTCTTTGGAAAGCGTTCAACACCCATAGAACCAAGTACACCGTTTATTAATGGATCTATTCCTGTAAATTCCCAAAGTTTTGTAAGCTGATCTTTTATTGTCGTTTCATTTAATAATGATAATTGAGGTTTCCCCATAATTCTTAAATTAATTGAATATAGAGCAATCATCATTAAAATACCTGATAAGAGCGGATTAATTTTACCTTTTGTATGAAGGATTCCTGTAATACATCCAGCTAAAAATCCAGCTAATGCTCCTAAGACCGTTGCGAGAACAGGTGGCACTCCATTAATTATTGATATTGTCGCTACTGCTGCTCCTGTTACAAAACTTCCATCAACTGTTAAGTCAGGAAAATCTAAAATTCTAAAAGATAAATAAACACCTAACGCCATAATTGCATAAATAACTCCTGATTCAACAGCACCAAATAATGATAAAAACATGTTGTCCTCCTTGTTTCGCAAATGTAGTACATATAAAATTTATGTCTAAAACGCGTAAATTTCTTTAAATATAAATAAGGAAGCAGAAAACATCTGCCTCCTTATTAGTTTACTAAATTTTTTGCTTTTAAGAAAGTTTGAACTCTAACAAAATATTACTTAGCTTCAACAAGTTCTGCTTCTTCATCCCATTCATCTTGCCATTCGATACCTTGGGCTTCAGCAGCTTCTTTGTTAATAAACAATTGAATTTCTGGTGGATATTCAACATCTAGCTTTTCAATTTCTGTTTCTCCTGTTAATACTTCAACTGCCATTTCACCCGTACGTTTACCAATTGTATGATAATCAATTCCATAAGTTGCAAAACCACCTTTTTGAAGTGAATCAGGTTCGCCTACAATAAGTGGAATATCTTGAGTGTTTGTTACTTCAACAACACTGTCTAAAGCTGATACTACTGTATTATCTGTAACAATATACATGACATCAACATCTCCTGCTAATGTTGACGCTGCTTGTTGAACTTCTGAAGAATTTGAAACTGTACGTTCTGACGTACTTAAACTTGTTCCTTTAACAGCTTCTTCTACAGCTTCAATTTGAGTTACAGAGTTTGCTTCACCAGCGTTATAAATAAGTCCGATATTTGCACCTTCAAAATATTTATCGATAAATTCTACTGTTTTATTAATCGCATCTGGATGTAAATCAAGTACACCTGATATATTACTATTATGATCTTCTAATGATTCAACAAGTCCTGCATCTACAGCATCTGTAACTGATGTGAATAAAATAGGGATATCACTTGTTGCATTTAAAGCTCCTAGAGCACTTGGTGTTGAGTTAGCAAAAATTAAGTCAACATCATCTGCTACAAAATTATCTGCAATTGTCTTTACATTATTTTGATCATTTTGAGCATTTTGGTAATCATATTTAACGTTTAATCCGGCTTCTTCTATTGCTTCTTGGAATCCTTCATAAGCATTATCTAAAGAAGGGTGTTCTAAAAGTTGAGTTACACCTATTACATATGTATCTCCTTTTGCTTTATCTGTTTCTTCTTTTGATTCATCTTCTGATTTATCGTTACCACAAGCAGCTAAAACAAAAATACTTAAGGCTGTAATAACAATTAATTGTAACCATTTTTTCATTTAATAATCCTCCTTGGAAGCCGACCTAATATCGACTATAGATTAATTCATTATACTATACTTTCTAATTGTTGCAACAATTTTATAATTCAGATAACTTGATGTTATTTTTTGTTCACGCATTTATCACTTATTATATTGAATTACATTGCTTTCTACTAGGTGCTTGCATTATTTTTATGTATAATAGTCGCTAGAGAAAGAAGGGGTTACATGACACGGATGCTTTATTTTATCATTGTAGTTGCATTTTTAGATACTTTTATTCAATTACCTATTATAACACCTTACGCTCAAGAGTTAGGTGCTTCTTATGCGTTAACAGGCGCTATTGTTGCAGTGTACTCTTTGACTAACATGGTTGGAAATATTCTTGGTGGACACTGGATTGACAGATTTGGCCGTAAGAGAATGTTACTTTTAGGAATGATTTTAGTAAGTGGTATTTTATTTCTTTATCCTTTAGCACAAACTGGATGGCAATTGTTTATTGCACGCTTTTTCCATGGACTTGCTGGCGGTGTTTTAATTCCTGCAGCCTTTGCTTACGTTGGCGATAATTCTAAAGCTGGCTCACGCGGAAAGACAATGGCGTTCACTGGAGCAGGAATTGGTATAGCTGCTATTGCTGGACCAGCTATTGGTGGAGCAATGGCTGCACGATCTTCAATTACTAACGTATTTTTATTAGTCGCTGTATTATTTTTAGTTACTGCTATATTAATTGTCTTTTTCATCAAAGAATCTTATGTATCAACCGATCGCGGGAAATTTAATTTTAAAGATTTTATACCTTTATTAAAGCATCCATTACTCATTCAAGCCTCTCTCGCAGCTTTTGCTTTAATGATTAGTAATGGAACACTTGCTTTTGCATTACCGCTTAATGTTGAACTGATGGGACGAACAACTGAAACTACCGGCATGTTGCTTAGTACATTTGGTATTGTAGCCTTGTTTGTATTTTTAACGCCGATCAATACAATTTTTGATAGAATATCTGCTATTAAGCTTGTTTTAACAGGAATTGTATTAATTGGAGTAGCTTTAATTACATTGAGCTACACAGTTGAATTAAATATTAGTTTCTTTGCTATGGTGATTTATGGGACAGGGTTTGCTCTTATATTCCCTTCTATGAATAAAATTGTGGCAGATGCTTCTGCAGATGTTGATCGCGGAAAAGCATACGGGATATTTTATGCGTTCTTTTCTTTAGGAGCTGTTGCAGGATCAACTATCTCAGGATGGGTCGCAGAAACTTCTGGATTACCTTTCTTAGTTAGTGCGGTTCTTATGATTTCTATTGGAATAATTATTGGATTTATTGCTAAAAACAATAAACAACTTATTTAATTTATGTTTACTATTAAAATTAGCACAACTAAACACTTGTCATTCATTTAAATGGATGACAAGTGTTTTTATTTTTTAAAACTCACTCTAATGTATTCGTTTGATAATACTTCTAATTATTTGAAACCATCGTTAATTATTCTTTACAGTGTTATAATATAAATAATAATAACACACATTTGAGGTGATTTATTTGTTAAAAAAAGTAATATTGTACACCCGCGAATTAAAACAATTAAAACGTTTTTATATGAATGTTTTAAGCCTTCCAATTGATGCAGTAACAAGTAATAGTTTTAATGTTCAAATTGGTACTTCAACAATTAAGTTTATCGAACATGAAAAAGAAGCACGTTATCATTTCGCGATTAATATACCTGGTAATCAGTTTTCTATTATTAAAGAATGGGTTAGAAATAGACATCCTTTAGAAAGAGACGAAGGTATTGATGAAATCTACCGTGTTAAATTCAATGCAGATTCTTTTTACATAAAAGACCCATCTGGAAATCTTGTGGAGTTTATTGGAAGAAGAACACGTGATTTTCTTGGTACTTTCACATTAGAAGCATTTTATAATTTAAGTGAAATAAGCATTGTCACAGATTCTGTTAACCAAGTTGGCGAACTCATACAAGATGAAGCCATTCCGTTATATTTTAATTCTAAAATTGACGAAAACAATACGAACTACTTAGGTAAAGACGACTCATTTCTTGTACTTACACCTGAAGGAAGAGAGTGGACGTTTTCAAAGGATACTGCAATTATCTCTCCTTTAACAATTTACTTAACTGACGATCGTGTCATTGAAGTAAGTGAAACAGGTCAAGTTACTATAAAATAAATAGGTGGTTATCTCATGCAAGAAACAAGCCGATTAACTAACGATATCCGGTTAAAAATCACTTTGAGCTTACTGTTTGGAATTAGTTTAATTATTTTAGCTTATTTAATAGGCTTAACTACGCATAGTATAAAAACAATCACACCTATTATCTTACCTAGTATTTTTCTTGAAGTTGTTTTTGGAGCAGCTGCATCAATTCCTTTTAATTTTAACCCGATTTCAGGTGCATTAATCGCTAGTTTAAGTAATATTGCATTTGCACCTTTTTTAATAGTCGCCTTTGATACAGTCATTAAGAAATGGAACTGGTTAGGTAATCATTTAAAAAAAGCCGATTCAATTAGTTTAAAATACGGTAAATTTGGCTTATTTAGTTTAATATTCTTAGTACCATTTATTGGTGTTTATGTTGGTGTCGCTGTTGGTGTTGCTCTTAGACTTCGCCCAATACTTATTTTTATTAGTTTAAGTATTGGTGTCTTTGTTAGTGGATTTTTGACGACGTTTATAGGTAACGGAATTATTCGCTTATTTTAATTTTTTGTTTTTAAAATGAAGAGCTCTCTATCATATCAAGATAACTTGATATGATAGAGAGCTCTTTAATATTTTCATGATTTACTCCCACTGATAAGGCGTTGCCTGATATACATAATAGTTTAACCAATTTGAAAATAATAAATGCGTATGCGAGCGCCAATTATTTAACGGACGATTCGCTGGATCATTTCCTGGGAAATAATTTTCTGGCATTTCAATATCGAGTCCTTTAGCTAAATCACGTTCATACTCTTCTGCGAGTGTCGTTGCATCATACTCCAAATGGCCTGTTACCATTATTTGCTTTCCATCTTTGGACATAACCATAAATACGCCTGCATCTTCTGATTCAGAAATAATAATTAAGTCATCATTTTTCTCTATATCTTCACGTCTAACTTCTGTATAGCGTGAATGTGGTGCTAAATAGCGTTCATCAAAACCTCTAACTAGTTCTATCTTGTGATCTCTTACAGTGTGTTCATAAATACCTGAACACTTCTTATCTAATTCATATTTCTTAACACCATAATGGTGATAAAGAGCAGCTTGTGCTCCCCAACATATATTAAAAACTGATGTTACTGAAGATTTTGACCATTCCATTATTTCTACTAATTCTTTCCAGTAGTTAACATCTTCAAATTCAAGATGTTCTATCGGTGCACCAGTAACGATCATTCCATCAAAGCGGCGATCTTTTATATCTTCAAATGTTGAATAAAAAGTATTTAAATGCGATGAACTGACATTTTTTGACACGTGAGATGCTGTATTCATAAATGTCACATTCACTTGAAGTGGTGAATTTCCTAATAATCTTAACAATTGTAATTCTGTTTTTTCTTTTTCTGGCATCAAATTTAAAATCACTATGTTTAATGGACGTATATCCTGCATTTTTGCTCTTGTTTCATCCATTGTAAAAATCTTTTCTTTTTTCAGCTTTTCAACTGCAGGTAATCCATGTGGAATATTTATTGGCAATTATACTCACTCCTATACACTTCTTTTATATATTATAGCGTTTACATATGACTTTAAGCAATTAATTTACTTTATTTTTCATATTTATAACAATTATAGATTGCTTTCTCGTTTTGTCTGTGTTAAATTACTCGGTAGTCTAACTGACCGTTTTGTTCATATGGTCATTAATTAGGAGGATATTTATGTCATTTGACCGAAAACAAGAGATTATTAAAGCTGCCACAAAATCTTTTTCATTGTTTGGTTACAAAGCTACGACTATGGATCAAGTTGCAAAGCTTGCTAACGTTGGAAAAGGCACAATCTATACTTTCTTTAAAAATAAAGAAGAATTATTTGATGATATTATTGTAACTTTAATTTCTGATATGGAAAGTGAAGCTCAAGCAGCAATTTCACCTGACAAACCACTCAAAAAAAATTTACATGATGCACTTTACAAAATACTTGAATTTCGTTTAGAACATCAATTAACTATCAAACTTTTTGAAGAAGATCGAGATTTTGGAACGCCTACTGTTCAAGAAGGTGTAAAAAAACTAGAATCTGCTACTTTAGATTTTATTAAAGAAAAAATCGAAAAAGCAATTGTAAAAAAAGAAATAAAACCATGTGATCCAGAAATTACTGCTTTTATTTTATTAAAATTATACATTGCTTTAATTATGGATTGGGAAAAATCCAGAGAACCATTAAAAAAAGAAGAAATTGCTAATTTATTTGAACTATACATTTTTAATGGCTTAGCCTTTTAAATAATTAGCTAAATATAAGGAGTAGAAATAATGAAAAATTTTTTTAGTAAAGATAATTTTCGCATTTTAGCAGACAGAAAATTATTAATTGCTATTTCAGCAGTTATTTTTATACCTGTCTTGTATGCAGGTATGTTCTTATGGGCATTTTGGGATCCTTATGATCAAATAGAAGACATACCTGTGGCCATTGTGAATGAAGATAAAGCATATGAATTTGAAGGCGAAACGCTCACCTTAGGAAATGAGCTCGTTGATAACCTTAAAGATGAACCCGAGTTCGACTTTCAATTCGTTGATAAATCCGTAGGCTATCAAGGATTAGAAGATCAAGATTATTATATTTTAATTGAAATTCCTGAAGATTTCTCTAAAAATTCAACGACTGTGATGGACGATACACCACAACAGCTCGAACTAATTTATAAACCTAATGAAAGTTTTAACTTTCTAGCTGCTCAAATGGGTGAAACAGCTATGTTACAAATAGAGCAAGCATTAGAAGAAAAAATAACAGAGACATACGCCGAAACAATCTTTGAGAAAATCGATGATGTTGCTGATGGGTTAGTTGACGCAAGTGAAGCAACAGATGAACTCAATGATGGAGCCCATGATTTAAAAGATGGATCTAAAACATTAAAAGATAATTTGAATACTTTATCTGGTAAAACAGGTGAATTCAATGACGGAGTAAATAAAGCCTACGATGGTTCAAGCGATTTAACAGATGGAGCTAGTGCTTTATCTTCTGGTATTAATGAATTATATAATAACAGTAACAAATTAAATAGCGCTTCAAACGATTTACAAAAAGGAGCTAATACTTTATCTTCCGGTATTTCAGCTGCTGATAATGGCTTAAGAGAAATGCAAGATAACGTTCCTGCCCTTATTAGTGGAACAAATGAAGTCAAAGGTGGGTTAGATCAATTATATGAGCAACTCCCTGGTGAGATGTCAAAAGAAATTGGAAATAAACTAAACAGTACAGCGAATGATGCTTTTGGTTTAGTAGATAAAAAAATTGATGACGTTCAAATTGAAATTGAAAAAGAGCTAGCAAATTTAGGTCTAAACAATATTGATAATTTATCTCATGTAATTTCTGATAAAGTTATTTCTGAAGTCGATAAGTTACCGAGTATTATTGCAAGCGATATTACAACGATTATTCAAGATGAAATTAAAAACGTATCAAAAACAGAGGAATTAAATTCAAATATAATGGCTTTACTTAATGAAGAAGATATTTCTCCTGAGACACAACAAGCAATTAAACAAACAATTGCTGAGCAACAAATTGATGTAGATTTTAATAAAATAGAAACTGTGATTAACAGTTCAATTCATAGTATTATGGAACGAACAAATTATAAAGATAAAATTAAAACTGTCGTAGATACAAATGTAAATCCAATCGAAAATGAATTAAAAAATAAACAACAAGCGGTAAATAAAAAAATTGATCAAGATTTAAAAACTTATAAAACAGTTGCTAATGAAAAAATCAGTGGAGCAACTAAAGAATTAAACGCAGAAATCAAAGCTGCTTTAAGTGAACCTATTGGTCAACTACAAGCAGGACTGACTTCAATTAACGATGGTCAAAAAACACTCCTTGGTGGTGTAAATCAACTTGCTGATGGAACAAGTAAGTTACAAAGTGGTTCGGAAGCACTTGCAAGTGGTCAAAATGCTTATGCAGCTAATATGAATAAATTTACGAGTAGCTTCGCTCAAGCAAATGATGGTACTAACGAACTTGTTAATGGTACAAATAGCTTATATGAAGGAATGTTCTCATTAAAAGATGGATCATTACAACTTAATGATGCTTCTCATAAATTATCTGATGGATCAATTGAATTATCAGATGGAATGAATGATTTAACTAAAGGTACAATCGAATTTAATAAACAAATGCATGACGCTGCAGATGAAGCAAACGATATTAATGCAACAGATAAAACAAATAATATGATTGCTAATCCTGTAGATGTAACAAACGAAAAAATTAACGAAGTTCCAAATTACGGAACTGGATTTGCTCCTTACTTTTTATCACTTGGATTGTTTGTAGGTGCATTATTACTTTCAATTGTATATCCATTGACAGAGCCTTCAAATATACCTTCAAGCGGAACAAATTGGTTCTTACGTAAATTCTTAGGTTTATTTAGTATTGGAATCGCGCAAGCAATCATTGCTGGAACAATTTTAATTTTAGGATTAGGTTTAGAAGTACAAAGTGTGCCACTTTTCTTCTTCTTTGCAATTCTTACAAGCCTTGTCTTTATTACTTTGATTCAATTCTTAGTAACTTGCTTTGGAGATCCTGGTCGTTTCGTAGCAATATTGATTTTAATCTTACAACTTACAACAAGTGCGGGTACATTCCCACTTGAATTGATACCTAAAATGTTACAACCATTTAACTTACTCTTACCAATGACTTATTCTGTTTCTGGTTTTAAAGCAGTTATTTCAAGTGGTGATTTTGGAGCTATGTGGTCTAACGCGGGTATATTAGCAATATTCTCAGTCGTTTCTATGCTATTAACTCTTTCATACTTTATGATTATGCATAAACGTAGATTTGGAAACATGGGAAGTAACAAAGAAATAACTGAATAAAACTGTTAACAGGGAATATTTAATTATTCCCTGTTTTTTTAATACTTATGAACAAACATATGTTTGTTTTTGGGGATATCCTTTGTAAGCATTGATTTAAAGAGCTTATATCTGTTGACTGTTACTTGTGGATAAGCTTGTTGATAGTGTGGACAACGTGGACTGTTTTTGTTAATTCTTGTATCTATTGACTGAAAACGTATTCTTTAATTAAATTTATATGTGTATAACTTATTTTTTATATAAACAAAAAACGAACACTTAGAAATCAATTCTAAGTGTTCGTTTTTAATTAAGTACTTTTGTTAAAAATGATTGTGTTCTTGGATTATCTGGATTAGTAAATATCTTTTCTGGTATACCTTCTTCCATAACAATCCCTTCATCGAAAAATAACACACGGTCGCATACCTCACGAGCAAATTGCATTTCATGCGTAACCACTACCATCGTCATTCCTTCTTGAGCTAAATCTTTCATAACTTCAAGCACTTCTCCCACTAATTCTGGATCAAGAGCTGATGTTGGTTCATCAAACAACATAATTTTTGGTTTCATTGCTAAACTTCTCGCAATTGCAACACGTTGCTTTTGTCCACCTGAAAGCGTATCAGGATAAACATTCGCTTTATCAGCTAACCCAACTTTATCTAATAATTCTTCACCTAGTTTTATAGCCGCTTCTTTACTCATTTTTTTTACGAGCATAGGCGAAAGTGTAATATTTTCCATCACAGTCATATGAGGAAATAAATTAAATTGTTGAAAAACCATACCCACTTCACTACGCACTTTATCTATATTGGTTTTTTTATCTGTTAAAGACACACCCTCAATTAACACATCGCCTGAAGTTACATCCTCTAATAAATTTAAACAACGTAAAAAAGTACTTTTCCCTGATCCTGAGGGACCTATAATCGAAACTACTTCTTGTTCCTTTACAGCATTACTTATTCCCTTTAACACTTCGAGATCTCCATATGATTTATACAAATTTTTTACTTCAATCATTTTATATCCATCTTCCTTTCTACTTGCCTTAAGATAAAGGATATTGAAAGTGTCATTACAAGGTAGAGAATTGCTACCATTGTGTATATTTCAACTGCTCTGAAATTAGTCGAAACAATTGTTGTTCCTTGTCTCGTTAACTCTGCAACCCCGATAACAGTCAGTAATGATGTATCTTTTAAACTAATTATAAATTGGTTACCTAATGGTGGAATCATGCGTTTAAACGCCTGTGGCCAAACAATTCGGTACATTGTTTGTATGCGAGTTAAACCAAGCGATCTACCTGCTTCCATTTGTCCTGGGTCAATTGAATTAACAGACCCCCTAACAATTTCTGCAATATAAGCCCCTGCGTTAATCGATATAGCAATCATACCTGCTAAAATCGGATTTATCTTTGTACTTAAGAGTAACGGAATAGCAAAGTAAATATATAATGCTTGAATCATAATGGGAGTCCCTCTTAGTACTTCAACATAAATCGTTGAAAGTCCATAAAGTAATTTATTTTTTGAAAGACGACCAAACCCTACAAACACGCCAATAATTAAACCTGAAATTAAACCAACAACCGCTATAAGTAACGTAAATTTAACCCCTTCTAAAAGAAAGGGAACTGCTTCGATTGCATAGCTCCAATCTAGTTTAAATGCTTCTTGCTCTACTTCAACTGGTTTATTACCAAACCATTTTTCATGAAGTTCATCATACGTACCATTTTCTCTTATCTCATCTAAAGCAAGATCTACCTCTGTTTTAAGTGGACTTCCTTTTGGAAAAGCAATACCAAATGTCTGACCTTCTAATAAATCATCGAGCACTTTTCCATCTGCTCCTGTATTGATATAATAAAGCAAACTCGGTAAATCAAATACGACAGCATCGGCAGAACCTTTCTCTAATTCTAAGTATGCTTGATCAATATTGGGAAATGGAACAGCTTTTTTTAACTCTTCCATATCCTTTATGTAATCATAACTTGATGTTCCTTGTTTAGTAGCCACTACTTTTCCTGCTAAATCATCAATTGTTTTAATTTCTTCCTCATCATTTCTTACTAATACAGCTGTTCCTGCATCGTAATAAGGCTTACTAAAATCAATCGTTTCTTCTCTTACTGGATTAATTGTAATACCTGCAATGGCAATGTCTAGATTTTCTGTTTGAAGTGCCGGAATAATTCCTGCATAGTCCATTGGTTTTAATTCATACTTAAACCCGACTTCTTCTGCAATTGCATCCATTAAATCAATGTCAAAACCGATATATTCTCCTGTCTCCTGATTTAAAAATTCAAATGGAACATAATTTGTATCTGTACCAACTTGTAATATTTCATCTTCTGCATTAACTTCTATATTACCGAGATTTATAAAAGTCATCATAAAAATAAATATTACTGATAAAATATACTTTATAAAACTTTTATTCATTCATTTTCCTCCCTTGATTTCTTTGCGTCAATGCATTGTAATAAAAAAATTCCTCAAATTTAATTTTAATCCTACTGCAACTATTTTTGTATTATTCTAAATTATTATAATGGTTTAGGTTCTTTCTTTAATAGTATATAGTTAAGAATAGATGTTTAAGAACTATAGAAAGGATTGATTTAAGTGGAAGAAAAAAACATTTATAAAATAATCGCTGAATACAGAAGTAAAATGAGTAAGTCACAACATAAAATTGCTGATTATATATTAGAAAACACACACTCAGTCGCCTTTCTAACTGGAGCTAAACTTGCTAAACTAGTCGGGGTTAGCGAAGCAACCATCGTTCGATTTGCTAATTTTATCGGTTTTTCAGGATATAATGATTTTCAACGAAATCTAGCTCATTCTGTTGAAAAACAATTAAATACTGTTGACCGTTTAAAAATGTCTCGTTCTGTGCATAGTAAGTCTGAACGATCAATTTATGATATTTTCGAAGGCGACATCCAAAATATTAAAGCAACAATGAATAATTTAAATCATGCTGATATCAAAAAAGCTGCTGAAAAAATTGTTCAAGCTGATCGAATTTATATAATAGCTAATCGTTCTGCAGTATCACTTGGTACATTCTTACAATATTATTTAGATTTATTGTTTGGAAAAAGTGAATTAATTCATACAACTGCTTCGGCGTTTGACCGTATTCATGGTGTAAATAAAAATGATGTTGTAATCGGGATTAGTTATGCTAGATATACAAAAAGTACATTAGATGTTATTTCATATGCCAATGAAAAAGGCGCTAATATTATAGCTCTAACTGATGAATATACTTCTCCGATTACCGCTTATGCTGACATTTCACTTTTTGCATCAAGTTCAATGTCTTCATTTTTAGATTCTTTTGTCGCACCACTTAGTTTAATTAATGTTTTAGTTGCTTACATAGGCAATCATGAATCAATTGATATTGATAAGCGCCTTCAAGAATTTGAAAATTTATGGAATCGTTATAATGTTTTTACTGATGAAAACAAATATGATTGATTTATTTCATAATTAACTAAAATATGAAATAAAGATTGCAAATATTATTCTCGTCCTTTATACTTGGTTCAAATACAATTTAAAGGGAGAGAAAAATGTTAACAACAGATGCCTTAACGTCATATAATAAAGTTGCATCAGAAAAACTATTTGAAGAAGCGCTGGACTTTATCCCTGGTGGAGTAACCGCAAATATTAAACATTTTGCACCATATCCAATTTTTATGAAGGAAGCTCATGGGAGTAAATTAATTGATGAAGACAATCAAAGTTATATCGATTATTCTCTGTGCTATGGTGCTTTAATTACCGGTCACGGACATGAAAGAATTATGAAAAAAACAGAGGAACAACTTAGAAATTCTGGGACAATGATATTCGGTACGCCACACTTTTTAGAAATTGAAATGGCTAAACGTATTACTAAGTTATATAAAGGAATTGAACAAGTTAGATTTACAAATTCTGGTACAGAAGCTGTCTTACTTGCGATTCGACTTGCTGTTGCACACACAAAGAAAAAAATGGTAGCAAAATTTGAAGGTCATTATCATGGTGGATTAAATCAAATGCTTGCGAGCATCAATCCAAGTAAAAAAGATGCAGGTGATAAGAACCATCCTAATGTTGTTTTTGAATCTAATGGGATACCTGATGATGAACGTGAAAATACCATCGTATTACCCTTTAATAATTTAGATGCAACAGAAGCTATCTTAAGAGAGCATGCAGATCATCTAGCTGCAGTTATTTTAGAACCAGTCCAAGGTGGATTTATCCCTGCAGATAAATCGTTTTTACATGGTTTAAAAAAATTAACTGATGAATTAAATATCGTGTTAATTTTTGATGAAGTCAAAACTGGATTTAGAGTAGCTCTAGGCGGAGCTCAATCCGTTTATGATATTAAACCTGACTTAACTACTTTAGGTAAAGTACTTGGTGGTGGGTTGCCTGTCGGGGCAGTTGGTGGACGTAAAGATATTATGATGTTAAGCGCTGCTAGTAAAGAAAGTGATGTTTTTTCTGTCGGTGGTAAAAGTAATGACACAACAGGTACTGTTTTCCATAGTGGAACCTATAATGGACATCCTTTAATTATGGCAATTGGACTTGAAACACTTGATGTACTAGAAGAAAATGATCAAATGGTGACACTTTTCTCTCAAACCATGTTATTAAGAAATGAATTAGAAAAAATGTATACTTCTTATAATATAAAAATGCAAACGATCGGAATGGGTAGTATTTTTAATATAATTTTCACAGATGAACCTATCAATAGTTACCGTGATATGTGGAAAGCTGATATTCAACTTAGACAAGAAATAGATACAGAATTACTTAGCCTTGGTGTTTATTTAAAACCATTAAATCGTTATTCAATGTCTACAGTCCATTCACTTGAAGATATTGAGTTTACAGTGAGTGCACATGAAAAAGCTTTAAAAATCGTGCTTAACAGGCACACGATTGATAAAAAATATGCTTAATGCTATCATTTTAGTCCACCCTTTATGGGTGGATTTTTATTTTACTATTGTTTTAAGCCTTTAGCCTATATACTAAAGATAAGCTTATTATAGAAAGTAGGATTATTATGATTTCACACATACCAGAACCACAAAAGAAAATATCTAAAAAAGCTATTAATGTATGGCGGATTACTGATTTAATTCAAAATCTTATTGGATTAATTATTATAGGAAGTTTAATATTTAGTTTTCATTATTTTAACTGGTTAAATTGGATAGGGATTCCTTTATATATATTGCTTGGAATTGGTTTTCTAGTGACGATTTATGAATTAACAATTCGTCCTGTTCTTTTACAAAAAACATGGCGCTATGATATTGATGAAAACTACATTCAATTAAAACATGGTTTTATTAACAAGCACTCGTTAATTATTCCGATGTCACGTGTTGAATATGTCAATACAAATCAAGGACCGATTTTAAGATATTATAATTTATCTGTTTTAACAATTGGAACCATTACATCAGCTAATAAAATACCTGCTATTCCCATGCAAGAAGCAGAAGAAATTAGAGAATTAATTATTCATTTAGCGGCATTAGACAGTAACAACATTCAGCAAACAGCTAATATCGAACAGGAGTTAGGTGATTAACAATGATTAAACCTAAAAGACAAGAGCCTTTATGGATGATTATTTTATTTGTAAATCGTCTAAAACCTTTTATCATACCTCTCACCTTTATTTTTATTATAAATTTTAAATCTCTAGAATCGATTATTATTTATGCAGGAAGTTTTTTAATTTTATTTGTTTTAATTAATGCTACTGTGTCTATTTTTGAATGGCGTAATTTCACCTATTTAGTCGCAAATAATAATATTGAAATAAGTGATGGTAGATTTATCGCTAAAAAACGGTATATAACATTAAATAAAATCCAAAGTGTTCAAGAAGATAGAAGCTTGCTTCATCGTATGTTCGGACTTACTTCTTTAACAATTACTACAGGCACGTCAGGCGATAATGCTGCAGTTAGATTAGATGCACTCATACCAGATGATGCCGAAGAGTTAAAAGCATTATTAAAAAGCGAAGCTCAAACTCATGAATTAGAAACTGATGAATTAACTTTAGATAGTCAACAAACTAAACATCATTATTCAATGTCATTTAAAGAAATTCTTCTTATTTCTATTACATCGCTTTATTTTCTAGCTTTTATTCCGCTTGCAATCTCAGGATATTTTAGATTAAATAATTTTTTTAATATTGATGATTATACAGATTCGTTTGTTAACTTAGTTAAAACATCTTATTTATTAATTATTCTTTTAATCTTAGGTGCTTTTTTAATTTCATCTCTAATCGGTTTTATCGTAACTTTTCTAAATTATGGTAAATACGAAGTTGTTTCAAATGAAGAACGCATTTTTATTACAAAAGGAATACTTTCTACTTCACATTTCTCTATCCCAAAAGATCGAATAAATGGAATTATTATTAAGAAACCTTTTTTTAGAAGACTTTTTGGAATCGTTGAAGTACAAATTATTACCTTAGGCGACTTATTTGAGAGCGAAGAATCACAAACAGATATTTTATTTCCTTTTATAAACTTAAATTTAGCTACCCATTTAGTTGAAGAAATTTTACCTGATTATGCAATTGAAAAAAAAATGAATCAATTACCTGGAAAGTCCTTAATTTTAACTTTAATTAAACCGAGTTATTTGCTCGTAATTATTACAGTTTTAACATATTCTGTTTATCCAGAATATTGGTTTATTCCAATCATTTATTTGTTGTTTATTCTTATCCAGCGTGTTGTTGAACATTATAATAGTAAATACTTAATGACTGATCAATTTATTCAAATGCAAGCTGGATCATTCTCGAGTGAGCTCTCTATTTTAAAGAAAAATAATGTTGATGCTTTATCAGTAAATGAATCTTGGCTACAACGTAGATTCAATGTATCGACGCTAAGTGCAATGACTCGTGCAAAACCAACTCATACAAGTTTTATTGTTCATTTACCAAAAGATACAGCCGTAAGCACATATAATTGGTATGCAGAATCTTTACATAAAGATGAATAAACGTACTAACAATTAAGTGTTTAACTATGTTTTATGGTAAACTAATTGTATAAATTTATTATACATAAGAGGAGAGAATTATGTGATAGGTACTTGGCTTTCAATTATTCCACCATTATTAGCAATTAGTTTTGCTATTTTAACAAGAAAAGTATATTTATCTTTATTTATCGGTATTCTGAGCGGTGCATTTATTATTAATCAGTTTTCTATTCAAAACAGTTTCTTTGAAATTTTTCAAACGATTTGGAGTGTTATATCAGATGTTGAGTGGAATGTTCCAATTCTTGTTTTCGTTCTACTACTAGGTGGTTTGACTAGTCTTTTATCAAATTCAGGTGCTACAGAACGTTTTAGTGTTTGGGCTTTATCACGTGTAAAAACACGTATGGCAGCACAATTTGTCACTGTCTTTACTGGAATTGCTATTTTTATTGATGATTATTTTAATAGTTTAGCAGTTGGACAAATTGCAAGACCTATTACAGATGCTCACGGGATTTCACGTTCAAAACTTGCTTATTTGATTGATTCTACAGGTGCACCAATTTGTATCTTGATTCCTTTATCAAGCTGGGGTGCTTATGTATTTTCATTACTCGTTCATCCGATTAATGAGTATAATTTAGGAATTGAACCATTTACAGCTTTTTTAATGATTGTTCCTGCTAATTATTACGCAATTATGGCTTTATTAATTGTTTTCTTAACTATTTATTGGCAAATTGATTTTAGAACAATGCGGCAACATGAAGAAAAAGCATTACAAGAAATGGATCATACTTTAAAAGAAAAAGCGCAAAAAACAATTGTACCAATAAGTAACGCGTTAGATTTAATGCTACCTATTCTTACACTTGTTATGAGCACTATTATTTTCTTTTTATATTCTGGTAATTATTTTTCTTCAAATGTCAGTATGATTCAAGCTACTGGAGATGGCGATATCGTAAGTTCGCTCGTCTACGGAGGACTACTTTCCATTTTGGTAACAGCTCTTATGTACTTACCTTCTAAAAAACTTAAAGTAAGTACATTTATCATCGTGTTCTTTAATGGAATTTGGAAAATGTCTGGAGCTGCATTAATTTTAGTACTCGCTTGGTCGATTGGAAGTATTATTGAAAATTTAGAAACAGGTGCATTTTTAGCGACACTTGTCGAAGGTAACGTTCCGCTATGGTTATTACCAGTTACTTTATTTATATTGGCGTGTATTATGGCTTTTGCTACCGGTACTTCATGGGGAACTTTTGCAATTATGGTTCCTATTGCTGTTTCAATTATTGGCGTAATTCATCCTGAGTGGATACTCCCTGCTATTGGTGCTGTACTTGCTGGTTCTGTTTTTGGTGATCATTGTTCACCTATATCAGATTCCACGATTCTATCTTCAGTTGGGGCGGAAGCTAACTTGATGGACCATGTTACTACACAGATACCTTATGCTTTAACTGCTGCTGGGGCGTCGAGTATTGGTTATATTGTCTTTGGAATCACGTCTAATGTATTTATTGGACTTGGGATTTCAGTAATTGTTTTAGTTGGCTTTATGTTTTTCTTAAAACAAAGAACACAACCGATTAGCGCTTAATTAAATTGGTCTAAAATATTCGTGGTTCGAAACCATCCCACGTAAAAAAACTAGGAGATTATAATATGAAAATTAAAACACTTGTTATCAATGCCTTAGTTGCTGCAATGTATATTGTCGTAACAGCCATTGTTGCACCTTTTGGGTTCGCTAATATTCAATTTAGATTATCTGAATTATTTAATCATTTAATTGTTCTAAACAAAAAATATTTTTTCGGCATTATAATTGGCGTTTTGTTAGCTAATTTTTTCTTTGCACCAATGAAGCAAGACATGATTTTTGGTGTTCTTCATACGGCACTCTCACTTAGTATAACGCTTGTTTTTGCTAAGTTTATTACAAATAAAATTATTTTAATGATGATTAATACATTCGTATTTTCTTTTAATATGTTTATAATCGCTTATATGTTAAAAATATATGCAAATTTACCTGATGCTTTCATGTTTTTATGGGTAACAACTGGATTAAGTGAATTTATTACTATGGGACTTTCCATTCCTTTAATGTATTATTTGAATAAACGATTACATTTTTCCGAACTAATTAAAACAGCAAAGTAAACTAGTATTAGTTTACTTTGCTGTTTATTTTGCTTTTAATTCGATTTGTAATTTACGTAATGCCTCATCAAGCTCAACCATCATGACTTCTATTGCTTCTTTTTTAGGTATTTCTTCTGAAAGGTAAATCGGATCACCAAAAATTAATTTAGGTTTTTGACGTTTAAGTAGTTCCTTAAAATTATTTGGGCCAACATAAGCAGCAGGCATAATAGGAGATTTAGCATATGCAGCTATTGTGACAGCTCCACGTTTTAATGGTGCTTCTTCTGTTGTCCGTGTACCACTTGGAAAAATTCCAACAATTCCTCCATCTTTAATTAACTTTCTTGGATACTTAATTGAACTTGGTCCTGGATTTTCACGGTCTACAGGAAATGCATTTAATCCATTCATAAGCCATCTTAAAAATCTATTTTTAAATAATTCTTTTTTAGCCATATAGTTAATTTCTACAGGGAGTAGTGAAACGCCTAACCATAGTATATCAACCCATCCTGTATGTGTACATGCTAAGACATAGCCGTCTTTTTTGTCAATTTTTTCTTTATTGTACACCTTTAACGAGCCAAATAAGTTTAATATTATTTTTACAAGATTTCCTACAAAATAATACATGCTGTTCATCCTCTTCTCATTTTGTTCTCTTTATAGTTTACCACGATAAAAAAAGAGTCGCATCTCTTATGCGACTCTTTTTGCTATAAACAGTTATTAGAAAGCTTTTTCTTTATTTTATTAAACTTGTTAATTTGTTAGGATCGAAACCAAGAACCCATTCACCATTAATATCCGTTTGGGGTACACCCATTTGTCCTGTTTCATCCACTATCTTTTGCATAATAGCAGGATCAGATTGAACATTAACTTCTTTAAATTCTATATTTTTTTCTTTTAAAAAATCAGTCACCATCACGCAATACGGACAAGTTGTTGTTGTATAAACTGTAATATCATTCATTTTAATTTCCTCCTATTTACCTACGGGGGTATATTGTAACTTATAAAAAATACCCCTATGGGTTTGTTAACTTCAATATATAACACTTTGATTTCTTTTTGTAGTAATATGCTCATAGAAATATAAAGACAAAAATCCCTTTTAGTCTTTAAACTAAAAGAGATTTTAAATTTAATAATACATATTTGCCTTAAGCTACTATAAAATATTATTAACTATCTATTTTTTTTAATGATTTCTACTAATTCATTAGCATGTTCATTACATATTTCTTTTGTTTCAGCTTCTACCATCACTCTTACTAAAGATTCTGTACCAGATGGACGGACAAGAACTCTCCCAGCATCTCCTAGTATTGTTTCAACATTTTCAATAGATTTTGCTAATTCTTCATCAGTTAAAACTGCTTTTTTATCAGTTACTGTCACATTTTTTAATACTTGTGGATAAATTGTCATTTCATCAGCTAGCTCAGATAGTTTTTTCCCAGTTTCTTGCATAACATTTACAAGTTGGATACCTGTAAGCATGCCATCGCCGCCAGTACTGTGGTCTAATAAAATAATATGACCAGATTGCTCTCCACCTAAATTATAACCATTCTCACGCATTTCTTCCATCACATAACGGTCACCGACATCTGTTTTAATGCTTGAGATACCATTTTTTTCAAGTGCTTTATAAAAACCGATATTACTCATAACTGTTGAGACAACTGTATTTTTATTTAATTTATCTGAGTCATTTAAATATTTTGCTAAAATAAACATAATTTGATCGCCATCTACAATTTTTCCATTCTCATCAACAGCAATTAGTCGATCGCCATCACCATCAAATGCTAATCCTATATCAGCTTCTTTATCAAGTACTAATTCTTGTAGTTTTTCTGGATTTGTTGATCCAACACCGTCGTTAATATTAAGACCAGTTGGATTATTTCCAATCGTAAATATATCTGCTTCTAAATCTGCAAATAAATGTGGAGCTAAACTTGACGTTGCACCATTTGCACAATCTAAAGCAATACTTATATTAGAAAACTCATTATTTACCGTTTCTTTTAAATATGATAAATATTTTTGACTACCTTCAAAGTAATTATTTACTACCCCTATTTTACTTCCTGTTGGTCTTGGTAAATCGTCTTCTTCTTCCATTAATTCTTCTATTCTTTCTTCTTCACTATCTGTTAATTTATATCCATTTGGTCCGAATATTTTTATTCCATTATCAGCTACTGGGTTATGTGATGCAGAAATCATCACACCCATTTCTGCATTCATAACTTTTGCTAAGTAAGCAACACCAGGTGTTGATATTACTCCTAAACGCATAACTTCTACACCTACAGATAGGAATCCAGCAATCAACGCTCCTTCTAACATATGAGCTGAAATGCGCGAATCGTTACCGATTAATACTTTTGCTTTTTCATCCTCTTTTGAAAATAAATAACCACTTATTCTTGCTACTTTATAAGCTATTTCAGGTGTTAACTCTTTATTAGCTATACCTCTTATACCATCAGTTCCAAAATATTTACTCAAATTTACCTCTCCTCTATCGATTCAAAAAGATTAATTATTCATTTATTTTAAAATCAAAAATATCTATTCTAATTCAAGATTAACTTTGACTTTCTTTTGTGAAATAACGATTCCGTCTGGAACTTCTATTTCAACAGTTGTTTCTTTTGATTCATTAATTTTCGATAAATTTATCGGTTTTGAAACTACCTCATCTATTTTTTCAATTTCTGCTTTTTTACCATAAATCATGATATTTTCAATTTCTGGCGACAAAGATTTTAAGGTACCATTTCCAGGAAGCTTTCCTTCTACTGGTATTTTTAATCTGACTTCTTTACTGGGCCTATCAATATCTACAGAAATTAAAGCTGTTTCTGGCTTCGTACTTACTTGTAATTTATTGCCTTGACTATCATACACGTTAATAGGCAATTCTCGGTTCTTAATTGACTCTTTTTCATTTGCTACGTCAATATATACTTTGACTAATGAAATTTGTTCAATCTTTGATTTAGAGCTAACTACCATTACCTCATCTACGTTTAATTTTGGTTTTTTTACTTCGTAACCTGTTGGAACTAAATCTTCATTGATTAATTCAACTTCAACATCAAATGTTGCCGTTGCTCTTTCTTCAATTTTAACGTCTATTTCCTTTGGTTCAATATACACTGATAATTCTTTAGGTATATTTTCATATTCAACTTCAACAGTATGTGTACCTTTATCTAAATCTGTGAGATCAAGATAGACAGTAAAGTTTTTTTGCCTAACGACTGGAGTAAGTATACTAACAGCACCTTCTAAAGAAACATCGACTGCTTCTGGCGCATCACTTACTACAAATTTATCATTATCAATTCGAACATCAAGTGGAACGTCTTTCAGTAACTCTACTTCTTTTTGCGTACCTGTAAAATTCGGCGTTACACCTTCTGAGTTATCAACCTCGACTTCGATTGTTACGAAAACATAAAGTAAGATTGCAAAAGCAAGAGAAATTATTCGGACAAACCACTTACTTTGAAACCAATTATCCATTTTCCTTCCCTTCCTTTTTATCCGACTTTACCTCGGTTTGTTTTGGAGTATCTTTTAAGTTATCTACTAAAAACTGCTTTAATTGATCTATGTCTAAATCACGTAACAGTTCACCCGTCTTAGAACAAGACACTGCACCGGTTTCCTCTGAAACTATGATTGTTATTGCATCTGTCACTTCACTAATTCCTAAGGCAGCGCGGTGTCTTGTACCTAAATCTCTTGATATAAAAGCACTCTCTGATAAAGGCAAATAACATGCTGCCGCAACAATTTTATTTTGTTTAATAATTACAGCTCCATCATGGAGTGGTGTGTTTGGTGTAAATATATTTGTAAGTAATTGACTTGTTAAAATTCCGTCAACAGGCGTTCCTGTTTCAGCATAATCATCAATTCCTGTTTCTTGTTCTATTGTGATTAAAGCTCCTATTCTTCTTTTAGCCATATATTCAGCTGATGTAACAATGGAATCAATTGTTTTATCTATTTTTTCTTCTTCAGATTTTCCACTTCTTGTAAAAATACTTCCTCGTCCTAATTGTTCAAGTGCTCTTCTAAGTTCTGGTTGGAATAAAATTATAATAACTAAGAACCCCCAAAGTATTGCTTGGTTCGTTAGCCACTGAATTGTATGTAGATTTAATACGATACTTAGCACCCAAACAACAACTACTACAAAAATTCCTTTTAATAGTTGTATCGCTTTAGTGCCTCGAATAATCATAATTAATTTATATAGAACATACCACACGAGAGCTATATCTATACCAATTCTTAATATATTTATTAGACTAAATCCCTCAGTTAGCATGTGTACACTTCCTTTTCTTCTTTATTAAAAATAATTAACCCATGCTTATTGTAACATATTTTAGATCGTTAACTAAACAAATACAAAATAAGGATAAAAATCTCATGAAAGATATGTTATTATTAATATAAGAATTTAGAAAAAGCATTAAACATAAGGAGACACCAATGAAACTAAAACATTTTTTATTAACAGTGCTATTATTAAGTTCAGTTTTTTTAATATCATGTAGTAACGCGACCAATGAAGAAAAAAATAGTGAGAACTCAAGTGCAGAAGATGTTACAAAAGATAAGGATGTAGAAAAAAAAGATGTCGTAACATTGCCTGAAGAATCGCAATCAGTTACTACTTTTCCTTGGGATAAAGATGAGGATTTTTTAAATGCTTTAAAAAAGAATGATACAGATGTCCTTATTGCTGGTTTTTCTACAGTCTTTGAAGAATCTTCTCCTGAAGAGAGCGTAAATATAGACCTTGCTGCTAAAACAATTAATGGAACTATTGTAGAGCCTGGAGAAGTGTTTTCTCAAAACGAAACAGCAGGACCATATACAGAAGAAAAAGGTTATCTTGAAGGTATAGGTTACGCAGGTGGTGAAGTAATTAAAGATGTCGGAGGTGGTGTTTGTAACGTAGCAACGACACTATATAACACATCAATTGCTAGTAATCTAGATATCGTAGAGCGACACAACCATTCAATGCCTGTTCCTTATGTGCCATACGGTCAAGATGCAGCCGTTGCTTATGGTTATAAAGACTTTAAATTTAAAAACAATACAGATCACCCTATGCTTATTTGGACTGAGCTTGAAGACAATCGGCTTTACATGGGGTTTTATGGAAAAGAAAAAGCACCTGAAGTAACATGGGAACATGAAACATTAAGCGAAACAAAAACAACGACAAAATATCAAACTAATCCTGACTTAAATGAGGGTGAAGAAAACATTTTAATAGATGGAATGGATGGAAAAGTCGTTGAGTCCATTTTAAAAATTAAAGATGAAAATGGTGAAGAAAAAATTAAAGATCTTGGTAAAAGCAGCTATAACCCTATGCTAAATATAATCGAAAGAAATGAATAATAAAATGAATAAAACGAGTAAGAACAGCTAAACTGTTCTTACTCGTTTTATTTTTAACTAAATTATTTTAACTTCTCACCTAAAAGTGAACTAATGAGTCCTACTGTTATTTCAGCTGTTTGGCTTTTAATATCAAGCATCGGATTTACTTCTACAAATTCAGCTGATGTTATTATTCCTGCGTCATGAAGAAGTTCCATTGTTAAATGACTTTCTCTGTAAGTAAGCCCTCCTAATACCGGCGTTCCTACACCTGGCGCTTCTGCTGGATCAATCCCATCAAGATCAAAACTTAAATGAACGCCATCAGTCTTATCTTTTAGATAATTTATAGTTTGTGCGATAACTTCTGGCATACCCAATAAATCAACTTCATGCATTGTATATATTTTTATATTTAAGTCTTTAATTAACTTTTTTTCTGCTTCATCTAAATCGCGAATACCGATTAAAACAACATTTTCTGGTTTTATTTTTGCTGAATCATAATGAATGTTTGTTAACTCTGACTGCCCAAGCCCTAAACTAGCCGCAAGCGGCATACCATGAATATTACCTGAGGGAGATGTTTTTTCTGTATTTAAATCGCCATGTGCGTCATACCAAATAACTCCTAGATTATTATAGTGCGGGTATAAACCTGCAAGTGTACCTATTGCAATACTATGGTCGCCACCAAGAATTAATGGGAAATTATTTTTACTTACTATATTGTCGACTGTCTTTGCTAAATCCTTATTTGCCAAGACAACTTCAGATAAATTTTTTAATTCTTCTTTTTCTTCACCCACTAAAGGTACTTCAATATCACCTAAATCTATTACTTCATGATTTAGATTTTGAAGGCGTTCTTTAACGCCACCATAACGAATAGCACTCGGTCCCATATCAACGCCCCGACGACTTTGTCCTAAATCCATCGGAACACCTACTAGTGATATTTTTTTAGACACTTTAATCCCCTCCTATTTATAATACATTTTTACTTAGAGTAGATATTTAAATCGAGTGGGACTATTTCTTGTTTTTCCCATGCTTCTTTAAGACTTTCTATATTAGATTCTGCTGGAATAAATGCAATTCCGCAATCTCCACCGCCTGCTCCTGATAGCTTGCCAGCTCCCAAAGCATCTTTTGCAGCTAAACTTAATTTATAAAGCTTTTTTGTTTCTATTTTAACGTTAGCTCGCCTACCTACTTCATAAAGCGCACGACGATTCATTTCGATACCGGTAAAAATATCTTCTTGTCTATTCTTTTTAATACCTTGCAACAAAATATCTACAGCTTCTTTACTCGTAGCTAGAAATTTTTTATAATCTATTATATTTGTTTCTTTTAATTTTCGTAATTGATTTACTAAACTTTTGGTTGATGCAGGTAATCCTGTCCATCCTACAGCAAATTGGATATTTTCAGGTAGCGTTAGTTTATTAATTGATAAATAGTTCCAATCAGAAGTGATTACTTCTGTTACAGTGGACGTTGTTTGATATTTTTTCAATAACCATTCTGCTTGAAATGACGTATATTCAATCATTCCCGTAAATGAAGATGCAGCTATGTCAGCTCCTGAACCATTACCTTGAGTTATAACATGAGCTAATGATGCAATTTTGAAAACTAGCATTTCTGTTGTATCTTCTGGCATGAATTTTTTTAGTATTGCTTCAACTACACTCGTAACTACAGCTGCACTTGATCCGAGTCCATATTTTATTCCTTTTGAATCTGCAAGTTCACTTTTTACTTTTATTTTAATTGGCGTTAGTTTATGGTTATTTTCTGTTAAATAATCGTACGTAATTTTTATTGCCTGATCAACAAAACGTGTTGCATTAGATGCTTTTGTCATTTTTAAATTTCCTGCTTTATAAGTCCAGGCTAAATTTCTTAAATTATAATTCTCTAAAGTTAAATTATTATAAGTGGCATCTTCTATTCTCACATAAACGAATCGATCAACTGCCGCAACAATTAATTTGTAATTCGGTTCTAAAACTGCAAATTCCCCTGCGATCATTAGTTTCCCGGGTGTTTTAACCTCAATCTTCATTTAAACAGCTCCTATAAATATGAAATGCCTGCACCTACACGACTTAAAATAACATCTGATACATCTTCAGTTTCTCTTAATGTTTTTTCGACTTCTGATTCATTTTCTGGTTGATAAAGCACTTTAACATTTGGCCCAGCGTCAATTGTAAAGTAAGCTGGAATACCTTTTTTTCGTAAATTTTGAACAGTTTGCATAACCCGCATTGTTGCATCTGTCCAATATGTAAATGGCGGCTTTGCTCCAAGTGTTGTTGCATGCATTTTTAAACAATTGGCTTCTGCTACTGCACCCACACGGGTAAAGTCCATCTCTTTAATACCCGCTTTAATTTCTTCTAAATCTGCAGGAATACCTGCTAACCAACCATCATAAAACTCTGAAGTATCTACAGTACGCTTCATACCTTCTCGGCTTGATATATCTTTTTCTGTTTCATTTAATACAACAGCTGCGACACGGATATCCCAATGTTTTTGAGGGGCTATTTCTACTGCATAAGAGTCTGACCCATCTTCTTTACTTCCTTTTTCCCACTCAACGAATCCGCCATAAATCGATCTACACGCTGATCCAGAACCTTGTCTCGTTAATTTTGATAATTCGACATCTGATACATTTAAATTAGCAGCTTTTGTTGCTGCAGCAGCAAGTGCTGCAAATCCTGAGGCTGAAGAAGCAAAACCTGCTGCAGTTGGTACTGCATTGGTAGAATTAACTTTTGCAAAAAGATTCCCAAGATTTCCATATTCTCTAATTAAATTAAGGTATTCATGAACACGTTCATAAGCAACTCCTGTTATTTTTTCACCATCTAAGATAAACTCATCTTTTGTTAACGCTTTATCATATTCAACTGTTGTTTTTGTGTAAAAACCATCTAAAGTTACCGATAAGCTATTATTAGTTGGTAAAATTAATTCCTCATTACGTTTACCCCAATATTTGATTAATGCAATATTTGTATGTGCTTTAGCTGTCGCCTTCATATATATACTCCCCACTTTATATCATTTTATTATAAAATAAAAAACCGATATAAATACCGATTTCTTATGTTTCTTATGTTTTTTTAAGTACAAATGGCCAGGCTGATTCCGCTCCTGACTCAAGCAATTTTTCAGTTAATTGCTTAGAGTGAAGTTCGTTTTTAGCAAGCGCTATAATACAACCTCCGTTACCTGCACCCGTTAATTTTGCACCTAAGGCACCTTCATCTAATGTTAATTTAATTAACTTATTTAAACCAAGGTCACTCACGCCAAGTGTAACAAGTTCTTTTTGTGCTTCAGTGAGTAAAAAACCTAACATTTGTTTACTAGAATTCTCGAGAGATTCACGTACTTGATAAGTAATCTCGCCTAAATGTTGCATCGTTTTTTCAATTTTTTTCGGTGCCGCATTCATCAATTCTCTTACAGTACCTACTGCTGTTTTTGTATCCGCTTCACGTCCTGAATCAGCAACAACAAAATGAAATTCACCTGTCGTTTTAATATAATCAATTGGTTCTTCTCTTTGATACCATACAGGTCTCTCTGAATTAACAGCTAAAGAATCAATCCCACTAGGCGAACCATGTGCATGAGTCTCAGCAATGTTTGCAAATTCTAACACTTGTTTTTCAGTAAATGTTTTTTCTGAATAAGTAAACAAAGATTTAACAACAGCAGTAGCAACTGCTGCACTTGATCCTAAACCTTTTCCAGGTGGGATAGTTGATTTTACTTCAATTAATAAATCTTTATATGGTAATTTTAATATCTTCAATGTGTGTTTAATCGTACTTACTATTCCTTTAAGTAGTGTAGGTGCTTTGCTGATTGGACCACTATAAAGGTCACTTTTTAAGTATATTTCACCCGGCATATATTCAACAATCGATTCCACTCCAATCAATGGAAATGGCAACGCTATCGCAGGTTGTCCGTAAACAACAGCATGTTCTCCGATTAATATTAGTTTACTTTGAGCAAAGCCTATCGCTTTTTTATTAGCAGTGATATTTTTAGCACTCATTTTAAACACTCTTTTAGTAGCGCTTTTGCTCGACTTACGCGAATTTGGTTTTCACTCACCATACGCTCAGCAATCACATCTACTAAATCTCCTGTTGCTCCTGCAGCCATCGCTACTGAACGAGCATGCAAAGCCATGTGACCTTTTTGAATTCCATCAGTCACAAGCGCTTTTAAAGCACCTAGATTTTGTGCAAGTCCAACAGAAACAACGACTTGAGCTAATTCTGATGCTGATTCGATATCTAAAATATCATAAACAAGTCCTGCCATTGGATGCACACGACTAGCACCACCAACAATTCCGAGTGACATTGGTAATTCGAGTTCACCTACTAAGTCTCCCGCATCATTTTTAGACCATGTAGTCATTGATCCATACTGACCGTTTCTTGAAGCGTAGGCATGTGCGCCCGCTTCTACTGCTCGCCAATCATTTCCTGTTGCAATAATAACTGGATCAATCCCGTTCATAATCCCTTTATTATGAGTTACTGCACGATACGGATCCGAAGCAGCAAACTCGTATGCATGAATAATCCCATCTCTTACTCTCTCTCCTGAAAACCCTTCAGTTTCAAGTAATTTAGTCGGAATTGTACAAGTTGCTTTAGCTAAACTTCTATCTGCATAATTCGATAAGATCCTTAAATAAACTTTCCCTTTAGTAAGTACCTCCACATTAGGCGCAATTGATTCAACCATTGTATTAATCATATTCGCACCCATTGCATCACACGTATTAACATAAAGATGAATAATAAGCATCTTATTATAAACAGATTCTGATTCGTTTAATATACGAACATCTAAATCTTCAGCCCCACCACCCCGTTTTTGTAAACTTGGGTAAGCCTCATTTGCAAGATTAATTAAATCTTGCTTTCGTTCGAGGATTGTTTGTTTTGCTAAATCAAAATCTTCACAACCAATTACCTGAATTTGACCAATCATGACACGATCTGTTGCTTTTGTTTTAAACCCACCTGCATCGCGAACTATTTTTGCAATATAACTTGCAGATGCAATAATTGATGGTTCTTCAACAGCCATCGGTATTTTGTACTCTTTATCATTAATTAAAAAATTCAAACCTAAACCAAGCGGTAATTGAAATGTACCTATTACATTTTCAATCATCTTATCCGCTGTTTCTAAATCAAGTGCTTCATTTGTGTATAATATTTCTTTTTTTTCTGTGGTTAAATTAAGTTGTTGATCTAATAATTCTCTACGTTCTTTCACATCCATTTTATAAAACCCTGGAATTCTAGATGTCGCCATTTCATTCACCCTCACGCAGTATAATAGATAATCTATTAACGATTAATTAATAAATATAAAACTCATTCACTTACTATTATTTTAATTATAACAAAAAACTGTAAATCTATCGCCTTTTTCCTTCTAAAAGTTAATTTAAATAACAAAAAACAAGGTAAACGTCACAGTTACCTTGTTTTTTGACTCCATTTAAGATGGACAATTATTTATTTGACTGGGCTACAAGGATTCGAACCTTGGATGACGGGACCAAAACCCGTTGCCTTACCGCTTGGCTATAGCCCAATATATAAAAATGGTGGTGGGGGGCAGATTCGAACTGCCGAACCCGTTGGGAGCGGATTTACAGTCCGCCGCGTTTAGCCACTTCGCTACCCCACCTAAATAAAATAATGGTGCCGGCCAGAGGACTTGAACCCCCAACCTACTGATTACAAGTCAGTTGCTCTACCAGTTGAGCTAGACCGGCGATAACTTATCAAAACTATAATACTTATGACCCGTACGGGATTCGAACCCGTGATACCACCGTGAAAGGGTGGTGTCTTAACCGCTTGACCAACGGGCCAACAAAACAACAAATCTTATTATAAGCAATAATTTTAAAGAAGTAAAGCATTAACCCTTTTCTTTTACTGGGATGCCAGAAATTATTTATTATTATCTCATTTAGGTTGTTGTGGTATCAGTCTTCGCTTATAATAAATACGTACATAAATTTATGGAGGTGCCAGATGTCTGATTTACTAAAAAATAAAAATATTGTCATCATGGGTGTTGCTAACAAAAGAAGTATTGCTTGGGGGATTACTAAATCACTTCATAAAGCTGGAGCGAACCTTATTTTTACTAATGGAACAGAACGTTCTTATAAAAGCTTAGCAAAACTACTTGAAACTAACGAAATAAAAGCAAGTCATATTGCAATTTGTGATGTTGCAAATGATGAAAATATTGAACGTACATTTAAAGAAATTCATAATAAAGTTGGAGTTATTCACGGAGTTGTTCACTCAGTCGCATTTGCTAATACCGAAGATTTAAAAGGAGATTACGCAGATACATCACGAGAAGGTTACTTACTTGCCCAAGAGATTAGTTCTTACTCACTTGTAGCAGTTACAAGAGCAGCACGACCATTTATGACTGAAGGCGGTAGTATCGTCACACAGACTTATTTAGGATCTGAAAGAGTCATTAAAAACTACAACGTAATGGGTGTTGCAAAAGCAGCTCTTGAAGCAAGTGTGAAATATTTAGCTGAAGATGTTGGTAAAGATAATATTCGTGTAAATGCAATTTCTGCAGGCGCAGTGAGAACTTTATCAGCAAAAGGCGTTTCAGGATTAAATGAAATTCATTCACTTATTGAAGAGCGAGCACCATTACGTCGTAATACCAATCAAGATGAAGTCGGCGATGCGACTATGTTCTTAATCAGTGATTTATCACGAGGAATTACAGGCGAAATCCTTCATGTTGATTCTGGGTATCATATTTTAGGACTATAAATTTTAAATAAAAGCTGAACTCACTTTTGAGTTCAGCTTTTATTTTTCGATTAGTATACCCGCTTCTTTTAAAGCGGTACAAGCCGCCATAATTTTTTCATTTGAATCGGCTGTTAATGTGTGAATATGAACACCATCAGTCAACTCAGATAATAAGAATGCATCGGTTTGTGAAATTTTTTCCACAAATTCTTTTGCATCAAATCGACTGCTAATCATTAATGTCCCTGTTAATTCACCGTAAAATGCATGTTCGACAATCACATCCTGAACGGTAACACCACAATCTACGATTATTTCTAATTCATGCAAGGTCTGTTCAGGCGAGTGCTTACAGACTACTTTCTTTTTAAACAAAGCCGTGTCATCTGTGTCTAAAACATATATGTAACCTCGATTTGTAGCCATAATCGGTTCGTCACTTACTTTCAATAATGATATGTCTTGAACAATCACTTGTCTACTTACATTCGTTTGTTTGGCAAGTTCATTACCTGTAATCGGTTGAGATGAATTTTTTAAGGCTTTTATAATTGCATTTCTTCTTTCTTCACCA
>JARIBO010000006.1 GCA_029257405.1 Caryophanales bacterium
ACGAAACAAATAAAACAAGATAAAATCATTTCGCGAGATTTTGTCTTTATTTGGTTGGCGAACTTTTTTATATTTTTAGGGTTTCAAATGACACTGCCTACACTTCCTTTATTTGTTAAAGAATTGGGTGGGAGTGATCAAATAGTTGGTTTAATTGTAGGTGTGTTTACTTTTTCAGCTTTATTATTCCGCCCCTTTGCAGGTCATGCTTTAGAAACAAGAGGGCGTCAAGTAGTATATGTATTTGGATTATCTTTATTTGTAATATCAGTAGGCGCTTATGCTTTTGCAGCAAGTATAATGATGCTGATTATTATGCGCATTCTACAAGGAGTAGGTTGGGGATTTTCAACAACTGCTTCAGGTACAATTGCGACTGATTTGATTCCGCCTGAACGACGTGGTGAAGGAATGGGTTATTACGGTTTATCTAGTAATTTAGCGTTGGCACTCGGTCCAGCGCTCGGTCTAAGTTTAGTCGGAATTATATCATTTACACAGCTCTTTTTAATTGCAGCATTAATGGGGTTAATTGCATTACTTTTAGCACTAGTTATTCGTTACAAAAAAGTTGAAGAATCTCCTGATAAAACGACTACTGTTAAGTTTGATGTGTTTGAAAAGTCAGCAATTAATCCGTCGATATTACTTTTCTTTGTGACACTTACATTTGGTGGTATTGCAACGTTTCTACCGATTTATGCAATCGAAAAATCAGTAGAAGGGATATCACTTTATTTTGTAGTCTATGCAATATTTTTGATGGCATCACGTATTGTTGCAGGTAAGATTTATGATGAAAAAGGGCACATGTACGTATTTCCTCCAGGAGCATTAATGATTTTTATTGCGATGATATTGCTTGCTTGGTTACCTAGTACGACGGTATTGTTAATCGCAGCTGCTTTTTATGGGTTTGGTTTTGGAAGTGTTCAACCGGCATTACAGGCCTGGGCAATAAATGGAGCCGCTGAAAATCGAAAAGGAATGGCAAACGCAACATTCTTTTCATTTTTCGATTTAGGGGTAGGTATTGGAGCGATGGGTTTTGGTATCATTGCAAATTACTTAGGTTATAAATTTATTTACTTAACATCAGCACTTTCAATTGTTCTTGCAGTTATGTATTATTTTTATTTGTATTTTAAAGCAGAGCGAGCAGTAAAAAATTATAAAGTATGATTTAAAAAGTAAGCATAAAGAGAAATAAATGTGAATCTTTTATAAAAGATTAATACTAGGGTACAATTATTTAATGGAGTTTTAAAAAGGTGGGTTTTGATTAATGAGCATATTAAATCGAGAAAATGTAAAAAATCGCTTTCCATCAATTGTTTTTAAGCGTGGTTTAGCTTATTACAACAGTGAGAGTGTGAAAAATGTATTATATGATAAGAATAATGATATATGGACTGCTAATGTTCAAGGTACCGATCTTTATTTTATTGAAGTTGATGTAAATAAATTCGAAAAAGATATTGGTAAATATGGATTTTGTGAGTGTCCGGCTTTTCATGCCTATGGTTATTGTAAGCATTTAGTAGCTACATTACTTGAAGTAGCTGATCGATTAAAATTGACATCAAACGACTTTAAATATGAAATATCAGATCAATTCATTAGAGCGCTTGTCTCTTCTACTGAAAACCCAATGAATATTATGTCTGATAGAATCCCTATGGTAGTTGAATTTACATGTAAATGGGACGTTGAACAGCAAATATATATCCAGTTAAAAGTAGGTATAGATCGCCTTTACGTTGTTAAAAATGTAAATGACTTTTTTAGTAATCTCTTTGTAGGAGAAATTCATTACTTCACAGATAACTTTACGTATGATCCTGAAGAACATTATTTTTTAGAACAAGATATCGAAGTGTTTAAATATTTACAACATATTTTAGCAGGGGAACAAGTTTATACAAGTTCTAATACACCAAGTTATTTTAGAGAAACCTCGGGAGCAAGACATGTGATTATTCCGCCGATTGCGATAAAAGAATTTTTACATGTAATAATTAAACGTAATTTTATCGTTGAGCAACAACAAAAGAGCTATAACTCTCTTTCAGTTGTTGAACATGAATTACCTTTTAGTTTCTCACTAGAACATGATTCTGAAGAAGAATTAACTTTAAAAATGCATGACGTCGAGGAGTCAGTTTATTTTGAGCTATATGAGCTGCTCTTTTCAAAAGGGACTTTTTATTTTCCAACACCTTCACAAATAGTTGTATTAAAGCAATTATTTCAATTAGGTATGATGGATCATGAATTCCCAATTGCCCAAGAACAAGCAGATACTTTTTTATCAGAAGCATTACCACTATTAAAAGATGTGGGTGACGTGACAGTGTCAGAATCAGTATCATCTGATATTGTAGAATATCCACTGAGAGCTAAATTATCGCTAGAAGAAAATGAAAGTCGTATTATTGGGGAGCTCCAATATTTCTATGGAGAATTTGAAGTCAATCCGTTTAATGATTATGAAGAAAGAGAAGTATTCATTATTCGAGATGTTAAAAAAGAAACATTGATTATGAATTTAATCGAACAAGCTAATTTTAGATATAATGGTGTGAATCTTTATTTAGATATTGAAGAAGATGAAGTGTTATACGACTTCTTGTATCATATTTTACCACGCCTTAATGAAGAACTAGAACTCTTTTTAACTTCAGATATTAGTGACTTAATGACTGATGACGATCCCTTACCAATAACTCAAGTAGAAGTTGATAATCGATCGAATCTACTCGAAATTGGCTTTACAATAGACGGGGTTGGTGAAGAAGAAGTCCAGCGCATATTAGAAGCTGTAATTGAAAAGAAACGTTATTACCGATTAGATTCAGGTTCAATCGTCTCTTTAGAAAATGACGCTTATGAGTCAGTGCAACAATTATTTACTGATTTGAAAGTAAAGCGCGGAGATCTTGAAGATGCTCAAGTCTCACTACCTGTCTATCGTGGTGCGCAAGTTGATGAACTCATCCAAACGAAGAAAAAATATGATCCGACATTTAAAAAATTGCTAGATCAATTACAACACCCAGAAGAACAAGTGTACGAATTACCTGATAACTTAGAAGCAGATTTAAGAGATTATCAAAAGGTAGGGTTCCAGTGGTTTAAAGCGTTAAGTCATTATCATTTAGGTGGTATTTTAGCAGATGATATGGGTCTTGGTAAAACATTACAAACGATTGCTTATATATTATCAGAGCCATCAGATAAACCACATCTAATCATTGTTCCGTCTTCAGTAGTATACAACTGGCGCAATGAGTGTAAACGATTCGCGCCAAGCTTAAAAGTTGAGTTAATTGTAGGAACACCTGAAGAGCGAGCAGAAATTATCAAAAATAGTCAAAATAAAGATGTGTGGATTACATCTTATGGAACCATTCGTCAAGATGTATCAATCTATGAAAAATTGAGTTTTCAAACACTTATTTTAGACGAGGCACAATTCATAAAAAATTACGCGACAAAAACTTCACAAGCAATTAGAAAAATATCAGCTAGTCGAAAATTTGCTTTAAGTGGTACGCCAATTGAGAACTCTGTTGACGAACTTTGGGCAATATTCCAAGTGATTTTACCAGGACTTATGCCTAGTTTACGAGAGTTTAAAAAGTTAGAACCAATAAAAATATCATTAATGACAAAACCATTCATATTAAGAAGGTTAAAAACAGATGTATTAAAAGAATTACCTGATAAAATTGAATCTGTTCATATGTCTGAATTAACAAAAGAACAAAAAGAATTATATATTGGTTATTTAAAAGAAATTCAAAGAGAAGCTACCGAATCAATTGATTCAGAAGGTTTTCAAGCTAACAGGATGAAAATACTTGCTGGATTAACAAGGTTAAGACAAATTTGTTCGCATCCATCGATGTTTTTAGAAAATTATGAAGGCCGTTCTGGAAAAATGGACGAATTAATTGAGTCAGTTCAAACATTTAGAGAAAATGGAAAACGCATGTTAATATTCTCGCAATTTACGAGTATGCACGCGTTAATCATGGAAGAACTAGATGACTTAGGTATTAGTTATTTCTATTTAGATGGTCAAACAAAAGCAGAAGATCGTGTGAAAATGAGTGAGCGATTTAATGCTGGTGAGAACGATGTATTCTTAATCTCATTAAAAGCAGGTGGAACAGGTCTGAACTTAACTGGAGCAGATACTGTAATCTTGTTTGATTTATGGTGGAACCCAGCTGTTGAAGACCAAGCAGCAGGAAGAGCACACCGTTTCGGACAAAAAGAAGTTGTCCAAGTAATTAGATTTATTACTGAAGGAACAATCGAAGAAAAAATTTATGAACTCCAACAAAAGAAAAGAGAACTCGTTAGTCAAATTATTCAACCAGGTGAACAAATGTTACAATCACTTACAGAAGATGATATCCGAGAACTCTTAAATATATAAATTAAAACATCTAAATTCTTAAAGAATTTAGATGTTTTTTTAAAAAAAGCTTGCATTGAATATTCAGATAATATAAAATGAAATTACACAGAAAAGGAGCGATAAAAATGAAATTATTAGGTAAAGGTATTTTAAGAGTTGTTGCTTCATACGTCGCTATCCCAGTTGCGTTAGTTTTAATGCCCACTTTTTTATTCACACAAGATGTAAGCGCTTTCGATGGGTTAGTTAACTTTATTATAGGTGGAGAAAATAAAATATAAAATAAGAGTTTATTTGAACAAACATTAGAAATAATTAGTTGTTTCTAATGTTTTTTGTTTTGAAAAAAATAAAAATAATTTTAAATACGAGGGAAAAATGTGTACAGAAAGGGTTAAAAAACGGTATACTAATCTAATAAGGATAAAGATTAGAGGTCTTATCATGAAAATAATGTTCAAAATCACCTTAATTGTCGTGTTTATGATATCACTTTTATTCGGTATTGCTTATATAGCGAGTGAAAAATCAAAACCAACAGTTAAATCAATTTTATTAGAACCTTTTTTAACTAAAAAAGTAAAAGAATACGAACCGTTAATTGAAAAGTATGCAAAAAAACACGGTGTTGAAAATCATGTAGATACTTTACTTGCGATGATGATGCAAGAATCAGGTGGTAGAGGAAATGATCCGATGCAGTCTTCAGAAAGTCTTTGTGGAGAAATAGGATGCATTGATAATCCTGAAGAATCCATTGATCAAGGAGTAAGTTATTTTGCTAAAAACTTAAAAGCATCTGATGGTGATGTACGTATTGCGGTTCAATCATATAATTTTGGTTTAGGCTTTGCTAAATATGTAAAAGAAAGAAATGAAGGATTCACTCAAGAAATTGCAATTGAATTTTCACAAGACATGTATAATAAAGCAAAAGATAAATCAATTTATACATGCTTAAGAAAAGAAGCGAAAGAGTACGACGCGTGTTATGGGGATATTTACTATGCAAGAGACGTTATGGAATACAAAAAAGTGTTTGCTAAAAAATAAACGATAAAGAAGTTACAGGAGGAATTATTAATGAAAAAAGAAATACACACAGAGAATGCACCAGCAGCAATAGGTCCATATTCACAAGCAATAGAAGCAGGAGATTTTATTTTTCTTTCAGGTTCAATTCCAATTGATCCAAAAACAGGTGAAGTTGTGGAAGGAATTAAAAATCAAACGATTCAAGTGATGGATAACCTTAAAGCTATTTTAAAAGAAGCAAATACAGATTTTTCAAAAGTAGTTAAATTTACAATTTACTTAGATTCAATGGACGATTTTGGAGTTGTGAATGAAGTATATGGTGAGTACTTAGAAAAACCATATCCAGCACGTGCAACAGTTGAAGTAAGTCGTCTGCCAAAAGATGTAGCTGTTGAAATTGATGCAATCGTTTATAAAAAATAATAAAACTAAAAAAGAACTTGTTATTTCCGCATTTTTAAGCGAAAATAGCAAGTTCTTTTTTTATTGCTTTTTTTATATTATCAAGGCAAGCATCTACTGTTTTGCCATGAACTAATTTTCCATTAACCATTGCATAAGGACTTGCAGCGCATAAACCACAAAAAGATAAGCATTCATTAGTTAAGACCGCAACTTCTGGAAACTCACTTTCAATGATACCTTCTATGTTAATTGAAGTAATGGCATTTGCGCTACATACATCAACAATAACAATTCCCAAATGATCACATTCCTTCATTAAAATTTATTATTTAAAGTATAACTTAAATAGTTAATATTTCAAACGTTTATTCTTCATAAATACAATCAGTGTAATAACGCCTCCGACTATTAAGAGTCCACTTGTTACAAAGAAAACACCACTAAAACCAAAGAAACTAGCAACGAAACCACCTAAAGCAGGTCCTATCATATTACCTAAAAATCTAAGGCTCGTATTGTAACCTAACACTTCACCTTGCATTTCAATCGGTGCTTTGTCTCTTATATAAGCGATTCTTGCAGGATCAATTCCACCAAGCGTTAAACCAATAAAGAATCTAAGAATCAGTAATTGGCCAAAACCAGTAACGAATGCGAGTGGAAAATATGAAAGTCCAACAAGAAATAATAGAACAATAATTACTTTTACATATCCAACTTTATCTCCTAGTTTCCCCCATCTTCTAGCCATAAGTAAGTTTCCTAGACCCGCAATAGAAAATGCAAGTCCTGAATAAAGCGCAATTTGTGTAGAACCTCGAAGGTCTTCAACAAAAAGCGGCAAGATAGGTTGGATACTAAAGTGTGCAATTTGGACAACAGCGGACATAAGCATAACAACTAGAAGCATGGGATCTCTTAAGATGTGTAAAACAACGTCTCTTCTTGAGTAAAACTTAGCATGTTCTAACTCAGAAATCGTTGCTTGCATTTCTTTTACTCCAAATAAAACGAGCACAGCTGATAAAAATAAAGTAATTGAGACTAATTTAAATGTAAAAGGATATCCAAAAGAGTCTGCAAGAACTCCACCAAGTAGAGGTCCAAGTAGAGTACCTGCTACACTACCAGTTTGTAAAGTACCTAAAATTTTTCCTGCTATTTCTTTAGGCGTTTGAACTGAAATAAGTGCTTGAGACATTGGAATGAATCCAGTAAATATTCCCATGAAAAACCTTAAAAGAAATAATTGGATAACAGAAGTAGCAAACCCCATTAATAAAACAGTAACTGCAAGGCCTGAAGCAGAAATAATTAATATGTTTTTTCTACCATATTTATCCCCGATTCGCCCCCAAATAGGCGAGAAAATAAACGCAGTAACGAATGTTATTCCAAAAATAAGACCTGACCATTTTTGGATATAAGCATCTGTTGCTACTCCGTATGTTTGTATATAAAGCGATATAAAAGGCATAATCATTGTCATACTCGCAGCAACAAAAAAGTTAGCGAACCACATGATTGACACATTACGTTTAACAAGCTTTTCTTGATATGAAATAACAATACACCTTTCTGTAATTAACCTGTATAAGTTAATTATACCCTTATTAAAAAGAAAAACTAAAAAAATGCTTAATTATGAAAAAACAAAACAAAAAAATTAAATTAGATTATACTATAATTGAGCGAGTAAATTCTAATAAAACATTTATTAAATAAAACAAAAAAGTTAGGTGAGAAAATGGAAATGAAAAATAATTCACAAAAATGGCCGATAATTTTATTTACGATTGGTGTCTTTATGGCAGGATTAGATAACGGTATTATTAGTACCGCTCTTACGACAATTTATGAATCGTTCGGTGTGTCTCCTTCTTGGGGTGCTTGGAGTATTACGTTATATACATTGGGAATAGCTATTAGTGTTCCTATCATTGGAAAGTTATCTGATAATTATGGTAGACGTCGTTTATTTATGATAGAAATAGCATTGTTTGGTATCGGTTCACTACTCGTCGCGCTTAGTCCTAATTTTATTTTTTTATTAATTGCTCGATTTATTCAAGCGATTGGTGGAGGAGGAATCTTCATCATCGGAAGTTCGCATATTTTAGCGACCTTACCTAAACGAAATCAAGGTAAAGCATTGGGACTACTAGGAGCAATGCATGGTTTATCTGCAGTAATCGGCCCAAACTTAGGAGCAGTTATATTACATTTTACAGGTGCTTGGGAGTGGATGTTTTTAATAAATCTACCTATAGCTGTATTTTTAATTGTCTTTGGTTATTTGAAAATACCGGAAACAAAAGTGTTAAAAAAACAAAAGCTTGATTTTAAAGGGACGATTTTATTAACGTTAAGCATTTTGGCATTTATGATTGGGATTACTAATCTAGATGGTGCAAGTATAGGCAGTAGTTTATTTAGTGTAGGCGTATTACCTTTAATAATTATAGGAATTATCTTGTTTCTTTGGTTAATAAAATATGAAAAAAATCTTGAAAAGCAAAACGAAGACCCGATTTTTTCAGTTAATTTATTTAAAGAACGTCAATTTCAAATTACTTTAATGCTTGGCTTATTTTCAGGCGGATTTTTAGCTGGAATTATTTTCATACCGTCGTATGTTCAGCAAGTGCTTTATGTCCCAGTTGAAAATGCAGGGTTTTGGCTAACACCACTAGCATTAGCATCAGGTATTGGAGCGGGCTTAGGTGGTTTTTTGACAGATAAATTAGGTGCTAAAATAACGGTGTCGATTTCAGGAATTGTTGGTTTAATAGGGTTCTTGATGTTCCCTTTATTCGTAGTAAATGGGATTATATTTGTTATTGCAAGTATTATTTCTGGTGTGGGACTAGGGATGATGCTAGGTGCACCACTTAATTCATTGGTTGGGGAAACAGCATCAGAAGATAAATATGGTTCAGCGCTTGGGACATTATCACTCATGAGACAGATTGGACTTACGTTATTTCCGACTGTGTTTGCAGGTTTTATGACTTCAAGTGTATTAAAGGTTGAACCGACTTTATTAAAAGAATATGGCTCAAGAGTGAAAGGTATTTTTGATAATAAACCGACAGATACTTCTGAAAGTTATAGTATTATTATGAATAAACTTAATCAATTACCTGATTTTGGCTTGCGTAATGAAATAATTGAAAAAGTCACAACTATTTTTAAAGCGGGATATGATCAAATGTTTTATACTTCTGCATTATTGTCTTTATTTGTTTTAGTATTAGGTATCTATTTATTGAAAAGAAAGAAGTAATTGGTAATTTGAAACTGCATTGTCATAAAAAGAGGACTTATATGACAAATTGTAATATTTGTCATGAGATTTATTTAAACATGTAAATTTTGTCATAACTACTTAACCTCCCTGTTACTGTATTAAGCAAAGTAATTTGTTATTGTTAAGATTGTAAGAAATTTCAGGGAGGTATTAATCAAAATGATAAAGAAAATAACAGGTTTAATTATCGGTACAGCAGTAATCGGAACATTGACATTTGGAACAGTAGCCTCAGCAGAAGAAATCGAAATTCAAAAAGGTGACACTCTTTGGAATATAGCACAAGAAAATAGCATGACGGTAAACGAGTTGAAAAAGGTTAATAATTTAACGAGTAATCTTTTATACCCTAAACAAATTTTAAAAACGTCAAATAATGTTAAAACTGAAAATAAGGAAACAACTCATAAAGTTAAATTAGGAGATACGCTTTACAAAATTAGTTCTCAGTATAATGTTACAGTAAATAATTTAAAAGAGTGGAACAACCTTAACTCAGATTTAATTATTGTAAATCAAGAATTATCAGTAAAAGAAGGTCAGAAAAAAGTATCTACAGAAAAAGCAGAAACAACAAAGCCAGTAGAGAAGAAATCAACTAAAGCAGTCGAAGAAAAACCAAAAGAAAAAGAAGCAGCAAAACCAGTTAAAGAAGCAGCACCGGAAAAGAAAGCACAATCAGGTCAATCGATGACAATGGAAGCAACAGCTTATACAGCAGAATGTTATGGTTGTTCAGGTGTAACTGCAACAGGAATTGACTTAAATGCAGATCGTAATAAAAAGGTAATTGCAGTTGATCCATCTGTTATTCCATTAGGATCGCGCGTTCACGTTGAAGGTTATGGTGAAGCAATTGCAGGAGATACTGGTGGAGCGATTAAAGGAAACAGAATTGATTTACACATGCCTACAAAAGGTGAAGCATATGACTTTGGTAGACGTACAGTAAATATAACCGTTTTAAATTAATTTAAACATAAAAAAGACATTCAATTTTATTGAATGTCTTTTTTTTATTGGTACATTTTCTCTATTTGTTGTTGTAGTTCATAATCTCGTACATATTCATCAAAAGGCATTGATTTATCAATTAAGCCATTTGGTGTAATTTCAATGAGTCGTGTTGCAATACTATTTATGAATTGTTGGTCACTAGAAGTAAATAAGACAGATCCCTTAAAGCGAATTAAACCGTTATTTAGTGCTTGAATTGATTCTAAGTCTAGGTGAGAAGTTGGTTCGTCAAAGACAAGAACATTAGCACTGCTTAACATTGTTTTTGAAAGCATACAACGGACTTTCTCTCCACCTGAAAGGACACTTGCTTCTTTCATTGCTTCTTCGCCTGAAAATAACATTCTACCTAAAAAGCTTCTTAGGAAAGTTTCAGTTTGGTCCTGAGGTGAATACTGTCTTAACCAGTCAACCAAAGTTAACTTGTTATTTTCAAAAAATTCAGAGTTGTCTTTTGGTAAGTAAGACTGTGAAGTTGTAACACCCCAGTGAACCTCTCCTTCATCTGGTTCGATCTCACCCATTAATATTTCAAATAAAGTTGTATTAGCTAAGTCATCTCTCCCGACAAAAGCTACTTTATCATCTTTATCAATAATAAAACTAACATTATCTAAAACTTTTTGTCCGTTAATTGTTTTTGAAATACCGTCGACACGAAGTAAATCATTCCCAATTTCACGTTCTGGAGTGAAGGCAATGTAAGGGTAGCGACGTGAAGAAGGTTTTAAATCATCTAAAGTGATGCTTTCAAGTAACTTTCGACGAGAGGTTGCTTGTTTAGATTTAGAAGCATTTGCACTAAATCTAGCAATAAATGCTTGGAGATCTTGGACTTTTTCTTCTTTTTTCTTATTCTCGTCTTTAGCCATCTGAGCAGCAAGTTGACTCGATTCATACCAAAAGTCGTAATTACCAACATAAATTTCTATTTTACTATAATCAACATCAGCAATATGTGTACAAACTTTATTTAGAAAATGTCTATCGTGTGAAACAACAATTACTGTATTTTGAAAGTTCATTAAAAAATCTTCAAGCCAATGAATTGCTTTAATATCTAAACCGTTAGTAGGCTCATCCAGTAGTAATATATCAGGATTGCCAAAAATAGCTTGAGCAAGTAAAACTTTTACTTTCTCTTCATTTTTCAAAGCAGACATTGGTTGTAAATGTAATTCTTCTTTTACACCAAGACCAGTAAGTAGAATTGCTGCATCAGACTCTGCTTCCCAACCATTCATTTCAGCAAATTCGCCTTCAAGTTCAGCTGCACGTACACCATCAGCATCTGAAAAGTCTTCTTTTAGGTAAATAGCGTCTTTTTCTTTCATAATTTGATACAATTTATCATGACCTCTTAAAACAGTATCTAAAACAATTTCCTCTTCATAAGCGAAATGATCTTGTTTTAACACAGCGAGTCTTTTGTCGTCACCTATTGAAACATGTCCTTTTTGAGCTTCTATTTCCCCAGAAAGAATTTTTAAAAATGTAGATTTACCAGCACCGTTAGCACCAATTAAGCCGTAACAGTTACCTGGATTAAATTTTAAATTAACTTCTTCAAATAACTTTTTATCGCCAAATTGTAAACTTACATCCGAAACAGTAATCATCGTATCGTCCTCCAATTATATATCATCAATGGTAAGCTTAAGCGATTAAAGCTTATCCGTCAATCTTCAATACTTCATTATACCCGATAAAATAGGGAAATACCATTATATTTAAAAATAAAAAATGAATAGTAAAACAGATATATTAAAAGCTGAAGAAAAATTAATTTTTTTCTTCAGCTTGTATAAAGATATTATGTGGAACGATAAAATCAAGTCTTATTTTATCTTCTACTAAATCAAAAGCACGAACTTTAACTACAAATCCGCTTTGTAATTCCATTTCAGTAATCTTAACGTAAATATCTTCATTTTTAGCGTCAATCTCTACCCATTCGGGTAAAGGAAGGTATTTTTCAATGTATTCTAGAATTTTTTCATTTGGTAGTTCTAATAAACCAAGCCGAATAGATTTCTGTTTTAAGATAATATCACCATTAGATTGTACAGTCGGTTCTAGTTGTATATATAAAGGAATCGCTACAGAAAAGACAGGGAGTTCACCTCTTAAATGGACGACTTCATCTAAATAAACGTCATATTTATATTTTGTATCTTTTAAAGTCTCTGTTAAATAAGCGTCAATTAAATTATTTAAATCATCTTTATTTGATTCAACAGAAAGTACAGATGTAAGATCGTCACTGATAGCTTCTTTAGGAAATATCTTTGTTTCTTTGGCTGGTATTTTTAAAAGAATAAATACACTTAACACAACAACTATGTTTAAAATAAGCAGACTCATAAAAAGTGTCTTCCATTTAATTTGTTTCATAAGCATCTTCGACTCCTGTTTTGATATGTTCGATTATTTCACTAGCAATTTTCGTATAACCTTTTTTATTAGGGTGGAAATTATCTGCAGCTAAATACTGAGCGATTCCTTTTTCGAAAAGATCACTAGTAGGAATATAGTAAGTATAATCATGCTTTTTGGTGATCATTGCACTTCCTGCATTCCAACTAGAAGAAATATCGGATAGTTCTTCGACTTCAGGAAAAAATTCAGAAAAAGGATCATAAAACCCAATCAAATAAATATTTGCTTGCGGATTAATTTGATGAATTTTTGTGAAAATCTTATTTAAACGCTCTTCAAATTCATTAAGTTCATCAAAGAAAGGTTCAATTTTTAGATTCGTTAAATCTCTTTTAAATACTTTCATTAAATCATTTGCTCCAATTGTCATTAAAACAAGATCAGATTCACTTAAGCTTTTTTCAACATCAGGTTCATCGATAAGTTCAAGTAACTGATCACTGCGATAACCAGCAATTCCGCGATTATCAACTATTACCTCATGATCTAAAAAGTCTTCAATTAATCCAACATACCCAGCATTTTTAGATTCATCACCGACGCCTTCAGTTATTGAATCGCCTAAAGTAACAATATTGAGGTTTTTAGGAAAGAAATAAAGTTCATTATTTATTTCAGTTAAAAAGGCATTCTTTAGCTTATCTATTTGTATTGATTGCTTATGGCGCTGTTCGATTAATATTTGTTCATTTTCATTGTTTTTTTCAGAATTAACATTATTTAGTGGGCTTATCACAAAACTAAGCACACTTATAAAAAGTATTATTTTCTTTAACAAAATTATCACATCCAATTGAATCCTATTTTACACTTATTAATATAGATAATAAACAAAAAAGCTATCCCGTTTAAGGATAGCTTTAAAGTCAATATTTTAGCGACGACGGATTTGATCGAAAGCTTCTATAATATTAGCTTCTGAAATAGCTTTTAAGTTATTTTTAGCTAATTCATCTGTTGTTTGATTACTTACTTTCCCATCAAACCAAACAATTTTACCAGACTGATTAGCAAAAGCAGCATATTCTTCTTTTGAGACATTGTGATCAGTTGTATAAATCACATCTACTTTTGTTTCAGCTAAAGTTTGTGAAACTGAATCTGTTACTTTAACGATATTATAACCTGATTTTGCAAGCTTATTAACTTCTGCAAGCTGGTTATCTACTCCAACAACTGCGATTGTTTTTTTGCGTAATCCTTCTGTGCGATCAAATGGCGTTTCAAACAACCAATTAATTGCATCGTCTGTTTTTGCTTCAATCGTACTTGCTTCACCTGTTGCTAGTGAAATTGCTTCATCAAGGTAATAAAGAATGTCATCGAGATCTTCAATTCCAACTGCTAAACGAACAAGGTCTTCAGTCGTTCCACTCTTTGCAAGTCCTTCAGGATCTAGTTGTTGATGTGTTGTTGATGCTGGGTGAATAATGAGCGATTTAGCGTCACCGACGTTTGCAACGTGGGACCATAGTTTAATATTATCGATTAATTTGCGACCAGCGTCTAATCCACCTTTTATTCCAAAAGTGATAACTGATCCGTAGCCTAGACCTTCTTTAAAGTATTTATTAGCTAGTTCATGAGTTGGGTTTTCTTCAAGACCCGGATAATTAATCCAATTAACACCAGGATGTTTTTTTAAATAATCAACAACGCCCTGCGCGTTGTCATTATGTTTTTTAAGTCTTAAATGTAATGTTTCAAGCCCTTGAACGAGTAGGAATGAGTTATGCGGGCTGATCGAAGCGCCCGTATCGCGTAATAACTGAACGCGTGCTTTAAGTGCAAATGCAGGAGGTCCAAGATCTGCAAACTTAACACCACCATAACTTTCATCTGGTTCTGTAAATCCAGGGAACTTTCCGTTAGTCCAATCAAACCTTCCAGCGTCGACAATAACACCACCAATTGATGTTCCGTGTCCGCCAATCCATTTAGTTGCAGAGTGGACAACAATATCTGCTCCCCAGTGAATTGGTTTAGAAAAGTATGGAGCGAACGTATTATCAATAATTAACGGGATATCGTGGTCATGTGCGATATCTGCAATTGTTTCAATATCAAAAACATTAAGACTTGGATTTGTAATTGTTTCACCAAAAATAGCTTTTGTTTTATCGTTAATTGCAGCTTTAATTGCATCAGAATCTGTTGCGTCAACAAGGCGAACAGTAATACCATAGCGTGGTAAAGTGTTTACAAATAAGCTGTATGTACCGCCGTATATGTTGCTATCAGCTACGATTTCATCTCCTGTACCCGCAATATTTAAAATCGCATATGTGATTGCAGCCATTCCAGATGAAACAGCAAGTGCAGCAACGCCGTCTTCAAGTGCAGCAACTCTTTGCTCGAAAGCGTCTGTCGTTGGATTCATAATACGCGTATAAATATTACCTGGTTCAGCTAAAGCAAATAAGTTTTTTGCATGGTCTGTACTCTTAAATACATAAGATGTTGTTTGATAAATAGGTAACGCGCGCGAACCTGTTACAGGATCTGGTTCTTGTCCTGCATGTAGTAAAATTGTGTCATCTGATTCTTGGAAAAAATGTGTCATTAATAATTCCTCCTTAAGATAGTAAAACTAGAATGTTATGAAAATAAGTGGGAATAGATATAAAAAAGCCTCTTCATTAAGAAGAGGCGTTTATGTAAAGGTCCTCCCCTTATCTTTCAGATATAAAATCTGTAGGATTTGGCACCACTAAAGTAAAGCTTACTTTAGGGTTGCTGGACTTCATCGGGCCTATTCCCTCCATCACTCTTGATAAGAGTTTCAAATTATGAAATTAATAGTAATTATACATGCTCTAAATCCATTGTCAACTTAATTGTGAATCTTTCGATTTGTTAGAATTGTCAATCAAAGAAGAACTAATAAAAATAATTAACGCAAACCAAATTAAAACAAATGAAACAAAGTGAGCAGTAGTGAAAGATTCACCATATACAAAGACACCAAGTAAGAGCATTATAGTGGGTGCGAGATATTGTAAAATACCGATAAATGAAAGAGAGAGTTCTTGAACAGCTCGCCCAAATAAGACTAAGGGAACAGCTGTTGCTATACCAGCTCCGATTAATAATAAAATAATTGAGATAGGAAATTCTGTAAAACTTGGATTTGCTTGATTAAAGAACAGTAAGAAAATAAGAGCGATTGGTGTAATAAACAAAGTTTCAATTGTTAAACTATATATCGAGTTAATTACAATAAATTTCTTAAGTAACCCGTATGTAGCAAATGAAAAAGCTAAAATTAAGGAGACCCAGGGGAAAACACCGTAACTAAAAGTTAAGTAAAGGACACTAATTGCTGCAAGACTAACTGCTAAAACTTGAGAAAGTGACAAACGTTCCTTTAAAAAAACAATACCCATCACGACACTAATTAAAGGATTAATATAATAACCAAGACTTGTTTGAATAACAAAATCATTTTGAACAGCCCAAATAAAAGTGAGCCAGTTCAGACTAATGACAATTGAAGCTAAAAATAAAATGATTGTTGTCTTTTTTGATTTAAAAATAACCGAAGCTGCTTTAATAAATGGTTTAGTTTGTCTAGTAAGTAGAATTAACAAAATCAAAAACACAAATGACCACACAACACGATGAGCTAAAACAGCACCAGCATTAACTTCATTTAAACTTTTCCAATAAATTGGAAGAAATCCCCACAGTAAATAAGCGAGTAAAGCGTAAAAAATACCTATATTTAAAGCGTTTTTATTCAACATAATAACCTCATTTATAAAAATAGTAATAATAATCTATATATTACTCTAAAAATAGTTTTCACGACAGTTTAACTATAAATTAAGGGGAAAGTTTTAAGGAAGTAAAAATTAGTGTATCATTAAGATAGGCTTTATTTATTTTTACAAAAAAGAGGTGGTAACAATCGGTATTGGAGCCATATTATTAGCATCAGTCATGGTAATTAACTTTATACTAGCATTTACTGTTATTTTCTTAGAAAGAAAAAATGCAAGCTCAACTTGGGCTTGGATTATGGTATTATTTTTTATTCCAATAATTGGGTTTATATTGTATTTAATTTTTGGTAGAAAATTAAGTAATAGATATAAATTTAAATGGGATAAAAAAAGAAGACATGGTGTTGAAAAAGAAGTAGAAGCACAGTTAAAAGTAATTAAAGAAGATAAATTTACTTTTAAGCAAGAAGTGTTAAAAGAATATCAAGATTTATATTATATGCATTTAAAGCATAATGATGCACTTTATTCTCAGAATAATGATATTCAAATATTTACTGATGGAACGGATAAATATCTTTCTTTAACGGCTGATTTAGAGGCTGCAAAAGATCATATTCACTTATTATATTATATTATCCGTGAAGATCAGCTTGGGACGCAAATAGCGAATGTGTTAATTAAAAAAGCACAATCTGGTGTAGAAGTAAGAGTGCTTTACGATGATATGGGTTCAAGATCATTAAGTAAAAAATTCATTAGGCGTCTTGAAGAAGCTGGTGTACAATTAGATGCGTTTTTCCCTCCGTTAATTCCAAAAATAAATTTCAAACTAAATTTTAGAAATCATAGAAAACTTGCAATTATAGATGGTAAAGTAGGTTATATAGGTGGATTTAATATTGGTGATGAATATTTAGGAAAAGATCAAAAGTTTGGTTATTGGCGTGATACACACTTAAGAATTAATGGTGACGCAGTTAAAGATCTTCAAAATAGATTTATTTTGGACTGGAATCAAGCATCAAGGAATATTATTGAATATGATAAACGTTTTTATCTAGGTGGTGCTAATGGTAATGTAGGTGTTCAAATAGTTTCAAGTGGGCCAGATTCAGAGTGGGAACAAATAAAATATGGATATATTAAAATGATTTTAGCGGCTAAAGAATATGTGTATATACAAACGCCTTATTTTATTCCAGATGAAAGTTTAATGGATGCTTTAAGAATCGCTGCGTTATCTGGTGTTAAAATTAAGATAATGATACCCAATAAACCAGATCATCCATTTGTTTACTGGGCAACGTTATCACACGCAGGTGAACTCTTAAAAGAAAATGCAGAAATTTATATGTACCAAAATGGTTTTCTTCATGCCAAAACAATTGTTGTTGACGGTAAGCTTGCTTCAGTGGGTACTGCCAATATAGATGTGCGTAGTTTTAGCTTGAATTTTGAAGTAAATGCATTTTTATATGATACTAAAATAGCTGAAGAATTAGTTGATATCTTTGAAAAAGACATTAATCTTTCCACACAAATGACTCAAAAATTGTACGAGAAAAGATCATTAGGTATCAAATTTAAAGAATCAATCTCACGCTTATTATCACCAATCTTATAAAAGGGGCTAAAAAATAATGGAAAAAAGATATGCAAGTGACTCAATTACAGTAAAAACATCACAAATATTACCACCTGATACAAATGCTTATGGAACATTGTTCGGAGGAAAGCTAATGGCTTACATAGATGATGTAGCAGTTATTTCAGCAGTTAGGCATTCAAGGAGTACTTGTGTTACAGCTTCTACAGATTCTGTTGATTTTTTAGCATCTGTTAAACTAGGCGATTTCGTTATTTTAGAGTCGTTTGTAACATCAACGCATAAAACATCCATGGAAATTTTTGTAAAAGTGCTTGCTGAAAATTTTGGAACAGGTGAAAAAAGAGTGTGTGCGACATCGTTTTTAACCTTTGTTGCTTTAGATGAAAATGATAGACCCATTCCAGTACCTGAAGTGATTCCTGTGAGTGACCAAGAAAAAGAACTTTACGATGGTGCGGAATTAAGGCGTGAACGACGTTATGAAAGACGCGCCCAATCAATTAAAATGGCGAAAGAATTTAGCGGCGAAATAATTAAACAAAAGGAGCGTTAAAAATGAGCTATCAACAATTAATGGAAAGTTATGCTGATTTAGTGTTAAAAAAAGGAGTTAATCTTCAAGAAAACCAAGCGGTTATGTTAAGAGCACCTATTGAAGGAGCTGAATTTGCACGGTTGCTTGCTAAACGTGCTTATGAGTTGGGTGCAAAAAACGTTCAGATTAACTGGGCAGATGATACACTTACTCATTTAAAATTCACTCATGCTCCAGAAGAAGTGTTAAAGACAGTTCCAAAATGGCAAGTGGATATGGAAGAAGCATTTGTAAATGATGGTGCTGCATTTATTTCAATTCATTCGACTGACCCTGATTTATTAAAGAATATAGATTCAAGCAAAGTGGCAATGGCGAACAAAGCACGCTCAGAAGCAATGCGTCATATTAATAAAGAAATTATGAATGATACGATTCCATGGACTGTGATTTCAATTCCGACAACGAAATGGTCACAAAAAGTATTCCCTCAGGCAACTCCCAAAGAAGCGGTCACCAAAATGTGGGAATCGATTCTTTCGATGTCACGTGTTGATAAAGGTGATCCTATTGAAGCATGGAATGAGCATAATGCAACATTACGTAAGGCACGTGAGGTACTAACAAATAAACAATACGATAAATTAATATTTACTGGACCAGGGACAAATCTTGAACTAGGGTTAGTGAAGAAGCATATATGGCATGGTGGATCTGCCATTGCAAAGACGGGTGTTGAATTTAATCCAAATAT
>JARIBO010000035.1 GCA_029257405.1 Caryophanales bacterium
AAAACACTTAAAATATATTCTTGACATTTAATAGTTGTTCTGTTCAGTTTTCAAGGAGCAAATAATTTTTCTCTGTCGCAAAAACGCGACTTTTAAAATATAACACTTATTCAATTTCTTGTCAACAGATAACTTCTTTTGTTTCTTACTTGCTTGAAGTTTATTTGTCTTTATTATTTCCTCGTCTTTATTGGAGGATATATAATGTACCATAGTTCACTTATTGAAGTCAACTAATATCTTTATCTTTTAAAATCTTTTTTCTTTTTGCTGTTTACAAGAGAACATCTCTTTTGCACAACAGAATTAACTTTACATGATTAACTTGGTTTCGTCAATTATTAACCTTTATTTAATACAAAAAGCTCAACTGACAGCACTTCATTAAGAAGAAATCTCTTAATTTAATGCGGGTAGTTGAGCTTTTTTTTAGTTTGCTACGATATTAACTAACTTGCCTGGAACAACAATTACTTTTCTAATTGTTTTCCCTGCTATCCATTCTTGTACTTTTGAATCCTCTAAAGCAATTTTTTCTAAATCTTCTTTATTTATATCTTTATCTACTGTTATTTTAGAACGAACTTTACCTAATACTTGAATTACTATTTCGATTTCATTTTCAACAAGTTTTGATTCATCATAAGTTGGCCACTCTGCATAAGCAATTGACTCTTTAAATCCGAGTCTTTGCCATAACTCTTCACATAGATGAGGTGCAACTGGAGATAGTAATTTTACTAAACCTTCTATATAGGTTCTATTTAATGTATCTGTTTTATAAGCTTCATTAACAAACATCATTAACTGAGAGATACCTGTATTGAAATGTAAGTTCTCAAAATCTTGTGTTACTTTTTTCACTGTCTCATGATAAATTCTTTCCAGTTCTTCCCCTTGATCAGTTAACTTAGTCGACAATGAATCATCAGCATTAACAACTAAACGCCACGTTCGGTCTAAGAACCTTCTTGCCCCATCTATACCTGTTGTTGACCAAATAACATCTGCGTCAAGTGGACCCATGAACATTTCATATAAGCGTAGTGTATCAGCGCCGTGAGATGCGATAATTTCATCTGGATTAATGACATTACCAATTGACTTACTCATTTTAACTTTATCTTCTCCGATAATCATCCCTTGGTTAAAGAGTCTTTGGAATGGCTCTTTAGTAGGTACTACTCCAATATCGTAAAGGAACTTATGCCAGAACCTTGCATATAATAAATGTAAAACCGCATGTTCAGCCCCACCAACATATAAGTCTACTGGTAACCATTTCTCTAGCAATTTAGGATCTGCTAACTCTTCTGTGTTTTTAGGGTCGATAAATCTTAAGAAGTACCAACTACTTCCTGCCCATTGTGGCATTGTGTTAGTTTCTCTTCTTCCTTTCATTCCTGTTTCTGGATCAACAACGTGAATCCATTCACTATTTGCAAGTGGTGATTCACCTGTTCCTGATGGTTTGATTTCAGTCATAACAGGAAGTTCTAACGGGAGTTCTTCTTCTTTTACAGCAGTCATTGTTCCATCTTCCCAGTGGATAATTGGAATCGGTTCTCCCCAGTAACGTTGACGAGAAAATAACCAGTCTCTTAAACGATAAGATATTTTCTTTGTTCCTTTATTATTTTCAACTAACCACTCAATCATCTTTGTAATTGCTTCTTCTTGATGAAGGCCATTTAAAAAGTCAGAGTTAATTAGTTCACCATCTCCCACATACGCTTCTTTAGATGTATCTCCACCTTTAACAACTTCTATTATAGGAAGGTTAAATTGTGTTGCGAATTCAAAGTCGCGTTCATCGTGTGCTGGAACCGCCATAATTGCTCCGCTTCCATAAGATATTAAAACATAATCTGCTACCCAAATTGGCATGCGTTCATTATTCACCGGATTAATTGCATAAGCTCCTGTAAATACACCTGACTTTTCTTTTGCTAAATCTGTACGTTCTAAATCTGATTTTGTTTCTACTTCATGTATATAAGCATCTACTGCTTCTTGTTGCTCTTTAGTAACAATTTTTTTTACTAGATGATGCTCTGGTGCAAGTACTGCATAAGTTGCTCCGAATAATGTATCAGGGCGTGTTGTAAATACTTCAAAATTAGCATCGTGTCCTTCAATATCAAATACAACTTCCGCTCCTTCAGAACGTCCGATCCAGTTTCGTTGCATTTCTTTTAAGCTTTCAGGCCAATCTAGATCTTCTAAATCTTCCAATAAGCGATCTGCATATTGAGTAATTCTTAATATCCATTGTCTCATTGGCTTTCTAACAACAGGATGTCCACCACGTTCACTTTTTCCATCGATTACTTCTTCATTAGCAAGCACTGTTCCAAGTTCTGGACACCAGTTGACGTTTATTTCATCCATATAAGCAAGACCATGTTCATACATTTTTATAAATATCCACTGCGTCCACTTATAGTAATCAGGATCAGTTGTACTTAACTCACGGTCCCAGTCATATGAAAAACCGAGCTCTTGTAATTGTCTTTTGAAAGTTCCAATGTTTTCTTTCGTAAATTCTGCTGGACTGTTTCCCGTATCAATCGCATATTGTTCTGCTGGTAAACCAAATGCATCCCACCCCATCGGTTGAAGTACTTCTTTACCTTGCATGCGACTCATTCTTGAAATAATATCTGTTGCTGTATAACTTACTGGGTGTCCAACATGCAGACCTGCTGCAGATGGATAAGGAAACATACCTAATGCATAAACTGTTTCTTTATCTGTATCACTGTTAGTTTTAAACGTACTATTTTCTTCCCAATACGTTTGCCACTTCGTTTCTATTTCTTTATGACTAAAATTCATTCGTTTTTCCTCCCTAAAATATAAAACGCTTTTAAAATTTATCATTTATTATAATTCATTTTATTCATTTAATTTTATGTGTGTATTATGTATGTTTAACATATCGAATTGTATTGAAATATGAGCGATTTGTCAAGATTCCTTCTATTATATCAGATGTAGTAAATTTAATATATTAGTAAAAAAACACTTTGTTATGTTAAGATTAATTTAGATTTTATTATAAAAAAAGAGTTGATATAAATGAAAAGACCAGTTGAATTTGCTCATGCATTACTTAAAGAAAGTATTAGTGAAGGTGACTTTTTAATTGATGCAACGTGTGGAAATGGAAACGATACCTTATTTCTTGCAAAACTAACAGGTGAGAAAGGTTTAGTCCATGCTTACGATATTCAAGATGATGCTATTAGTCGCTCAAAAGAATTAACTAAAGATTTTAATAATATTAACTTCATTCTTGATAGTCACGCTCAGATTAATAATTATTTGGATAAAGATGAGATTTCAAGTATTGATGGTGCTATTTTTAATCTCGGTTACTTACCTAAAGGTGATAAAGCGATTATCACCTTAGCTGAATCCACGCTAGAGGCGCTTGACGCAATTTTGTCTAAATTAAATAAAGGAAAACGGGCAGTAATTGTTATTTATCATGGTCATGAAGGTGGCAAAGAAGAAAAGAATGCTGTGTTAGAATATGTACAAGCCTTAAATCAAAAAGAATTTGCTGTTTTGAAATATCAATTTATAAATCAAAAAAACAATCCACCTTTTGTCATTGGAATTGAGAAAAATTAATCACTATATAATGGAGGTAATAAAATGATTGGTTCATATAATGGTATTAAACCTCAGATTCACCCTTCAGTTTTCGTCGCTAAAAATGCTGATATTATTGGTGACGTTACGATTGATGAAGGATCAAGCATTTGGTTTCAAACAGTTATTCGCGGGGATGTAGCGCCAACCAAAATAGGAAAACGTGTTAATATTCAAGACTTATCACTAGTCCATCAAAGCCCTAATGCCCCTGTAGTAATCGAAGATGATGTAACAATAGGACATCAAGTAACCATTCATGGATGTACGATTCATAAAAATGCACTTATCGGTATGGGATCGCTTATTTTAGATAATGTAGTTGTTGGTGAAAATGCTTTTATTGGTGCTGGTAGTTTACTATCGCCTGGTACAGTTATTCCACCTAATACAATGGCTTTTGGTAGACCTGCAAGAGTTATTCGAGATTTAACAGAAAAAGATTTTGAGGAAATGGAACGCGTTCGCAAATCTTACATAGATAAAGGTAACTATTATAAAAATAACACAAATTTTGGTACTGAATTTTAAAAAAGACTTATCTACCTCTTAAGTGAGATAGATAAGTCTTTTATATTTTTTGGCTTACTTTATCTTTTAATATATCTACTTTGTTTAAGGCTTCCCATGGAAGATTTAAATCATTTCTCCCAAAATGTCCATAACTTGCGACTTGACGATAAATAGGTCGATTTAAATCTAACATGTCAATAATGCCACTTGGACTTAAATTAAATACTTCGCGAACAATACCGACAAGTTCGCTCTCACTTAACTTGCCTGTTCCAAATGTGTCAATTGCGATTGAAACTGGTTCTGAAACACCAATTGCATATGCAAGTTGTACTTCACATTTCTCAGCTAACTTAGCTGCAACAATATTTTTTGCAACGTATCTTGCTGCATAGGCTGCAGAGCGGTCAACTTTTGTTGCATCTTTTCCACTAAATGCTCCTCCGCCGTGCCTTGCCATACCACCATATGTGTCAACGATAATTTTTCGACCAGTTAAACCAACATCTCCTTGCGGCCCACCAATCACGAATCGACCCGTTGGATTAATATAATATTTTGTATCTTCATCTAATAGGTCAGCATCTACAATGGGTGTAATTACTTCTTTAATCATATCCGCTTCAATTTGGCTCAGCTCGATATCTTCATTATGCTGTGTTGAAATAACAATCGTATCCACACGAACTGGTTTATTGTACTCATCATATTCTATGGTAACTTGTGTTTTTCCATCTGGACGAAGGTAGTCAAGTACACCTGTTTTCCTAACTTCTGCTAAACGTTTTGCTAATAAATGTGCAAGAAAAATTGGAAGCGGCATAAATTCTTCAGTTTCATTTGTTGCGTAACCAAACATTAAACCCTGGTCACCTGCACCTATAAGATTATCTTCAGAACTTTCGCCATCTCTTTCTTCTTTTGAAACATTAACTCCACTCGCTATATCAGCTGATTGCTCGTCTATTGCCGTTAAGACAGCACATGTTTTAGCATCAAAGCCATATTTAGCGTCTGTATAACCAATTTCTTCTATCGTTTTTCTTACAACTGCAGGTATATCAACATAAACTTCTGTTGTAATTTCACCAGCTACTAACACAAGACCTGTTGTAACAGTTACTTCACAAGCTACTCGTGCTTCTGGATCACATTTTAAAATTGCATCCAAGACAGCATCAGAAATTTGATCACTCATCTTATCTGGGTGTCCTTCTGTTACTGATTCAGATGTAAATAATCGTTTATTTAACATTTAATAAAAGCCTCCTTATAATTTTCGGAGCCCTTAATTTCAGAGATTGAACTAAAAACAAAAAAACCTTCCCTAACATTAATTGTTTGAGGAAAGGAATATTGCCTTTCGCTCTTATTGTCCAAGGGGTTACCTTGCTTCAGGTTAGCACCTTTTCACATAGTGATGGTTGCTGGGCTTCATAGGGTCTGTCCCTCCACCGACTCCGAATAAGAGAATCCATTTATATTATATAATACCTTATTAAATTAAATGATGCAATACATTGAATTTAATCCATATATTTATAACTTCTTCATTAAGGCTTAATTAATAAGAATGATGCATATTTAATCTTTCTGTGAAATAATTCACACAATTGTAATATTCATGATAACACCTGGAGTGTAAGCTTTAAATACACTTTCTTTATTTATATAATAATTTGGCTTTTGTTATTTAACATTAGTATGGACTAATCAAATCAATATGTTATACTATATTCAGATTGTTAGAAAAAGAAAAAAGGAAGGTAAGTGAATATGAATACTATCGAGCAAAAATCTATAATCAAACAAATCTCAAGTAAAAATATCCTACACGAGAACCTGTCTGTTCCTTTATTAGTTGAAAAAGTTTTATCAAGAGAAGAAGGCGTCATGTCTTCTACTGGAGCAATTAGAGCAACAACAGGTAAGTATACAGGTCGTTCGCCTCAAGATCGTTTTATCGTTAAAGATGATATGACAGAAAATACTGTAGACTGGGGTAATATAAATCAGCCTATAGGTGAAGATGCTTTCGACAAGTTACATGATCGTGTAATTAAACATTTAGGAAATGAAGAAGAAGTTTTCTCATTTCAAGGATTTGCTGGTGCTGACAAAAAATATCAATTACCGGTTCAAATCGTAACTGAATATGCTTGGCATAATCTTTTTGCTCGTCAATTGTTCATTGAGCCTACTGAAGCAGAACTTCAGTCACATATTCCTGGATTTACAGTATTAGTCGCTCCAAATTGTAAAGCAATTCCTGAAGAGGACGGTACAAATTCAGATACATTTGTCGTTATCTCATTTAAAAAGAAAACTGTTTTAATTGGTGGAACTGAATATGCTGGCGAAATTAAAAAATCTATTTTCTCAGTCATGAATTATTTACTTCCACAACAAGACGTTCTTTCAATGCACTGTTCTGCTAACGTTGGTAAAGAAGGCGATGTTGCGCTATTCTTCGGTTTATCAGGTACAGGGAAAACAACTCTTTCAGCTGATCCATACAGAGACTTAATTGGTGATGATGAGCATGGATGGAGTCCTAATGGTGTATTTAACATCGAAGGTGGATGTTACGCTAAATGTGTTGATTTATCAAAAGAAAAAGAGCCTGAAATATTTGGTGCTATCACATACGGTACTGTGTTAGAAAACGTTATGTTAGATGTTGACACACGAGTTGCAGATTATTCTGATATATCGCTTACTGAAAATACACGAGCAGCTTATCCGATTGTAAATATTGATAACATTGTAACACCTAGCATTGCAGGTCATCCTAATACAATTATTTTCTTAACTGCTGATGCAACAGGTACATTACCTCCAATTTCAAAACTAACTAAAGAACAAGCTATGTACCACTTCTTAAGTGGTTACACGAGTAAGTTAGCTGGTACTGAACGTGGTGTAACAGAACCTGAACCGACATTCTCATCATGTTTCGGAGCTCCTTTCTTACCTTTAGCTCCTGCTAAGTATGCAGAAATGTTAGGTGAAAAGATCGATAAATTTAACACGAACGTATTTTTAGTTAACACAGGTTGGACGGGTGGCGTATATGGTGTAGGAGAAAGAATGCAATTATCTTACACACGCGCTATGGTTCATGCAGCACTTGAAGGTGAATTAAATACAATTGAAACGATTAAAGATGAAACATTTGGACTTAATATTCCAGCGCATGTTCCTGGAGTACCAGATGAAGTGCTTGTTCCAAGAAATGCTTGGGGTAATGCAGATGGGTATGACGCAGAAGCTCAAAAGTTAGCAATGTCATTCCATGAAAACTTCAAAAAATTTGAAAAACAAGCAAGTGATGAAATTAAAGCAGCTGGACCAACATATTACGCGTAATAAAAAGGCTAAAGTAGGAATTCCTACTTTAGCCTTTTTTATTCATTTTGATTTCTTTCAAACAATAATCTAACACGCCATCTTTCATCATAAAACTATAAGCTTTATTTTCCTTTAAATTTTCAGGCAAGGTTTTTATTAAAACAGGTCCTTCTGTTTCATAATAAGTCGGTTGTTCAGTTAATTTTTCAACTTCAGCGTAATAAACATTTTTTATCACATTCCCACTTTTACCGACCACATAATATTGAGCGAGATAATTAAGCATCTTTAAAACCGCACCTGTTTCTTCCATTACTTCACGTATTGCCGCATCTTCTGCCGTTTCTCCAAGTTCAACTTTACCCCCTGGAAATTCGTATCCTCTTTCTTTGTGTTTTGTAAGTAACCATTGATCCTTATAACGACATATTATCCAAACATGTTTTGGAGTACTCGAAAATGGATGGTCTTCAAAAGACAACTTTACTTCGTTTGAATAAAAATCATTAAAAACATGCATATTATAACAGCCTCTTTATCTTCAAGTTTAATCATCTATTTTTAATCATACCATATTTAAGTTATTATTACTTAATCTTTTAGTGCTTCTTCTAGTTCAAATCGCTTAATTTTATTCGAGGCTGTCCTTGGTAATACATCGGTATAATAATAATTCTTAGGTTGTTTATAAGAAGCGAGTTTATCTTTTAAATATGTCTTTACATTTAGCTTATTATTTTTATCTTCTAAGACAACAAATGCCACTGGAACATGTCCAAATTTTTCATCTTCTTTTTTAACGACTGCTACTTCTTTTATATTAGGATGACTTAGTAAGACTTCTTCAACTTCTGTTGGATAAATATTTTCACCACCTGAAATAATTAAATCTGATCGACGATCGACTACATATAAAAAGCCTTCCTCATCTAAATAACCTAAGTCACCTGTTTTTAGCCATCCTGATTTAAATGATTCTTTTGTTGCTTCTTCATTGTTAAAATACTCATCTATAACCATCGGGCCTTTGACATATATTTCGCCAATTTCATTAGTTTTTGCGTCAACTTTTACTTCAGCAGACATTAAAGGTTTACCTGCTGAACCTAATTTACGCAGCGCGTCAGTTGGACTTAAGGTAATGATTTGTGAACTTGTTTCAGTCATACCGTAAGACTGAACGATTGGGATTTCTTTATCCTTTGCTTTACCAAGTAAGGTCTTCGGAACAGAACCGCCACCTAGTAAAATAGAACGTAATTTTCTAGGTGCTCGTTCCGCTTCCATATAATCGATTAAATCAGCTAACATAAGCGTAACTAAAGAAGCGATAGTAATATCTTCTTTAAAAATAACTTGGTATAAACGTTCTTTTGTGTACTCAGTTAATAAATATACAGGCATTCCGTAAATCGCGCTTTTAATAAATACTGAAAAACCACCGACATGAAACATAGGAAGTGGCGATAACCATTTATCATCCGCGTGGAGTCCGAGATTTAAACTTGAATTAATTGCACTCCACCAGTGGTTTCCATATGTATGTCCGACTGCTTTTGGTAGTCCGGTCGTACCTGAAGTGTACATAATCGTATAAATTTCCGATAAATCGATTGATTCATTTAAAATAGTCGATGACTTTGGCCTTAACATTTTTAACTCATCAAATGTCTTAATTTGTGGAAGGATTAGTTTTTTATCTTCTAAAATTTCTTTCGTTGAAATAAGTAATTGAGCATTACTATCTTTTAATTGATAGTTTAATTCATTACTTGTTAGACGTGTGTTTAATAAAACGACAATCACATCTAAATAGCTAAGTGCATGAATTGCGATTAACATATCTAGTGAGTTTGTTGATAAAATTGCGACACGATCATTTCGTTTAAAGTTTAGCCTTGCAATCTGCTTTGCCATTTGTTTACTTTGTGTATACAATTCATTAAAAGTAACTTGTTTATGATTATCAGTTTTTGTTGCGAGTTTATTTGGGGATAGGTTTGCTTGTTTAGTTAACCAATGTGGAATAATTTCAGCCATTTAAATTCTCCTCGTCTATTAAATTAAAAAAACCTTTGCTATTTTTAAGTAGCAAAGGTAATAATCGTCTTAAGGGAAACGCGGGAATTGATCAAAGTCAGGTTTACGTTTTTCTTTAAATGCGTCGCGTCCTTCTTTTGCTTCATCCGTTGTATAATAAAGTAATGTCGCATCTCCACCTAGTTGCTGAAGACCTGCAAGTCCGTCTGTATCAGCATTAAATGATGCTTTTAAGAAACGAAGAGCAGTTGGTGAGTTCTCTAAGATTTCAGAACACCACTGTAATGTTTCTGATTCAAGTTCTGCAAGTGGGACAACTTTGTTAACCATACCCATTTCATAAGCTTCATCAGCATTATACTGGCGACATAAATACCAAATTTCACGTGCACGTTTGTGTCCAACCATACGAGCTAAATAACCTGCACCGTAACCGGCATCAAAACTACCAACACGTGGACCTGTTTGACCAAAGATCGCATTATCAGCAGCAATTGTTAAGTCAGTAACGATATGTAATACATGTCCGCCACCGATTGCATATCCTGCTACCATTGAAATAACTGGTTTAGGAATCGTACGAATTAAACGTTGTAAATCAAGTACGTTTAGACGAGGTACTTCATCAGTTCCTATGTAACCACCATGGCCACGCACTGATTGGTCTCCGCCTGAACAAAATGCTTTATCTCCTTGACCTGTTAAAATAATAACGCCAATTTGTGAGTCATCTCGTGCGTCAGTAAACGCTTCGATCATTTCATTTACTGTGAGTGGTGTAAAGGCATTTCTTTTTTCTGGACGATTAATCGTCACTTTAGCGATTCCGTTATGCTTTTCATAAATGATTTCTTCAAATTCTTTTACTTTATTCCATGTAACTGTCTTCATTTATTGCACCTCTTTTATGTATTTTTTCATTGCGCTTCTTTCAAATGAGCACGAACCACTTTGATAAATTCATGTTTTTGTTCGAGATGAACACAGTGGCCTGCATTTCTTATTGTATATAATTTTGCATTTATATACAACTCATTCATTTGCTCATTCGTTTTAATAAATTTCGGATCTTCACTACCTACAATTAATGTGACTGGATATTTCGCATTTTTTAAACTATCCCACCATGAGGTTTGTCTACCTGTTCCCATATAAACAAGGGACATACTAAGCCCCCATTTAGTTTGGCTTAAGCGTTCAGTTCTCACTTCACTTTGGATTTGATTGGATAGGTTTTTTTGGGTATCAAATAAAGGTAAGGCTTCCCAATCATTCACAAAGACTTCGACACCTTCTGTCAGGATTTTTTCAGCTAATGCTTGATCGGCAATTTGTCGTTTTTTTTGCATTTTTTTGTCAGCTATTCCTGGAGAGGCACTTTCTAAAATGAGCGACTGAATCATTTCGGGATAATAATTTGCAAAGGATAAAGCGGTTCGCCCTCCCATTGAATAGCCTAATAAATGTACTTTTTTGATTTCTAAATGATCTAGTAATGCTTTAAAGTCATCACTAAAACTTTTCATGGTTTTATTTTCGGCAACTTTTGTTTTACCGTGACCTGGTAAATCGATTGTTAGCACTTGGTAGTCAGCAATTAAATTTTCTCTAATAGCGTTCCATGTAGCTTGTGTACTCGTAAATCCGTGAAACAAAACGATCACTTCACCATGTCCATCTAATTTGTAGGCATAACTATCATAATTTATTTTAAACGTGAGCTCAGTCATCATTCTCCACTTCCCTAAGAATTGTCTGTTCAACTTTTTTCCATAAATCCTGATGCCATTTAACATTTTCTTCGCGGTTTGTTTGGATTTCAATTACTTTTAATCCTGGTGTTAAATAACTTTTAGTTAATGCTGTACTTAGATCTTTTGTTTCTTTTACCAACAGATATGACCCGCCGTACATTAAAACACTATGAGAAAAATCAATGCCGAGTGGTGTACCAAATAACTTTTCGAAATGTTGTCCTTCTTCTGCTTGTGGTAAAAATGAAAATATACCGCCACCATCGTTATTAATTAGTAAGATCGTAATATCTATCTTATAATGTTTTGCAGCTAATAAGCCATTTAAGTCATGATAAAATGATAAGTCACCAATTACTAAGGTAACAGATTTTTTGCTTGCTGCTGCGATACCTAATGCAGTTGACACAACCCCGTCAATGCCACTAACGCCGCGGTTCCCATAAATATAAACATTTTTTTCGTCAACTTCGTAAAATGTATCTAAGTCACGTACCGGCATACTATTTGCTATAAATAATTCACTTTGATTTGGAATATTTTTTAAAACCGTCTGAATCGCTCCACTTTCAGTTAACCTACTTTTATTTTCTTTTCTAAGTTCTTTTCGAGCAAGTTGATTATAACGAATCCACTTACTTGTCCAAGCTGCACTATTTATTTGGATTTCTTTTTTTAGAACTGACTCAATAAACAATTTTCCGTCAGTAATTAAGTAATTTGCTTGTTGATTTGTTGGTTCGCGGACATCACTTGTTGAATCAATCACGTAATGTGACACATTTTTATTTTCAGTTAAATAGAATAAATAGCTTTTAGATATTGGCATTGACCCAAACCGGATAATCATATCTGGAGCAAGATTTTCTCTGATAACTTTTGATTTTAAAAATGCATCTGATGAATCAATAACTCTTGTTTGATTTATTTTAGTTGAACGAATTTGTGATAATGGGTCAGCTATGATGGGAATATCTAATCGTTCACTTAATTTTATAATCGCTTCACTTAAATTTTTATCTGTTTGAGGACCGCAGACAATTACCGGTCGTTTTTTAGTTTGTAAAACTTTAGTAAATGAATCAATTGCACTACTATCAATAAGACGTTTACCAATTTCCGGTTTATTTTGTCTTATTTCAGCTGTCTCATTAAATAAATTCGGTAATGTTAAGTCAGGCGTTAACGGTTCTCTAATCGGAAAATTAAGTTGCACTGGACCTGGATTTCCTTCCATTGCATAAAGGACTGCGCGTTGTGCTCGGTTTCTTACATAATTAAGCATTGCATCTGTTGCTTCTGGTAAACTCATTTCATAAAATTGTTTAACGAAGTCCCCATATAAATTAAGTTGGTTCATTGCTTGTGGTGCACCAACATCTCTTAGTTCGTGTGGGCGATCAGCAGTTAAGATAATTAAAGGGACTCTTCCGTGAGACGCTTCAATAACTGCTGGATAATAATTTGCAGCTGCTGTACCTGACGTACAAATAAGCGCTACAGGACGGTTTGTTTGTTTAGCTAATCCAAGCGCAAAATAGCTTGCTGAACGTTCATCTACTAAAATCCACTCGCGGACATGTTTATTTTCAACAGCTAACATTGCAAGTGGTGTAGACCGGGAGCCCGGTGAAATGACGATATCATGCACGCCTTGATGCGTTAACTCATCAATAAAATGAGCATAATACCTCGTTAAACTTTCAATATGCGTCATCAATTTTCCTCCAATACGTTTAACATCGGTAAAAATTTAACTTTTGTTTCTTCATATTCAAGTTCAGGATCTGAATCTCGCATGACACCGCATCCTGCAAATAGTGACGCTTCATCAACTTGAATTAAACCAGATCTGATTGCCACAGCAAACTCACCATTAAACCGGTCGTCCAACCAACCAACTGGCGCACCATACCAACCACGGTCGAGACGTTCATGATCACGAATAAATTGAAGCGCTGCTTCATTTGGTAAACCGCCTAAAGCTGGTGTCGGGTGTAGTTTTTTTACTAAATCAATAATTGTAAAACCTGTTTTTAAATCTGCTGTTACAGGCGTATATAAATGTTGTAAATTACGTAAAGGATAAATAATAGGTTCATTTGGAATTTTTATATTTTCACAAGATGAATCAATACTATCTTTAATCATCTGTACGACGTACTCATGTTCTTCGCGATTTTTTGCATCTTCTAGTAAATCTTTAGCTAGTTTATTATCTTCTATTTCTGTTTGGCCCCTCGGAGCCGTTCCTGCAAGACAGGTTGATAATAATTTATTACCTGTTACTTTCACCAGTCTTTCTGGTGTTGCGCCAACAAAACAGTCTGGTCCTTTTTCAATTGCAAAAATGTAACTGTTTGGTTGTGTTTCAATTAATTTTTCTAAAACATCGCCAACAATAATTTGTTCTGTAAAAGATAAACGCATTTCACGCGCAAGGACAATCTTTTTAGCTTGTTCATCAATAATTGCTTGTCTCGCTAAAACAACAGACTCTTTCCATTCTTCAGGTTCAATCTCGTGCTTACTTTTAACTGTCCGAGGTTTAATTGAAAAATCCATTTCTTTATTTAACAATAAATCTACTAATAAGGCTGTTTCTTTTGTTAGTGTTTCAATGTTTGTAGTTGGATCTACTTGTAAATTAATTGTTAAATAAGTCGCCTCTTCTTGCGTAATCGCTACTTTAGGAACTATAAGTTCATGTGTTGGGTAATTTTTCCATAACTTTGTTTTTTCTTTTTTAGGGTCGAATGCTAGACCACCCATAGCAATCATGCCTGAGCCGATTTTCTTATAAGGATTATAAATTGTTGTTTTATCAATAATCTTTTTCCATGCTTCATTAATCGTCTCGGTAGATCCAGCTTCACTTGAAATAATCGCTGTTTCACCGACACCTACTGACGTAAATTTATCAATATAACTATGCCAGAATGAACGGTTTTCTTTCATTCCTCTCGCACGTCTAAATACATCTATCAATCTGATAGATGTTATTTCTTCTGTGTAACTTGCGTAGAAAGTTTCATTTAATTTATTTGCTTTTATTTTAACTTGATTTAACAAGGATTCCAATGTATTTTCTTTCAATTCAACCATGTCAGACCTCCACTAATTTAAAGCTTAAGCTCTTCTCTATTTTAAGCTGTTTACGTTTGTTTCTCAAGGAATTGAGTATATTATCAGTTTTTAATTTGTTTTAAAGACTATAAATTGACACTACCTCTTCTTTTACCTAAAATTAAGATGACCAATTAGAAATAAGGGGAGATTATAGGTGTCTGATAATATTAACATTAAAGAAGCTTTAAACGAAAAAGACGGATTACAGATTTGGTGGCGTTTACTAAGACCCCACACTTTAACTGCTTCTTTTATTCCTGTTTTTGTAGGAACTATGGGAGCATATATTGTTCAAAAAGAATTACATATTTTATTATTTATTGCAATGTTACTCGCTGCATTATTAATTCAAGCAGCAACGAATATGTTCAATGAGTATTATGATTTTGTTCGTGGATTAGATACCGACAAATCAGTCGGGATTAGTGGAACAATCGTGCGAGACGGAATTGCACCAAAGACGGTTTTATATATTGCGCTTTCCTTTTTTGGGATTGCACTATTACTTGGTCTTTATATTTCAGCTACAACAAGTTGGTGGATTGCCTTAATTGGTGCAATAAGTATGCTTGTAGGTTATTTATATACAGGAGGACCTTATCCAATCGCTTATACGCCTTTTGGTGAGCTTACGGCCGGACTTTTAATGGGAACGGTTATGATTGGAATAAGTTATTTTATTCAAACGGGACATGTCTCAGCAGAAATCATTCTTATTTCTGTACCGATTGCCATTTTAATTGGTACAATAATGTTATCAAACAATATTAGAGATCTAGAAAATGATAAATTAAGTGGTCGTAAAACAATTGCTATTTTATTAGGTCATAAAAATGCTGTTAAGTTTTTTGCTCTATTATTTATTTTAACATATCTATGGACTGCTTTTTTAATTCTTGCTGGCATACTCCCGATTTGGTCGCTTCTTGTTGCTTTAAGTATTCCTAAAGCGATTAATGTGATTAAAGGTTACATTGGAAAAACAATGCCACTTGAAATGATGCCTGCAATGATTAATACAGGGAAAACAAACTCGATTTATGGTTTCTTATTAGGTATTTCTTTATTACTCGGAACGTTCTTTTAAATCTAAGGAGGAATAACATGAATGTAACAGATAACAATCTAATGAAATCTTTAGGAATCGAAGTTATTACTACAAATAAAGATAAAGTAACACTTACGATGCCTGTTGATGAAAGAACACATCAACCTGCAGGTTTTTTACATGGTGGAGCAAGTGTTTTACTTGCAGAAACTGCTGCAAGCATTGGTGGGTTTATGAATGTTAATACAGATACCCATCTTGTTTTTGGTATTGAAATTAATGCAAATCACATAAAAAGTAAGCGTGAAGGTTTAGTTACGGCAAATGCTACGCCTGTTCACGTCGGTAATACAACAATGGTATGGAATATCCATATTACAGATGAAAAAGATGAATTAATTAGTATTTCACGCTGTACTTTAGGCGTTGTTCCAAAAAAGAAATAAGAGGTGCTAATCATGTGCTTAATAGCTTTTAATACAAATCAACATAAAAAATATAAATTAATTATGATTGCTAACAGAGATGAATTTTATCCAAGACCTACTGCGACTGCTGAATTTTGGGATGACCATCCTAACATATTAGCCGGACGTGATTTAGAGTCACTTGGAACCTGGATGGGAATTTCGCAGTCTGGACGTATTTCTGCTTTAACAAACTACCGCGATCCAACGCTTGAACGCAGACGTAAAACATCACGTGGTGACATAGTTGCTGACTTCTTAACCGGTTTAGATTCAGCTGAAAGCTATTTAAATGAGTTAAAAAAAACCGCAACGGATTACAACGGTTATAATGTCATTTTAGGTACGTCGGATCAACTCTATTATTACAGTAATCAAATCGACGAGTACTACGAATTAGAAAGTGGAACATATGGATTAAGTAATCATTTACTAAATACACCGTGGCCAAAAGTCACGTCAGTCAAAAGTAAACTAGACACGTATATAAACAGTCATCAAGAGATAAATCCAAACGATTTATTCCGCATTTTAATTGATAAAACAAAAGCTGATGATGAATTACTACCTACGACTGGGGTCTCACAAAAATTAGAAAAACAACTCTCTCCTATCTTTATTCAAAGTGAAAATTATGGAACGCGTGCTTCAACAGTACTTCTAATTGATTATGACAATAATGTTAATTTTATCGAACGCACATTTAATAATGGTGAATTAAAAAGAGAGAATACCTTTACTTTTAAAATCAAATAAAGAAACGGTCGATCAAAAGTTAAATTAACTTTTGATCGACCGTTTTTATTTAGCTTTAAGTTAGTTTTAAATGTTGTTCTTCAATCCAGCTTGCTAACTTGATAAATAATGGAACAAATAAGAGACTGACAATTAATCCTTTTAATACGTTAAATGGTAAAATACCAACTGCTACAGTATAAAATTTAATTGCTGGGTTCATTTCCATTCCAATAAACGTTGCATAGGCTGGTAAGATGATTATATAGTTTAATATTCCCATAACAACTGCCATAGAAACTGTTCCTACGACTAGTCCTAAAAGAACACCTTTGACATTTTTAAATTTATGATAAAAGTACGCAACTGGTGCAATAAATACTGAACCTGCTATGAAGTTTGCTACAACACCAATTGGATCTGTTGCACCTGACATGACAAAGTAGAGTCCATTTTTCACAAATAATACTAGTACACCTGCAAGGGGTGAGAAGATAATTCCTGCGATGATAGCTGGAATATCACTGAAATCCACTTTTAAATAAGGTGGTAGCATTGGTAAAGGAAAACTTATAAAAAATAAAATTAATGAAATTGCCCCGAGTAACGCGATAACAATTAACTTAATTAAATTTGAAGATCTAGTTGTTTTGTTAGACATAATTTATTCTCCTCCATCTTTTTTAATATCGATAAGAACATTTCAGATGAAGGCTTGCTAGTATCCTTAAAATATAAAAGCCCCTATAACCAATATTGGTATAGGGGCGTTAATTACGTAAGGAAATAGAGATATGCTTAAATAAGCAAATCACTAGCAACATCTTCTCCCATCCAGACTTTACTGTCGGCTCTAGAATTTAACTAGATCAGCTACAATATATGTAGGTCACGGGCTTTAACTTTTATAAGTTATTTACCGTCGGTCGGGAATTACACCCTGCCCCGAAAATGTTATCGATATTTTATTGTATATTCAATATAGCTTAATTTTCTCACAATTGCAAGTGTCTTGTTTATAGTCTGTTTTTTAGATAAGTTAACCTAATTGTTTAGCTAATCGTTTAGTGATACTATTTTAATTAAGATTATTATTATATTTATTTTAAAGGAGAAAATATTATGAATTTAAATACTTGGTTTGAAAAAGGAATTACACCAACAGAATATAAAGCTACTTTATCTAAACATAAAGATGGTTTTAATCATATTTATAATCATTTTAGTTTTCCAGAAGCAGATACTTCTAGATTATCTAATATAGAAAAACAAAATTTACGCGTATTAATTATCGCCCAGGAGTTTTGTGGTCATTGTATGTTAGACGTTCCAATTATGCACCGAATAGCAGAAGCAACTAACATGCCTGTAAGTATGATTATTCGTGACGATCATTTAGATTTAATGGATCAATATTTAACAAATGAAAAACGTGTGATACCTATTATGATTTTTATTAATGAAGCAGGTGTTGAAGTCGCTAAATGGGGACCACTTGCTCCTGAAATAAAAGCTTTTATGGAAGATTTACAAAAAGATATGCCTGATAAAGATGATCCTAACTTTGAAGCAGCTTTCCAAGCACTCATTCAAAAAGTTGGCGATACTTTTAAAAATGATGAAAAGTTCTGGAATTATGTCTATGAAGATATAATGAAAGAAATATTAAACTAAATATGTTTAAAATCCATTTTTGAGGGTATTATACAAATTAGTAAGACTTTAGTATATCTTCCCCTTTTAAGCAAGGCACTTTGTGTCTTGCTCTTTTTTTATAGTGAAGTTAATTAAATGTTTCATTTCTTTTTTATTTTTATTACTATATAATGAGTTTAACTTGAGACAACTATTAGGAGGAATTTAAATGAATTTAACATACAACGATATTTTAATTGCCGTTGATGGTTCAAAAATTGCTGAAAAAGCATTTTTAAAATCAATCGAAATTGCTAAAAGAAATGATGCTAATCTTATTTTAACTTATGTAGTTGATACAAAAACTTTTTCAACAATCGAGCCTTATGACAGTGCAATCTATGAGCGTTCACAAATTGCCGCTCATGAAATGTTAAATGAGTATGAGCAAACTGCTAAAAATGCTGGTTTTTCAAATATAAGAAAAGTAGTTAAGATGGGTTCACCTAAAGCTGTTTTAACAAAGGAAATCATTCCTGAAGAAAAAATTGATTTAGTTATCGTTGGTGCAACAGGACTTGGTGCTGTAGAACGTATCTTAATGGGGAGCGTATCTGAAAACATTGTGCGTCACGCTAAATGTGATGTCCTTGTTGTAAGATAATTAATATTTTAAAATGAAAAGTTATGAGTTCAGGAGGCAAATTAAATGACAGATTTTACACGCGTTCATGATCGAAAAGTAACACATTCTTTAAAATGGGATCAGCTACAAACTATTTTCCAAACCGAGGATCTTTTACCTATGTGGGTAGCAGATATGGATTTTCAAGCACCAGATGTTGTCAATAAAGCATTAAAAGAAAGAGCTGAACACGGATTTTATGGCTATACAGTCATTAATGATGAGTTAAAACAAAAAGTTTCTAATTGGGTGCGCGACGAACATAACTGGGATACTTCTATTAATTCACTTATCTTTAGTCCAGGTGTGATCCCGAGTATTAATTCAGCGATTGAAATATTTACAAATCCGCATGATAAAATTTTAATTCAAACACCTGTTTATACACCTTTTTTTAATTTAATTAAGACTAATAATAGAGAAGTGATTGAGCAAGAATTAGTTCTAAAAAACAATAAATATGAAATTGATTTTGCTGATTTTGAACGTAAAATAAAATCAGGTGTTAAAGTATTTATCCTTTGTTCACCGCACAACCCTGTAGGACGCGTTTGGCAAAGAGATGAATTAGAAAAAATGGCTGAAATTTGCTTAGCTCACGATGTGTTAATTTTTGCAGATGAAATTCATGCAGACTTAACGCTTAAAAACCATACACATATTCCCTTTGCTTCATTATCTGAAAAAGTGAGTAAACAAACGATTACTTTCATGTCACCTACTAAAACTTTTAATTTAGCAGGATTACAAATTTCTTATATTATCACTGAAAATAACGAGATGAGAACAAAACTTGAGACTGAATTAAATAGACAAGGATTAAATATGATGAATACATTTGGCGTCGTTGCTTTAGAAGCTGTTTATCCACAAGCTAAACCTTGGCTTAAAGATTTACTCGAAATTGTTGAAGAAAATAAGGATTATGTTATTAGACGTTTAGAAACAGAAACTTCATTAAGTGTAATTGACGCTGAAGGAACTTATTTGTTATGGATCAATTGTGAATCCCTTGGATTATCAGCTGATGAATTAAATGATTTCTTTATTAAAGAGGCAAAAGTCGGACTTAATCGTGGGTCGTCATACGGGGAACCTGGGAATCAATTTATGCGAATGAATATTGCTTGCCCTAAAGAGTTAATTGTTGAAGGTACAAATAGAATTATTCATGCAATAAATAAAAAATAACCTCCTAATAATTAAGAGGTTATTTATTCTCGTCTAGATCTTCTTTGGTTTGAATCTTTTTTGGGTATTCTTTATGTGGCTGAGCATCTTCTTTTTTTGATTTCTTATAAAAAATATACATCGCGACAATTGCACCGATTACGAATATTGATAGCATGAGTAACGATGGAATATATTCTGATTTATCTTCTGGAAAATAAAGAAATTCCATATGCATACGAATCACATCCTTAACTTTATAATATATTAAAATTATGAGACAATCAATCTGTGGCACTCATAATAAGTCATTTGTTTATTATTTGCCACATTTATTAATTAGGAGGATATAACATGTCAACTGATATTCAAATTGGAAACGTTGTTGAAATAGATTACAATTCTGGTACTTACATTGGTGAAATTCTAGAAGATAGAGGAAATTCTTGGTTAATTGAGGTCAAAGCTATTTTAAAACATCCGACTCAAGGTGATTTGCATAATCCAAATCAAACCGAAGGCGTCGCTTTCCATGAACGTAAAGCTCTTGCTAACCGTGAAAAATTAAACGGTCGTAAACGCAAAACGAAACTTTATACAGGAGAAATTCCAAGTTACGTTGATTCTTTAAAAAAAGCATATGCACAACTAAAAAATGAACTAAAAGAAAGAAATGATGATTATGGCAAATTAGCTTTAGAAAAGCTAGCTGATTTAGATGAATCGTTTTATCAAAAAATATATAACAAATAAGGAGAGCTAAATATGAGTGTTCATATTGAAGCAAAAAAAGGTGAAATAGCAGATACGATATTATTACCAGGTGATCCCTTACGTGCTAAATATATTGCCGAAAACTATTTAACTGATGTGATTCAATATAACAAGGTACGCGGTATGCTCGGATATACAGGTACATATAAAGGTAAACGTATTTCTGTTCAAGGTACAGGAATGGGTGTTCCATCAATCTCAATTTACGTAAATGAATTAATTCGCGAGTATGACGTTAAAAGACTTGTCCGTGTAGGTACATGTGGTGGAATGAAAAGTGACGTGAAAATTCGTGATATTATCTTAGCTCAAGGAGCGACACATGATTCACAATCTAATAAAATGATTTTTGGTAATATTGAATATGCACCTATTGCTGATTTTAATCTTTTAAAAAATGCCTATGAGATTGCAAAAGAAAAAAACTTAACAACTCATGTAGGTAATGTCTTCACAAGTGATACTTTTTACCGCGATAACGCTAAAGAAGTAAATGATTTACTTTCATCTTATAATGTTTTGGGTATTGAAATGGAAGCTGCTGCCCTTTATACTTTAGCTGCAAAATATGACTGTGAAGCACTTGCTATTCTTACTGTGTCTGATCATATTATGACAGGTGAAGCAACATCTTCAGAAGAAAGAGAAACTTCATTTAATGATATGATGGAAGTCGCACTAGAAACTGTTTTAAAATAAAATTAGGAGTGCTGATGCTCAGTGGAATTTTTTACAAATATTCCTTTAATGGCTGCTTTAAGTGGAATTGTTTTTGCCCAAGTTGTTAAAGTTCCCATCAGATTGATATTTACTAAAGAATTTATTCCAAGGCTTGTCTTTAGTACAGGAGGTATGCCGAGTAGTCATACTGCAGCAGTTGCAGCTTTAACTACTTCCATTGGAATGATTGAAGGTTTTGATACTACTTTATTTGCTGCTTCATTTATATTTAGTGTGATTATTATGTTTGATGCTTCAGGGGTGAGGCTCCAAGCTGGTAAGCATGCTCAACTTTTAAATGAGCTTGTACGAGACGTACAATATTTTGCTCGTGGGGCGCGAGGATGGCACAAAAAAGAAGAATATGAGAAACGCCAAGAACTAAAAGAACTACTCGGTCATAAACCAATTGAAGTATTCTTTGGTGCTGTAACAGGAATTATTATTGGTATTATATTTGCTAATTTTTAAGTTATACTTTATTGATGGACCACTTTTAATAGTGGTCTTTTTATTTACTTATCTAAGGATTATATTATATACGAGACTTAAGGAGTGATTAGTTTGTTAAATAAAGTTATTGGCATCAAAGAAGCAACTAACATTACAAAATTATCTCCAGGTACAATTAAAAATTATTGTATAAACGGTTATATCACTTCGAAAAAAATTAATAACACATGGGTTATCGATAAAACTAAATTAATCGCCTGGTTAGAAATGAAAGTTATTTTTGAAACAATAAATAATAACTACGAAGCGAACGGGGAACACGGTAAATCAGTGGATTTTTATCATAATAAAAATCATTTATTAGACGAGATAAGTGAACCTTTATTTGAGTACAAATTTAATATAAAATTACGTCATCTAAAATTTCCGATTATTACATTTACTAATATAAATTCAGTTTTCCATCGAATATTTGAAAGTCATGAAGAACGGAGTTATATTTTAAGTGCTGCTAAAGACTATTTTATAGAAATACGTGATAAAAGAGTTTGGGAATTTCGAGACTATACCGTATCTGAAAAAAAAGGACTATTAAAATTTGTAAATAACAAGGGCGAAATATTAGGTGTGATTTCTAGTGATTTGCATAGTAAAATAAATGAACTTGATCTAGGTGCTGATCCAATTGCAAATGGGTGGGAGCTCAATCAAAGTGACTAGTTTTTTTAATAATATATCAAAAAAACTGGCTAGGTGTTTTTACCTAACCAGTTAACTTTATATTTGAATAGCAATTTTTCCAAACTGCTTGTTATCCTTTAATAAACTAAATGCTTCATCTACTTTATCTAATGGATAGGTATGACCAACAACTGGGTGTATTGTATGTTTTTCCATAAATTGTAGTAATTCTTTTAATTCTTCTTTACTTCCCATTGTTGACCCGAATAATTTATATTGACCATAAAAGAATGCGCGAATATCAAGATTAACGGTGTCTTCTGTTGTTGCTCCAAAAACAACCATTTTTCCACCTTGTTTCAACACTTCAAGTGAACGATTAAACGTTGCACCACCAACGCTATCAATCGCCAAATCTATTGTTTCATCTTTTAATTCTTCAATCCAATCACTTGAGGTATCAATAGCAAGATCAGCTCCAATTTCTTCTGCTTGCTTTCTTTTTTCTGCACTTCTTGATGTTACAATCACACGTGCTCCTGCAGCTTTAGCAAATTGAACTATATACGTTGCTACACCGCTTCCTGCACCTGGAATGAACACAGTATCTCCTTTTTGGACTTGTCCTTTAGTAAATAATGCCCGATATCCTGTTAATGCAGATAATGCGAGCACTCCTGCTTCCTCCCAAGATAAATGAGCAGGCTTTAGTTCAACTTGATTTGCATCGATTACTATTTTTTCTGCAATCGTACCATGATCAGGCATTCCTAAAATATCAAAGCCTTTAGGTGGTGCGTCACTATTTTTTTCCCATCTGAGTGCTGGATTAATAATTACTTCATCACCTACGCCAATATCTTTTACATTACTTCCAACCTCTTCTACTACACCTGCTCCATCTGAACCGAGGATTAATGCTTTATTTTTATTTTCATCTTTAATTCGGTTAGGTATACTTAAGTCGCGTCGATTCAAACCTGCAACTCTAATTCCAACTAAAACCTCATTCTCTCCTACCTTAGGGGCTTGCATATCTTTTAATTTAAATTGTCCTTCTTCTGTTATATATGCTTTCATGTTAACTCATCTCTCCTTTTAAATACGTACTAAACTCTTCAAGTTGCTCTTTTGTCGTAATATCGTATGGAAAAAACGGTACATAAATCAATTCTTTGTCATGAAATGTCTGTTTAATTTCTTCTAAATAAGGTGCTTCATGCTCTTTTCTCTGCTGGAAAAACCCACCACTCTCATCACCCGGTAAGACTCGGTTAATAATAAGTGTTCGGACATGTAAGTGATATTGATCTAACATTTCTATCGCATTTTTTGTTTCGATAATAGGTAATTTTTCTGGATTAAGTACAAAAACAAAGCCAGTTTGTTCTCCATCTAGCATTATTTCTCTTGCTTGTTTAAACCGATTTTGTCTTTCTGATAACACGTCAAAGATTGGATCTTCAACTGGTTCTCCGTCATGTAATAAACGCGTATAGGTTTCTTGTGTTTTCCCGCGTTTTTTTAACAATCCTTCTATCCAAATACCCATTAATTCAGGTAATGACAATAAACGAATCGTATGTCCGGTTGGAGCAGTATCAAATACTAGTTTATCATAATGAACACTTTCTTCAATGATAATTGAGATGAGTTTATCAAATAATGCCGCTTCATCTGCTCCTGGAGATGCTTTTGCTGTATCTAATTGTCTATGCACTTCTTCCATCATTGTCGGTTGTACAGTATCCTTTATATTATTTTTTACATTTTTAATATAAATGTCAGTTTCTCGTTCTGGATCAATTTCTAGTGCGTCTAAATTTTCAGCAATCGAACGGATTTTTCCTCCAATTTTTTTATCAAAAATATGACCAATATTATGAGCAGGATCTGTTGAAATTAACAATGTTTTATAACCACGTTTAGCAGCTTCAAGTGCAATTGCAACGGAAGAAGTTGACTTCCCTACTCCCCCTTTTCCACCAACGAAAATTACCTTCTTATTAAAGATATCCATTTATTCACCCCTCTTTATCCTTAATTTTTAGTTAGCAACAGCGAATGCCTGTCATGGGTGATTTATCCATACCCATTCGTAAATGCCATTCGTGAAACTCTTCTATCATATAAGGGTATAATTCTAACGTATAATAAAATACAGGATTTGGAATACCAATCATTTCTGAATAGAGCAGTAAGAAAAATAAATCATCTTGATCCCTTAGCTCTCTTGCAATTTCCTGACGATGTGGCATGCTGAGTACTTCTTCGTAATAATCAATTAGCTTTTTAATTTTACTTAACATGAGACCACCCTTTCAGTAAAAGAGGACTAATTTAAGTATCAACAAACGACACATTTTATTAGTCCTCACCTCTTTATATTTTATATTTAATCGTCTTCTAATGGCAATTCTTTATTTTGAGTGAGAGCAGATAATGCTGTAATTGAAATCCAGATTCCAAATACAAATATAATCGCACCAAAAACAAATAATAAGTTATTTTGATTAGATCCAAACCATGACCATTGTAAAGCAACTTGTTGGAACATCGCGTACATTGTCGTTACTAACACAAAGAACATTGGTATTAATACAACAACGTAATTTCTTCCAAGTCGTTTTAACCAAACCGCAATTAATAATAAACTAATCGCTGCAAGTAGCTGGTTTGCTGTTCCAAATAACGGCCAAAGTAAGTATCCTCCTGAACCAAAACCTTGTGGACCTTTTGGTAATAAAACAAGGGCAGCACTTGCTAAAACTGCAATTGTTGTTGCTACGTGTTTTTTAGCTAATACAGGCATTTTGTATTCCATACCTAATTCAGCAATTATATAACGCATTAAACGTATTGATGTATCTAAAGTTGTTGCTGCAAAACTAACTACAATAATTGACACAATTGTCGTTGATATATCACTTGGAATCATCAGTCCATTAGCTAAATTTGCAGCTCCTTCAACAAATACACCTAGTCCAGCTCCGTTTGCTTCTGTAAAGCTTGAATATGTTGCTAAAAACTCTGTTTTAGAAGAGAACAACGTTACAACGGCTAGAATAGAAATCAGTGCTAAAATACCTTCTCCTACAGCTCCTAAATAACCAACAAAACGAGCTTCAGTTTCATTATTTAACTGTTTTGAAGAAGTACCAGATGAGACGAGTCCATGGAATCCTGAAATCGCTCCACACGCTATTGTAATAAATAATAACGGGAACCAAGATACATCTGTTGTGGCATTAGTTACTGGTGCTGTAATTGTAGGATTTGTAAATGCTAATCCTAAGTATAAAATTAACAAACCTACAATTAATTGATGTGAATTAATAAAATCTCTCGGTTGTAACAACTTCCATACGGGAAGTATCGAGGCAATATATACGTAAATCATTAAAACAATAATCCAAATAAAAAATGCTGTACCTACTGAAGTTAATCCGAACCATCCAGCCGCATTTTCTCCTCCTAAATATTGCACGAGGTCAATTTGTAATATCTCGACTCTACTTGAAATAATAGCTACGATATACATAACTGCTAATGCTACAAGAGATGGTACTAACATCTTCCCATTCTTTTTATACACAGCGTGCCCAATCCAAAGAGCTAATGGAATTTGAATAAATACAGGTACAACACTTGCTGGGAATGTAATAAATAAATTTGAAATAACCCAAGCAAATACGGCATTAATCATTAGCACTAATATAAGAATAATAAATAAAAATAAGATCTTTGCGCGTTGTCCGATTAATCGGTGTGCCAAAGTACCAATTGATTGTCCTTTATTTCGTACAGATAAGACTAATGTACCAAAGTCATGCACCCCTGCTGCGAAAACGGTTCCAAAAACGACCCATAAAACAGCTGGTAACCATCCCCAGTAAACAGCAATAGCTGGTCCTAATATTGGGGCTGCGCCTGCAACTGATGTAAAATGATGCCCCCATAAGACAAATTTATTTGTCGGAACAAAATCAACACCATCTTTATATTTATGCGCAGGTGTGACATAATTAGGATCTAATTTGAATATTCTTTCAGCAATAAATTTAGAATAAAAGCGATATCCTAATGCAAATACAGCTAAGCCCAAAACAGCTACTAATAAAGCATTCATAATTTTCCCCCTTTTATAGATAATTTGTTCTTTTTTTCATTACCTCCTTTATTCCATAGATTTTATGACTTTTTGCAAGACACATAAATAATTGCGACTAAAGCTTTTTACTTTACTTAATTACAAATTTTATCATTATTAACTGATAATTACAAATACTTTTAATATTGCGAATTTAATATTAAAAAATAAAAAAACTCTTGCTTAGTGTCACTCTTAAACCTTGAGTAAACACATGTTGCAAAAGTTTTAAAACATTTGATAACCACTTTTTCTTAGTGCTCGCATAACCATTCCTGCGACGATTGTACCAATGAAACCAAAAATTAAATTAATTGCTTCTACAAGGGTCATTTTGGTAAAGATATCTATAACAGCAGGGAATGCGTTATTAGGTTGGGTGAAATATTCAAAGAATGAATAATTGCCGACAATTATAATGATAATAATTGGATAGACTAAAGTAACAATCCACGTCTGTCTAACTAACATATTAATAATAAATGCTATTCCAAAAAATAACACAAAAAATAATAATGAACCTACAATAAGTTGTACAATTCCAATCACTCGATACAAACCCCTTTCCAATTACACTTTGTATTTTATAGATTTATTGAGTAAATTGCAAAGACTTAGACCTTTTTAATCTGTTTGTTAAAGCATACAAGCCATATTAGTTTATGATAGAATAGAATTAATGTAAAATGGATATATCGAGTGGAGGAGATTTAATGAGTAAAGACATATATGATGTAACAATTATTGGTGCAGGACCTGCAGGATTGTTCACTGCTTTTTATGGTGGTATGCGTCAAGCTAAAGTAAAAATCATTGAAAGTTTACCTCACGTTGGTGGACAACTAACAGCACTGTATCCTGAAAAGTATATTTATGACGTTGCTGGATTTCCTAAAATAAAAGCTCAAGAGTTAGTCGATAACTTAACTGAACAGCTTAAAACGTTTGATTCAACAATTGTTTTAGATCAAACAGTTGAAAAAGTCGAAAAAGACGCTGAAGATGTTTTTATGTTAACTTCTCAAACAGGTGAAGTACATTATTCAAAAACAATTATTATTACAGCTGGTAATGGAGCTTTCCAACCACGCCGTTTAAATATAAATACAAGTGAAGATTTTGAAAATATCAACTTACATTATTATGTTGACGACATGAATCGTTATGCTGATGAGCATGTAATGCTTCTTGGTGGTGGTGACTCGGCAGTTGACTGGGCTTTAATGTTAGAACCAATTGCTAAACAAGTAACACTTGTGCATCGCCGGGATCAATTTAGAGCACACGAACATAGCATCGAAAAACTAAAAGCATCGAGTGTAAATATCCTTACCCCTTATGTACCAACAGATATTGAAGGTGACGATAAAATCAAACGTGTTATTTTACAAGAAGCACGTGGGGAAAAAATACTCAGTTTAGATGTTGATTCAGTTTTATGTAATTATGGTTTTGTTTCTAAACTCGGTCCAATCAAGGATTGGGGTCTGGAAATTGAACGTAATAGTATCGTTGTCAATCAAAAAATGGAAACGAACATCCCCGGAATCTATGCAGTAGGTGACGTTAATATCTTCCCAGGTAAAGTTAAATTAATTGCAACTGGATTTGGAGATGGCCCTACTGCAATAAATAATGCGATGCAATATTTAGATCCAACTGCACGTATTCAACCAAGACATTCTACAAGTATGTTTTAACTTAAGTAGACAGGAGATTTTTAAATGAAAAGATCGATGAAATTAAGCGATTTACTCGCTGATATATTCCCGGTTAATGAAGATGATAAAGATATTGAAATTACTGGGATTTCAATTGACAACCGGGAAGTATCACCTGGTGATTTATTTATTTTTCATAAAGGTGATAATTTTGATCCACATTTACACTATAAATCAATTGAAGAAAAAGCTCATGCGTTTATTAGTGAGACTGAGTTAAATACTCATTTACCTCATTATATTACGCATAATACAAATGATTTAATTAGTTTAATTGCAGCACGATTTTATGATTACCCAACAGATTTAATGACAAACGTTGCAATCACTGGTACGAATGGGAAAACAAGTGTCGTTAAATTAATCTCACACTTATTAAGAGCAACGGATAAGTCGGTTGCTGATATAGGGACAAACGGCATTTTCTTAAATGATAAAGAAGTCGAAACAAATACTTTAACACCTACTACTCCCCCTCCATTAGAATTACAAAAAATCGCTTTTGAACTAGTAAAACAAAAAAGTGATTATTTACTAATGGAAGTGACAAGTCATGGTCTTCATATGGGACGTACATTAGGGATTAACTTTAAATATCGTTTATTTACTAATTTAACAAAAGATCATTTAGACTACCATAAAACGATGGATGCTTATCTTGATGCAAAAAAGATTCTTTTTGATACAGCAAAAAGTGATGAATTTGTCATAACTAATGCCGATTCAGAATATAGTAACAAAATAACTGCTGATACAAAAGCTCATGTTATTACTTATGCACTTGATGCTCCTGCAGATTTCAGAGCAATTAATATTGAAGAAGATCAGTTTATGACGCGATTTGATTTAGTAACGGACGGAAAAACAATTCCATTTGAAACTGAATTAATTGGAAGATATAATTTATATAACTTACTTGCTGCCATGATCGTTGCTTCTAAAGAAGGTTTACCTTGGGAGATAATTCAAAATACTGTTTCTAGCTTCCACGGTATTAAAGGACGATTAGAAAGAGTTGGATCAAGTAACGTCTTTATAGATTATGCACATACGCCTGATGCTTTAGAAAATGTTTTAAAAACTGTAACTAAAGTGACAACTGGGAAAGTCATTGTTGTCTTCGGAGCAGGTGGCGATAGAGACAAAACGAAGCGGCCTGAAATGGGTCTTATAGCTGAAAATAATAGTGATATTCCTATCGTTACTTCTGATAATCCAAGAACTGAAAATCCCTCAGCAATCATTACTGATATCATTGCTGGTATGAAAGAAAAACCTTTAATGATTGAAAATAGAAAAGATGCAATAAAAAAAGCAATTAGTATCGCTAAGAAAGAAGATATCATTATTATCGCAGGTAAAGGTCAAGAAGAATACCAAGAAATTAATGGTGTGCGTTATGACTTTAGTGATTATAAAATTGCCCAATCTTTTTTAGATAAGTAGTATTTAATAAATCGATTAGTGATTAAAAAATCACTAATCGATTTTTTAGTTTAATATCTTTTTATTCATGATATTATAAGTAGTAGATAGTTTAAATTTTGTGTTCTTATACACAGTTAGGAAAATGTAAATAGCGATGAAAAATATTATTAAATTTGGACTTAGCATAGCAATTTTACTTTATACAGCATTGCATATTATAAGTGCGATTGTCGACCAACCACTTTTATTAGAGTTGCTTCCATATGCAGGGCTTGCAATCATTATATTTGCAGGGCTATCAATACCGTTATCACGGTTTAAACTTCCTCTGTTTATTTTATTAATTGGATTCATTATTTTAATTTATTCTGGATCAGATATTTTTCCTAGCATTCTTTTTGGTCTACAGGAAATGCGGAATGTAATTGGTATCCTAGTAATCATTCCTTTAATTAGTTGGGTTCTTCAAGAAGAACCTTATATTGAAGATATGATGAGTATTTTTCATGATTTTATTAACACGAGTAAAAAATTTTATTTTGCAATGATATCACTTACCCAAGTCTTAACTTACTTCTTACTTTTTGGTTCTATCACAATGATGTATCAATTTATTAATATTATTTTAAAAGATCAAAATGATGAAATGTGGGAACGATATAAAGGAACAGCATTGTTACGTGGTTATGGCTTGTCAACTTTATGGGTAATTACGGTTCCTAGTTTTATCGTAGTTGTAGACACACTAGGTGCATCGATTTATATAGCTATAGCTCAAGGTTTCGGTATTGCTTTAGTTGGAACGATTATTGCCGTTATGTTTGTTTCTCCTACTGAGCGTAAACATAACCTAAATATCACACCGATTTTACAAAAAGAAATAGACAGTGTTTTACTTACTGCTTCTACTGATGTAAAAGAACGTAAGCGAAATGTGATTGAATTCTTCTTCTTATTTTTTAGTCTATTTGGAGCAATTTTCTTTATTTTTAGTGTTTGGAACATACCTTTAATGATTCTTATTCCTCTTGTTATTCTTGGTTGGATAATTATTTTTTACATTTATAAACGGAGAGTTTATAAACTTAAAACAATTGGTAAGCAATATTTTTTAAGCGAGCTAGGTAAAAAAGCTTATCAAGTATCACTTATGCTCTCAATTGGAACGTTAATTTTTTCTCTCAATCAAACTAATTTTGCAGAAAATGTTGTAGGTGGTCTAAATTATATAGAAAGTCAGATCTCATGGTTAAATCCATTATACTTACTTCCTTTTATTGTGATTATTTTAGGACTTTTAGGTTTAGGACCTTTAACAGTTATGGTTTTAGTTGCTGGCATTTTAAAAAGCCTTGCCTTACCATATCCGCCAGAACTAATTGTTCTTGCGATTACTTCGGGTAGTGTCATTTCTATTTTAATTTCACCTGTCCTGATGCCCTTAATTGTGTTAAGTGATTCTAATGGACTGAATTTATTTACTAACGGTGTAAAATCTAATTGGAAATATTCGATTGTGTTTTTTATCGTCACACAAATTTATATTCAATTAATGATTCAAATTTGGTAAATAAAAAGGAACTAACTTTTTTTAGTTAGTTCCTTTTTATCTAGCCATTTCGTCTTCAAACGTAGGTTGTTTCCAGAAATATGATAAAGCAATTCCGACAACAAGTGCGAGTGCGGTAAAGTAAAATGGATAATCTAAATTAATATCAAATAGTGCTCCACCCACAATTGGACCAAACATATTACCAAAACTCGTAAACATCGAGTTCATTCCACTAACAAATCCCTGTTCATTACCTGCTACTTTTGATAAATATGAAGTAACTGCAGGTCGCATTAAATCAAATCCAACAAAAATAAAGATTGTTGCGAGTAATATATTAATATAAGAAGTAACCATCGTCGTCACAACAACTAAAATAGCAGAGAAAACAAATGAATACCGAATTAATCTAACTTCGCCAAATCTTTTAGTTAAAGAATCAAACAGAAAGATTTGAGCAATTGCACCAACGAGTCCCCCACCTGTAATAACAATTGCTATATCTTTTGGAGTAAAACCAAATTTATGATCGACAAATAAACTAAATAATGAGTCGAATGCGGCTAACCCAAATTGTGTAATAAAGATAATTACAAAAGCAATGAAGTAAAGTGGATTAAAAATACGAGCTAATCCTGTTGTTTGTTCAGTAATAATAGCTTCTTTGTAACGAACTGGTTCTTTAAGGAAGATAAATGAGACAATTGCAGATATTAATGCAACGACTGCTGCAGCAAAAAACGGGACTCTTGTTCCTATTTCAGCTAAGAAACCGCCAATACCTGGTCCAATAATAAATCCAGTTGAAATAGCTGCTGACATGTACCCCATCGCACGAGATCTTGTTTCCATCGTTGTAATATCAGCAATAAATGCTGTTACTGCAGGCATGATAAATGCGGCACTTACTCCGCCGAGTAACCGTGAGATAAATAAGACTTCTACTGTTTTTCCGAGTCCAAATAATAACTCTGAAAAACTAAAGATAAGTAAACCAATTACTATCATTGTTTTTCTCCCGTATTGATCTACCCATTTACCAGCAAGTGGTGAAACTAACAATTGGCTGATAGCAAAAGCCGCAACTAAGTAACCTACCACTTTCCCAGTTAATTCGAGTTCATTCATAATTGTAGGTAATACAGGTATGACTAAACCTATACCTAAAAATGCAATAAATAAATTAATGAGTAGCAAAGTGAGAGACATGTTTTTTCTCATTTTATCACCCTTTCTATTTTTAATTTAATAAAATAACACAAAAAGAAAACGTATCAATTTGTCGCTTAAACAAATCAATACATTTCTCACAAATATTTTTATATAGTTTATGAGCTTTAATACGAATTCATTTGGAAATTATACTATGAATTAATTTAAATAACGAATAATAACTCTCAATATTTAAAAATCAATCACTAAATTGTGACAATAAAAAAATGACCTCATAGAATAGACTGAGATCACTTCTTTATATTTAAAAAGATTAAGTATTTATAACCTCTTAAATTATATATGTGTTAGCACTTTTCTATTTCACCTTTATAATCTTCTGGTCTAAATGATGATCCACAACCACACGAATATGCTGCTTGAGGATTTTTGATACTAAATCCGCCGCCCATTAAATTTTCTTTAAAATCAATAACAGTCTCTTCAAGCATTGGGATATCTTGCTTAGAGATAACGACCGGAATATCATTAATTACTTCTAAAACATTAAGCTCTTCATTATACTCTTCTTCAAATCCAAGTGCATAAGAAAGACCACTACACCCACCACCTTTAACACCAAACCTTAGTTTAGCTTCAGCTGGCTCATCTTGCATCATTTCTTTTATTTGAGCTCGTGCTTCATCTGTAATTGTTATTATCATCTCGTACCCTCCTTAATTATAAACTCATGTATACCTCAAGTATACAAACTGTCTGTTATTCAAGCAACTGTTTCGATTCATTTTAGTTTAATCTTTCAACAACATTCTCAATTAGAGATCTTTTGTTTTACTTTTATAACAAAAGAGTCTAAAATGAAGTTACGTATTCTGATTAATTCAAGGTATATTTCTAAATAAATATAATCTTTTTGAAGGGAGTTTTTTTATTATGCATGAACAAGTTCAAGAAGTATTAAATAAATTACGTCCGTTTCTTTTACGTGACGGTGGCGATGTAGAGTTAATTGATGTTGATGATGGTGTAGTTATGTTACGTTTAATGGGTGCTTGTGGTAATTGCCCAAGTTCAGCAATTACATTAAAAGCAGGTATCGAGCGTGCTTTAACAACTGAAGTTCCTGGAATAAAAGAAATAGAACAAGTCTTTTAAGCTTAAGAATCAGACAAAATTATTTGTCTGATTCTTTTTTTATATTTCAGTTAATGGTTTCTTGCCTGATAAAACAGCGTCAATATTATCGAAACATAAATTAATCATTTTCTCTCTTGTTTCAACACTTGCTGACCCAATATGCGGAAGCGCAACAACATTATCAAGTGATACAAGAGGATGATCATTTTGGATTGGCTCATCTGCAAATACATCTAGTCCTGCTGCACGAATCTCCTCTGAAACTAGTGCATTATATAAATCGCCTTCATTCACAACGCCTCCGCGAGAAACGTTAATAAATATTGCTGAGTTTTTCATTTTCTTAAATACTGCTTTATTAAATTTTTCTTTTGTTTCATTTGTAAGTGGTAGTAATGAAACGACAAAATCAGCTTCCTCAATTAACTCGTCAAAATCATAGTAATCAGCTTCTACTGCAATTTCAAAGTCCGCTTTACGACTCCGGTTGTGATAAATAATATTCATATTAAACCCTTTAGCTCTTTTAGCTACTGCTTCACCAATACGTCCCATACCTACAATCCCGATTGTTTTATGATGAACATCTGTTCCTGCTAACATAAATGGTGCCCAGTTTTCCCATTTGTTTTCTTCGATACATTTAGAACCTTCAATTAAACGCCTTGCTGTTGCCATTAATAGTGCAAAAGTTAAATCGGCAGTTGTTTCAGTTAAAACATCAGGTGTATTCGTAACAGGCACACCATATTTGTGTGCAGCTTTTAAATCAATATTGTCAAAACCAACTGCTAAATTACTCACTACTTTTAAATTTTTCCCAACTTCAAATAATTCATCATTAATTTCTTCAGATAATGTAGAAAAAAGTGCATCAGCATCTGCTACTTCTTTTAATAAAACATCTCTTGGAACAGGAGTTTCTGCTTGATTCCACATGGTTATTTCATATTTTTCTTCATACTTTTTTATGATATAATCTGGAAGCTTTCTTGTTATATATATTTTTGATTTCATCCTCAAACCTCCTATTAAATAATTTACCTTTAGCGTACCACATTTTCACTGTAAACGCTTTTCACAATTTGCTTGTCATGATAGACTTAACACATAGTGTACATAGAAGAAAGTGGTGAAATACTGATGAATGTAGAAAAACAAAGTGAACTTGAAAGAGATGCACGAAAAATGTTAGAATTCCGTAATGTAAAACTAATTGATATTGCTGAACTTGTTTTTTACCTTCAAGCACAATACCATGATGATTTGACAATGGATGTTTGTTTACATAATGTAAATCGTGTTTTATCTAAACGTGAAGTTCAACATGCAGTACTTACTGGAATTGAACTTGATATTCTTGCTGAAAAAGGACTTTTATCTGAACCACTCCAAGATATCATTCACCGAGATGAAGGGTTATACGGCATAGATGAAGTGATTGCATTATCTATCGTAAACGTTTATGGATCAATTGGCTTTACAAGTTATGGATTTATTGATAAACAAAAACCAGGAATTTTAAGTCGGTTAAACGACCATTCTAACGGAGAAGTTCATACATTTCTAGATGATATTGTAGGCGCAATTGCAGCAGCTGCTTCAAGTCGATTAGCTCACGCAATTGTTGGTGATTTAGAAGAAGAAAATCAAGAATAATAAAAACTCTGAAAATATCACATAAATGATATTTTCAGAGTTTTTTTATGATTATATAATTTCTTGTGCAAGTAAATCCTTATATATATAAGTAGGTTTTAAAGAAGAATCGATATCAGTTACCTTACCAATACCTGTTAAGACAAATGCTGTATCAACACCTGATTGAATACCACCTAAAATATCCGTAAAATAATTATCTCCAATTAATACCACTTCGTCAGCTGAACAATTTAACATATCTAAACCAATTTGAATCATGCTTTTGGCTGGTTTACCCATAAATAGCGGTTTAATTCCAGTAGTTAAAGATACAACAGATGTAAGAGCGCCATTACCAGGTATAATCCCCTCATCACTTGGGATCGCAAGATCTTTATTTGTTGAGATAAAGTGAGCACCTTTTCGAACAAAACTTGCAGCTGATGCGAGTTTTTCATAGGTGACTTGTCGGTCTATTCCCATCACAACATGAGTAACATTATGATTTGATATCTGAATGTCTTCATCTTTAAGTGCTTTACTCAAACCTTCTTCGCCGATTATGAAACAAGTTACATTTGAAGTGTCCTGCTTTAAGTACTTGGCTGTTGCAATACTTGACGTTAGAATGTTTTCTTTTGTTGCTGGAATATCCATTTTGTTTAACCTGTTTACTAATGATTCAGCTGTTAATGCAGAATTATTAGTGATAAAAACATACGGAATGTTTTTATTTTTAAGCTTTTTAATAAATTCTTTGGCGCCAGGAATAACGTCTATACCTTTAAATATTGTACCGTCTAAATCAATTAAATATCCTTTATAAGATTTCATCCTACACACCCTTATATAAATTAATAAAGAGTATGCATCTGCATACTCTTTATGTTGCTTTTGGATTACTAATCGTCCAACTACAATTCTTTTTCCCATCAACAATACGAGAATGTGAAATCACATTACTATTAGGAAATGTTTTTTGTAATACTTCTTTTTCATTTTCACAAACTTCATTGTATGATGATGCAATGCTATATATGGGGCAATTATAATTAATAATTTCATAACTACCATCTTGATTTTTTGTCCATTCGACCATATATCCTTCAGAATCTTGAATGTCAGCTATTTTTTTTATTTGTTCATCAAATGGTTTACCTGATATTTCAGACTGATAGGTAGTAACTTCACGATCTCTTCTTTGTTTCAATACTTTTGATACCGCTTCTCTACCTAATGTTGATTCGATATCTGAAAGAATTTCTGAAGGTAATTTATTGTCTTGATTAGGAAATGTTCTATGGCCAAGAGTTGTTAATTTATATTTATGAAATGGACGTCCAATTTCTTGTTTAACAGATCTCTCTTCGACAAATCCCCTTGTAATAAGTTCGCGAAGATGGCGACGAATTGCTATTTCAGAAATAGTAAAATGCTTCATAAAATCTTTCATGCCACATTCATTTTCTTTTTTTAAAACTAGCAATAATTGTTCTTTTGCTGTCGCTTTTTTCTTCATTTTCTCACCTCTTAATCTTCTTTTGAAAAAGCATTCGCTACGTCTAACTCATTGTTCAAATAAGTTATAATGTATGTTTTAAACTTTTCGATTGTTGGCAATTCTTTTTTGATGACTTCTGCTAATAATTCATCATTAATTTCTAAGTAATCTTGGACAAGCATTTGTCTTAAATCTACTATTTTTTTATATGAAGCTTCATCTTCTTTTGGAATAACACGTTCGTCTATCATAATATCGATTATATCATGATAGCTACCTGGGTCTCTCATAATAAATCCATCAATCATCATATTTCCTACATCCATCATAGACTCAATAATTAAATGGACACTTCTTTCTAAACCTAATTGTTCAATACGTGTATTAAATTGATTATCTCTTATTTCCTTTAATAATTCATCCATATAAGCTAGTGTTTTTTCAATTTTACTTCGGTCAACAAAATACATTAACATCCCTCACTCTAATATTCATATGATCTCATTATACCATATTACAATTGTTATAATAGGCTAACATTATAATTACTCAATACTTTTCTTTAATTTACATGGTACAATAGTAAATATATAGGATTGGAGGGGTATTTGTGACTACACATATTGATAACTATTCAGTCGACTCTCTTTTAGACATGGATGCTACTGAAATCGCTAAGTTAATTAATGAAAAAAAATTAACGAGTCACTTCATAACAAAGACATATATTGACCATATTAAAAAGATAAATCCAATTTTAAATGCTGTTGTTGAAAATCGTTTTGAAGAAGCTTTAAACGAAGCACTCGCTTGTGATAATGAAACAAGTGTAAACAAACGTCGACTTCCCCTTTTTGGTGTACCAATTAGTATAAAGGAAGCATTTGATGTTAAAGGCATGCATACAACAGGTGGTATTGTTCATCGTAAAGACATTGTTAAAACTGAGGATGCTTATGCTGTAAAAAAATTACGCGAAGCAGGAGCTATTATTTTAGGAAAAACAAATACACCAGCACTTTGTTTTTGTCAGGAAACAGAAAATAAATTATACGGCCGAACAAATAATCCTTGGAATGTTAACCACACTGCAGGTGGTTCAAGTGGAGGAGAAGGTACGTTAATTAGTACAGGTGCGAGTGCTGTTGGACTAAGTTCTGATATTGGTGGTTCGATTAGGTTCCCTAGTCATTTTTCTGGTGTGATTGGTTTTAAACCAGGCGCTTACCAAGTTGATGAAACAGGACATTTTCCTAAAACAGTCATTGAACATCAAAAACATATGTTAGGCATTGGTCCTATTGGTAAATCAGTCAGAGATATGAAATTAATTTATAATATAATTAATCAAAATCAAAATCAAAAAAACCATTATGAAAGATTCGAAATTGATGTGTTGCCAGTTGATAATGGTTATCCGATATCTGATAAAACGGCTGAACTTCTAACAAATGTAAAAGAATTTTTAATTAATGCATATGGTGCTAATGAATCAATTCCTCCTTATTTTGATGATACTGCTGGCGTTTGGCAAGAAATCATGTCCATTAACGGAGCAGATCATATCAAAAAACTTGCCTTTAATACTGATCAAGTAAATGTTTGGAAAGCCTATTTAAATGAAAAAATAACGAAAAATACAAATACAAGCACGAAGCTCTCTTGGGCAATTATTGGCGCTAATATGTTTAAACCTAATAATAAACGAGTAAAAGAGATTGAAGCACTCTTAAAACACGGACACCGAGCTGTTGATTTACATTTGGATAATCGCGTTTTAATTTTCCCCGTCCATCATACAAGTGCTCCTCTTCATGGAGAGTTTTACAATGAAATATTTTCAATTAAAAAAACATATTTAAAATATTTACCTTATGTGACTTATGCAAATGTATGGGGATTACCTTCTTTAACAATTCCGGTTGGTTTTGATGACAACAATTTACCAATTGCCATTCAAATCATGGCTAAAGTTGGCAATGAAAATTCAATCTTTATTCTAGGTAAAATTATAGAAGAACAATTTACCGGCTACACAAGAAGCACTTTAAATAACTAAAAGGAAAGCAGAATCTCTACAC